>JABDCM010000001.1 GCA_013288105.1 Chlamydiota bacterium
CGCATTGCGAAAAGGGGTAAAAAGGGGATGTGCTAAAAGCGTCTCTCTTCTCTTAAAAAAGAGAAGTTACCCTTTTTTTGGGATCCCTTCCGGATTAACCTCATCCGATCATCTGAAGCAGGAGATTTATTCCTCACAAAACGCCCCTCTTACCCTCCCCATTACTCTTCCCAGTCCCTCAGAAATCCATTGGAAATTCAACAAAAACCCCTTGGAAGATGCCTTAGAAAGCAGTGGTTTTGTGGCCATTCCTAAGGGAACAGCGACCGCTCTTGCAGGCAATCTGGATGAGAGGGGTAAGCTGATCACAACCTATCTTCTTCCTCTAGATGGTAAGGCTCCCCCCCATCATGATCTTTTCCATTTTAGCTCTAAGAGATTTTTCCCTAAAATCTATGAGAGTCAAGAGACTGTTGTTGCTCTCACCGCTGCATGGCAAGGGGCTTTTTTCCATTGGATGTATGAGGTGCTTCCCCGTCTTCATCTCATTGAAAAAGGAGCGTTTACTTCAGCAAAACTCTATCTGGAACAGGCCTCCTCTTTTCAAAAAGAGAGTCTAGCTCTTCTCGGTTTTTCAAAAGAGAGACTGATCAATACCAAAGAATATGCAGCCGTTAAAGCGCCTCTCATCATTTATCCCTCTATTAATCAGATCCCTACCTCTTGGGGTTGTGCCTTTCTCCGAGAGCGTTTTCTACCCCTACTTGCTCATAAGCCTAAACTCCGCCTTTATGTGACAAGACGAGATGCCTCAAGAAGAGGTGTGATCAATGAGGAGGAGATCTGGACTCTCCTAGAAAAAGAGGGTTTTGAAAGGGTAGAATTGAGTGGTTTGTCCCTCAAAGCTCAGATGGAGTACTTCCGAGCGGCAGAAATCGTGGTAGGGCCTCATGGAGCGGGTTTTTCCCATCTTGTTTTTTGTGATCCAGGAACAAGGGTGATGGAATTTTTTTCTCCCGCCTATGTGCATCCCTGCTATTGGCAGATCTGTTCACGTGTAGGGCACCGGTATGCGTATTTATTGGGAGAGGGGGAGAGATATCCTGACCGTGTCAATACACAGCTAGATCCCGATATCCTCGTGGATCCAAAGAAATTGAAACGCATGCTACAGCTTTTAAATGCCTGATAAAATTTTTAACTGATATTAATATTTCTGTTTTTGTTATGCTGCTTGCTTGATCTACTCACTAAGAGGTCCGGAGCAAAGGACAAAGGAAAGAGGTTTTTTTCCGGAGAGACATAGCACAGCGTTTAGTGAGTAACGATCTCGCTGGCCCTCTCCAGTGCAGCGTCAATATGCTGAAAAATCGTCCCCTCTCCCATGCTCTCCACCAATCCAAACTTTTTAAGATCCTGCCTTGTCTGTCCGTGTACTCCAGATAACAAAAGAATAATATTCCTCTTTTTACACTGACCATAAAATTCCTCAAGTCCATACATCCCAGATGCATCAATCATTGGAATTGCACGCATGCGAAGAATAAAAACCTTTGGAATGATAGCCATGTTCATTAAAAGATCTCTAAGCATGTTGGCAGCACCAAAGAAAAAGGGACCTTGGATTTCATAGACTTCAACCCCTTGAGGTATTTTTTTTGTGGAAATATCATCTGGATCACTTTTTTCAGGAAAATCTATTTGATTTTCTTTAAACACCTGCGATAGGGAGACCGCCTTCGACATTTGACTCATGCGCTGCATAAACATAAAACTGGCCAAAATCATCCCCACAGAAATGGCAACAGTAATATCAACAAATACTGTCAAAAAAAATGCCGTTAAAAGAATGATCCGATCTCCATAAGGTGCCCTTAAAAGACGGGTGAAATGGTTGACCTCACTCATATTCCAAGCAATCATGACAAGGACAGCAGAAAGAGCTGCCAAGGGAATTTGGCTGACAATAGGAGCCAGACAGTAGAGGATAAAAAAAAGAACCAGCGCATGAATCATTCCTGCCATAGGTGTTTGTGCACCTGTTTTCACATTGGCCGCAGTTCTCGCAATAGCTCCTGTTGCAGGAATGCCCCCGAAAATAATGGAACCAAAATTTGCAATCCCCTGGGCAATCAATTCACAATTGGAGCGATGCCGGCCACCTATCATCCCATCGCCAATAACAGCAGAAAGAAGCGATTCAATGCTTCCAAGAAAGGCGATTGTAATCCCATCCGTCAGAATCTCCTTAAGCTTATCAGCTGGAATGAAAAAACAGGGTATCGAGGGAAGAGGTAAACTTCTCGGAATCTGGCCAAAACGTGATTGGATCGTTTCTAAAGGCAACTTAAAAATCATGCATATAGCTGTTGCAAGAACAATAGCGCTGATTCCCCAAGGTAGCCAGGGAACTAAACGCCGAATCAATACAATCACCCCTAAAGTTCCTGCAGCCATGGATAAAGTGAGAGGATCAAAGGTAGGAAAAGCTGCAAAATAAGAGAGCCACTTGTCAATAAAATCGGCAGGGGGAGTGGCCATCTGCAATCCAAAAAAATCTTTAATTTGAGTAGAAAAAATAATCACCGCAATTCCAGTAGTAAAACCGGTAATCAAGGGATGGGGAACATATTTAATCCAAGAGCCGATGCGAAAAATTCCTAAAAGAATAAGAATAAGAGCCGCAATCGTCGTCGACATGCAAAGGCCATGATACCCTGTTCTCTGGATAATCCCATAGATAATCACAACAAAAGCACCTGTAGGTCCGCCAATTTGAATGCGGCTTCCTCCTAAGGCCGAAATAAGAAAACCTGCGATGATCGCTGTGTAAAGACCCCGTTCTGGAGGAACACCAGAGGCAATAGCAAAGGCCATCGCAAGCGGAAGAGCAATAATCCCAACAGTCAATCCAGCTAGTAAATCTTTTTTAAATATCGAAAATGTGTAGTTGTGACGTAGATAAAGATAGGATTTTGGAACAAATTCACCCATCAAATCTCCTGCAGCAGTGCGCGCACCGTTTTTAAATCCACCGTACACATATGCGCCTCCCTATCCTCAAGCCCTATCGATAAAACTAAGTTCTTCCCCTCATGATCAATGGCCATCCCACAGCAATATTCTATCCCTAAATGTTGAAATATAAATGGCTTGGATAATTTCTTTATGTGAAAGTCCTTATCAAAATAGAGAAAGCGGTGTATATAAGTCCGTTTTTCTTGACAAATCACCTCGTGGATCAAGATGAGATAGCCCTCATCAAAAGCAATCGGGGCTGCTGATCCTCGAAAACTGGAAAAGTCATACAAGGGGGTATATTCGATCACGGGAACGCATTCCCCTGTTTGCAGGTTAGGCTTATAGATTACCAGAGGATCATACCAGTAGATCATGTGAATGGTATTGTCCTTAACAAAAGGGAGCCAGTTTTTCTCGCAATAGGGGTTAGTCCCTTTTAAATGCACCAAATTCTCAACTTTTACTTGAGAAGAGGCAGGATCCTCATTGAGTTTTCCCAATACGATTTGGGGAGTTCCGGAAGCGGTTACATGAAACGCTGTACAGCTAAACCAGTTCTCCCCATTTAGGTTTACTAATCGACAATCTTCTAATCCATCTACGGCCCTTGTACTTGTTTGTATGTCCCTCTCTTCTACAATCTCCCGTTCTCTTTGCACATTGAACTGTTTGTCATAGTCTATCAGAAAGTTGCGTGTTCGCACATAAACCTCAGGAGTTCCGTCGATCATGCTATAATTGCCCCGGCTATCTTGTAGATAATTCACAGTACGGCAAATCATCTGATATCCCTCTTTTGTTTTTTGAAGAGAGGGATTCATAGGATTGTAATAACGGTCGCTGCCAGGCTTGACCGGGGGAAGTGTGATTTTAATCGGTCGATAGGTTGCTTGAGGCAATTTGTCCACATAAAAGAGAAGATTATTTGAGGCTTGCGACTTCAGATAATAGGGAAGATGGCGTATGAGTAGCAGTTTGTTGGTTGCTTCAAATCCCTCTTGTCTAAATGGGGTATAATATGCTGCAATCGAAAGCTCGATATCAAACTGATATTTATTCATATCCGAGAGAAAGTTCTCCTGTTTATGGGCAATGGCCGCTCCCTGCTTGGCAAACATATAGGCAAGATCATTAGCCCCTTGAGTTCGGAAATGGGAAGCGATTTTACATAGAGGTTCGGATCTTTCTGGTGTATGTTGATAGGTCGCTAGATATTCTCGAAAAGCCTCATCCCATCTTCCCATTGCTTCATAGCAGGTTCCTCGTAAATACTTGGCAATCCAACAGCTCTCCTTCTGGGTCTCATGCTCAAGAAATAGATCATATTCCTGCAAAGCAGCCTCATACTCCTTTTTTTCCTGCTTTTGAAGAGCAAGTTTAAGTGGGTAGGGGAGCCAACCTGGCTGAAAACCCTGTTCTTTTTCCTGGATTTTTTGACAGGCAAAGGCGCGATTCATCTCCACTCTTGTGCGAAATTCTGTGGAAAGATCAGGTAGGTTCAAAAGCTGATCGCACGCCTCTAAAGATTCCTCATATTTGCCCACATAGTAAGAGCAGATGGAGAATTCCATAGGAATTCCTCTCTCTTCCATCCAATCCTCATAAAAAAGGATATCTTTACAGGCAGGTTTAGGCAGGGATGCCCACCCTTTGAGACATTCGTATGCTAAAGAGTGGAGTTCATACTTGTTATAGAGTTCAGCAAGACAGTAAACGGGCTCTGGACGGTGAGGTCTAAAACGGTGTGCTTTGTGATAATGTTCAAAGAGTACATCTCGAGGAGGATCATAACAGGCTAAGATGCGCGCAATCTGATAATGGGACCAAAAAACCTCCTCATCCCATGTATAGGGCATCGCAATGTGTTTTTGATAACATTCGACAGCTTTTAAGCGATCTCCAGCATCTCGATAACTTTCTGCGAGATAAAAAGCATATCGGGTGTTATGTGGCTCGTCCTTTAATCCCTGCTCGAGCAGTTGGATATTTTTATGAAATTTTTGAGGGTCAAAGGCGCTTGCTCCGCCCCCACAGGAGAGATAAAAGACATCAGGAAGAAATTCAGAAGAAAAAGGAATATCGCAAGAGAGATACTCATGTGTTACTCCTATCCATCTCCAGGGTAGATTACCTTTAACGAGTTGCGACTTCAAATAGGAGACATTCTTTGTGCCTCGTCTCATGTGATAACAGTCTGCGTGAAGAGTGGGAAACTGGTATCCTCTCTTATATTCCAACATATCATCAGCATCCATGAAAAGGATATAATCCCCCTTGCCCTTAGCAAGGTCGAACGCCTCTGATCGATTGTAACCAAAATTCTTCCAAGGTCTTTCGTAAAGCTCACCTGGAATTACCGAGAGATAGTCCCGAATGATCTCTTGCGTCCCATCTGTGGAGCCTGTATCGACAATCACCCAGTAGTCGATAAAAGGGATGATGGACTCGAGACAGCGTCGGATGACGGCGCTCTCATTTTTCACGATCATATTCAAGCAGATCGTCTGCTTTGCTTCTAGAGCGGCAAAAAAAAGAAGGAAAAGAAATAGATACCAGCGCTTCATATGGAGAGAGAGGATAGTAACTATGTTGGGAGATTATTGCAATTTAGATTTGTCTTTACATTTTTTTTAGAATATATTTGAATATCTCTTCATTTGATTTACCATGAGGATCCCATGAAGAAATTTCTTTTGCTTTTTTTGAGTTTAGTCATCATTCCATTTTCCCTATTTGGATTGGAGGATATGGTAGCAAAAAAACATAGAAAGCGGCCGATCCAAAAAGCTGCAATTTATGATTGTTTTATGTTCTTTAATGAATTGGAACTCTTAGAAATACGTCTTAATGAACTGTATCCTTATGTGGATAAATTTGTTCTTGTAGAAGCCTGTGAAACACATAGAAAAGCGGAACTAAAGCCATTTTATTATGAATTGAATAAAGAGAGATATGCACAATTTGCAGATAAAATCATTCATATTAAGTTGGAAGAGCATTATGAGACCAGTGATAGTTGGGCACGTGAGAATTGGCATAGAAATCAAATCATGAGAGGATTGACCGATTGTAAACCTAATGACATTATCCTCATTTCTGATGTAGATGAAATAGTACCTGGGATAATTATTCCTCAATTAGACCATGAATTAAACAAATACAAATCAATTGTGTGCATACAAAACATGTACCGTTGGTTTTTAAATAGGTCTTGCAATTGTGTATGGGGAGGAACAGGAATTGTTCGTTTCAAAGATTTAATAAATATAAATCCTCAAGGAGTACGTGTCGCAGCTCGCACTGGAAACATGGGGAAACAGTGGCATGTAGGATGGCATTTCACTTCAATGGGTGGTTACGATAAAATCATGGAGAAATATCGTGGCATTGTGGAGGGATATGATTATGCAATTTCGGAGGAGGGATGGAGAGCACAGGCAAACTCTCATATTTTTGTTCCAATAGATGAGTCTTATCCTAAGTTCATTCAAGATAACATTGATTATTTAATTGATCTTCAAATGATCGATATAGATCCTACGCAGACTTAGAGTTGGATGTTTTTTATCAGCTTGCGCCGTAAAATGTTTAGGTTAAAGGCGAAACTCTAGGCCTAGATAGCTCTGACGTGCCTGCACACTTTCTGTCAATTCTTGTGCGCTTCCGGAAAGCAAGATTTTGCCCTCACTCACCAAATAGCTTCTATGTGCAATGGAAAAGATCTCTCTCGCATTATGATCCGTAATCAAAACGGTAATTCCCTTTTTAGATAAATGGAGAATCATCTCTTGAACGTCATAGATTGTGAGAGGATCAATATTTGCAAAAGGCTCATCCAATAATAAAAAAGAGGGGTTTGTAACTAAAGCACGTGTAATTTCCAATCTCCGTCTCTCCCCTCCAGAAAGAGCTTCCGCTTTTTTATGCGCCAATTTTTCAAGCCTTAACTCTTTTAAAAGCGTTTCCAAACGCTCTTCTCTCTCATGACGCGTCAGAGGCAAAATCTCCAAAATACATAAAATATTCTCCTCAACTGTCAAATGTCGGAAGATGGAGGGTTCCTGAGCCAAATAGCCCATCCCCAATCGCGCCCTCACATGGATCGGCTGATCTGTAATATCTATCTTTTTGAAAATGACTCTTCCCTTATCAGGACGAATCAGCCCCATCGTCATATAAAAGGCGGTTGTCTTTCCTGCCCCGTTGGCACCTAGAAGTCCGACGATTTCCCCCTCGTACACCTCAAAAGAGAGGCCATCTACAACTTTTCTCCCCCCATAGTTTTTTTCAAGATCTTGGATGCGTAAAAGGGGCTCTCTTTTCAATGGAATCTCTCTTTTAATTGTATAAGTTCCTCTTGTCCCAAAACAAAACGTACATCGCCCACGCCACGCACAGACTCCCTCTTTGTCTCAGGATTTTTTTCTGCGATCACAGAGAACGCTGAAAGTTGAATATCTCTTTTCTTGTCAAAGAAAAGTACTCTTTCTTTAGTCCCCGTAAAAATCATCCTCTCATGCTCAGGAAAATATTCCACTTTTTCTGCTAAAGCGTACTGCTCATTCTCATCCATTCGAGAGAGACACACACTCCCTGTTAAGGTGATTTTTACAGGTGTGACCTTTTGCTCTTTTTGAATGTAATCAATCTGCACATGTTCAGCAGAGACCTCTCCACAGGTGTCTATATAGGTCACAAGAGGAGCCCCCTGAAAATGAGCAGTTAACTGGGGATGATCTAAGAAAAGAAAGGCACAGGAGAGATAACCTCCTTCTGTAAGCGTTAAGATGACATGGTCAGAGAGCTCAACCCAAGGAAAATCAATGGAGGTTTGTCCTGTCTCATCTCGAATGAGAGTGGCCTTATCTGCATGGATCGTCCCCATACCATTTTTTACAAAAACATTTCCCTCTAAAATAATTTTTGCTCCATCGTAATGCGCCTCATCTGATTCTACATAGGTTTTTTCATGCGCACATAAAGAGAGGGAAAAAAGTAGGAAGTAGAGGATTTTTTTCATGACTGCCATTCAGCCTTTAAATGGTGGGCTTGAAATTGGAATTTTTTTCCCTGAAAGAAAAATTCAATACTTGTCGCCACCCCCTTCATTAAAGGGGAATCGTGAGGGGTTGTATCAGGAAGTTCATGGCCTGGTAGCCGGTATCTCCATAGATGGACATCTTGAGCAAGAAAGAGTTGAGAGGAATAACGATAGGAGGCCTTATCTGCTTCGAAATAACGTATATATTGCATCGGTTTTAGCCCTTTTTGGTTGAGAGGGATCCAGGAGGTCTCTAAAGAGGGGTCCTCTCCACGTAATAATCCCCCCCTCTCTTTTTTCACGACCTCTTTCCCATTAGGAAGGACAAAAAATTGCTCCTCTTGCATCCATCCATACACCTCTTTTAAATTTTCAATGACCTCTAATTTCCCCTTTTCTTCGAGAAACAGAAGCTCTGAATCTTCGCTTTTGATTTTAAAATGCAAGGGGGTCTGATCCTGATAGCAGATCTCTTTAATGACCCCCTCCCTTTTTTGATTTTGTGTTTGAGGAGAAGAGCGTACATTTTCAACAAGCTGCTTATACAAAAGGAGATCTTTTCCGGTCACAGGAAAGATGGTCCAGCCTACAAAGAGTGCAAGGAGAAGAAAGCTGCCACTAGCAAGTAACGGAGACAATTTCATATAGCTTCTCCCATACATCGAGTAAATCAGCTAATTGATTAAAGGAGAGCATCCCATCAGCATCACTTTTTGCCTCGCGAGGATTGGGGTGTGATTCTGCATAGATCCCATTACAGCCAGCGGCAATGGCAGCTTTACTTAAAGGGGGAATAAAGTGGCTTTCACCACCAGATCTCTCCCCATGTCCTCCAGGAAGCTGAATCGAATGAGTAGCATCGTAAAATACGGGATAGCCAAGAGCTTGCATCAGAGGAATGGCTCGCATATCGCTCACAAGATTATTATATCCAAAAGAGGTTCCTCGATCAGTTAGGAGGATGTTTTCATTGCCTGTAGAACGAATTTTTTCCACTACCTGTTTCATGTCCCAGGGAGCCATAAACTGACCTTTTTTAATGTTAATCACAGCTCCCGTTTTTCCCGCTGCAACAACAAGATCTGTTTGCCTGCATAAAAAAGCGGGAATCTGGATCACATCACAGATATCAGCTGCCTCTTTAACCTCTTCAGGAGAATGCACATCGGTAAAAACAGGAATGGAAAAGGTGGCTTTGATCTTTTCTAAAATCTTCAATCCCTCTTCTAGGCCGGGACCTCGAAAACTGTGTATAGAGGAGCGGTTTGCCTTATCATAGCTTGATTTAAAGATAAAATTGATCGGTCTGCCCTCAAAGAGCCGCGTGAGAAATTCAGCGCAAGAAAGAGCATGATATTCACTTTCTATGACACAAGGACCGGTAACCACTGTGAGCGGCATTTCAGCGCCAATAAAGAAATCTTTTACTTTTATTTTTTTCATCGATGTACCTTTTGAAAGGGGAGAGTATGATCTAGAGGCATGACTCTCTCATGGTTAGGGTTTGGAAACAAGGAGATGAGCTTGAAAAGATCGATAACAGTTTTCTCTTCAAAAAAAAGTTCAGAAGTTAAATCAAGAAGAGGGGTGAGCACAAATAATCTCTCCTGCCATCGAGGATGAGGGAGGGTCAACTGCTCATCTTGGTAACGTAGAGAGTCATAAAAGAGAAGATCTAGATCGATGAGACGGGGGCTATTTTTTGCTTTTACCTCTTTTCCTAAACTCTTCTCAAGAGTGGTGAGTGTTCCCCACAAGAGTGGAAGAGGAAGAGAGCAGTGAAAACGGGCGACTGCATTTAAATAATCCTCTTGAGGAAGATCACTCACAGCAGAGGTGCGATAGAGACGAGAGGTCTCTACATTCCGAATACCATCGGTTGCACTTAAGGAAATAAGTGCCCGTTCCATGACTGTCAGGGTCTGACGCTTATTTCCACCTAACGCAACATAGCAAGTAATCATAATCAGATAGGATAGCGCAAAAGAGGAAAATATGCCCTCTTTTTCTTGATTAATTGCGGACTTTTGTTTACGATAGGCTCTCGCTTGTGCCGCAATGATCAAGGACCGATAGCTCAGCGGATAGAGCACCCGCCTTCTAAGCGGGTGGTCGCAGGTTCGAATCCTGCTCGGTCCGATTCTCTGACTCACCTTACGCACTTTTTCTCTTTATGAGAGTGGCGACAGTGACCAATCTGCTGCCTATTGCTCCTCGACCAACTCAACTTAAGTTGGCCTTCGTCGCAATAGTTGCATCTTGGCCACCTCTGCTTGACTCTCGTAAAGAGAAAGAGTGCGTAAGGTGAGTCTTTAAGGTTGCTGCTTCTCTTCAAGAATTTCTAGATTAATGCGAATCCCTGTGCGGCTTGCAACAGCCATTAAAAGGGTTCGAATGGCATTAATCGTCTTTCCATGCTTGCCGATAATCTTTCCTATGTCTGATTTTTCAACAGAGAGTTCGAGAATAACTGTATGGCTACCCCCAATCTCATTAATTTTTACCTGGTCTGGGTTATCAACTAAATTTTTCACTATGTAAGCTACAAACTCTTTCATCGTTCTTAAGTCCTTTGAGGCGAATTACATTTATAACCTGAGTTTCTCTCTCAAATTCAGGTTTATACCAACTCTTGAAGTGGAATGGATATCACTAGAGATCCGTTCTTGATGCTACCCTAGTTGCTGTTTATTAAGCTACAAAAAGTTCATTATTTTTTTTAAAGATGAGTTAGAAACCCAAAACTCAGGTTAAAAAGCGATTCCTGCTTGTACATAGAGACCATGCATCGCAAAGTTGAAGTAGTCATTTCGGGAGAAACCTGTAGCTATGATGGCACCCACTCCATCAAAATTAGGTCCATCATTTAAACTAATTCTTTCTAATCCTCTAAAATAGGATAAAAATTCGTATCCTACCTCCACATTGAGACAGAAACGGCATATTTTGAACGCATACTGCAACCCGGCGCGCAGATCACAAGCAGGGATCACAAACCAGCGATGATCATCAAAAAGAGAGGAGAATTCGGGAAGTGCGGGATTGACAAAGCTTAAAGAGGCGCTCTTTCTACTGGCTAAAACAGCTCCTGTTCCTGTAAATTCAAATGATAGATTTCTCCATAGATTGAGATGGCTTGCTAAAGCGAATACGGGCCCTATATTTTGACTACGAGAGTTCCATTTATGAGTAATATTTGGAGAGGAGACTAAAGTTTGGTGTTCTGTAAAGCTGATATTACTACATTCAAGCCCCTCTTTTAGATCCAGCCTAAAACGGGGAGAGCAGTAGATGTTGTGTGCATAAAGAGCATCAATGGAATAAAAAGTAAATGTATTAGTTACGCTAATGGAGGTAAAGGTTGCTACTTCACCAGCTTCATCAATAATGCCTTGTCCTTGTGCGGGGAAAAGAAGGGGTTCTGTACCAGTCGGTGTAATAGTCCTAGATTCTGAAAACTGAGGGATCCATGTTCCGCGTATTTGTAATTGTGAGGGGGAGAAACAGAAACCATAAGCAAGCTCTGCACGGTATCCTGAGTGCCACTCTTGCTCGTTAGCATATCGGCTGTTATTAGGCATCTCACCAAGATTGGGTACGCTACGTGTTTCAGTTGCAAAATAGGTCTGGTCAGAGCCGTTGAAAAAGTACAAATATTCTCCTGCTACAGCAAAGCGGCCAGGTTTGGGATGGGGTCTAGCAAACAGAGGGCAGACCATGATAAGCATGAAGAGGATGCAGTTAATTCTCATTGTCATCTTATTTTAAAATTCCCCCATTAGAAAGAAATCCCCGTTTGTACATAGAGCCCGTGCATCGCAAAATTGAAATAGTCATTTCGAGAGAAACCTGTAGCTACATCACCTGCGAAACTACCGGAGGTAGTAAGGTTGGGTCCATCATTTAGACTAATTCTTTCAAGCCCTCTGAAATAAGATAAAAATTCATATCCTACCTCCACATTGAAACAGAAACGACATATTTTCAGACTATACTGCAATCCAGCGCGCAGATCGCAGGCGAACATCACAAACCAGCGATGATCATCAAAAAGAGAGGTGAATTCTAGAATTGTGGGGTTGACAAAACTTAAAGAGGCACTCTTTCTACTGGCAAGAATAGTTCCTGTGCCTGTAAATCCAAAGGAGAGATTTCTCCAGAGATCTAGATGAGTAGCCAAGGCTAATGCTGGACCTATATTTTGACTACGAGAATTCCACTTCTGGGCAATATTGGGGGGGATAACCAGTGTTTGATGTTCTGTAAAGCCAATATCGCTGTATTCAATCCCCTCTTTTAGATCCAGTTTAAAACGGGGAGAGCAGTAGATGTTGTGTGAATAAAGAGCATCAATTGCATAAAAAGTAAACGTATTGTTCACTCTAATAGAGATAAAGGTTAGTTGGTCATTTGCTTGGTCAATGATACCCTGCCCTTGTGCTGAAAAAAGAGAGACTCCATACACAGTTCTGGACTCTGAAAATGTGGGAATCCATGTTCCACGTACTTGTAATTGTGAGGGGGAACAACAGAAACCGTAGGCCAGTTCAGCACGGTATCCTGAGTGCCACTCCTGCTCGTTGGCATACCGTTTTCCTAATGGAATATTAGCAGCCTCTGTTGGAGCTCCCTCATCTTCTGCAAAATAGGTCTGGTCGGAGCCGTTGAAAAAGTACAAATATTCTCCTGCTACAGCAAAGCCTCCTGGTTGAGGATGAGGGTTTGCGCAGAGGGAATGCATGTTGATGAATGCCAAAAAAAGGAGAGCAAGTTTGATCATTTAAAAGGAAACCCCCAATTGAGCATAGAGCCCATGCATGGCAAAGTTGAAGTAGTCGTTGCGAGAGAGACCTGAGGAGACGGTGATGTCCCCAGGTTGGCCAAAATTGGGCCCATCATTTAGACTAATTCTTTCAAGTCCTCTGAAATAGGATAAAAACTCATATCCTATTTCTACATTTAGGCAGAAATGGCAGATTTGGAACATGTACTGCAATCCGGCACGCAGATCATAGGCGGGGATTACAAACCAGCGATGATCATCAAAAAGAGAGGTAGATGCAGAAACAAGAAAGGGGGTTGTAGCAAGAGTGGGGTTGACAAAGCTTAAAGAGGCGCTCTTTCTACTGGCTAAAATGGATCCCGTCCCTGTAACTTCAAGCGACAAATTTCTCCATAAATTAAGATGGGTAGCTAAAGCAATTGCTGGACCTATATTTTGACTACGAGAATTCCACTTATGAGTAATATTGGGAGGGATGACTAATGTCTGGTGTTCTGTAAAGCCGATATTGCTGTATTCCACTCCCTCCTTCAGATCCAGCTTAAAACAGGGAGAACGGTAGATGCTATGTGAGTAGAAGGCATCAACTGCATAAAAACTAAAAGTATTGTTTACGCTAATGGAGGTAAAGGTTTGTGGAGACGATGAGCCATTAAGAGCTTCGTCAATAATGCCTTGCCCTTGTGCGGGAAAAAGAAAGGGTTTTGTAACAGTCCTAGATTCTGAAAACTGAGGGATCCATGTTCCACGTACTTGTAATTGTGAGGGGATAGAGTAAAAACCATAAATAAGCTCTGCACGATATCCTGAGTGCCATTCTTGCTCATTAGCATAGCGGCTGTTATTGGGTATTGCAATGGACTCGCCTGCTGCTGGTGTTGCGACTTCAGTTGCGAAATAGGCCTGGTCAGAGCCGTTGAAAAAGTAGAGATATTCCCCCGCTGCACCAAAGCAACCAGGTGAGGGGTTGGGTCTGGCACATAAGGAGCAGGCCATCATGAGGATCAATAAAACGGAGCTGACTTTCATCCCATCTCACTTTGTGTCTCTTTTTCCATTTTAAAAAGAGATCCCAGCTTGTACATAGAGCCCATGCATCGCAAAATTGAAGTACTCATTGTGAGAGAAGCCTGTCGCAGCGATGACATTAATACCATCAGGCGTCGCAAAAAAATTAGGTCCGTCAATGAGACTGATTCTTTCTAGTCCTTTGAAATAGCATAAAATCTCATATCCTGCCTCCACATTTACGCAGAAGCGACAGATGTTGAAACTATACTGCAATCCGGCACGTAGATCATAGGCAAGGATAACGAACCAGCGATGATCATCAAAAAGAGAGGTGAATTCTGGAAGAGAGGGGTTGACAAAACTTAAAGAGGCACTCTTTCTACTCACCAAAACAGAGCTTGTTCCTGTAAATTCAAACGAAACCCTTCTTCCTAGGTTGAGATGGCTCGCTAAAGCCATGGTAGGACCTATATTTTGACTGCGATTGTTCCATTTATGAGCAATAGTTGGATCGACCAATGCTTGATGTGTGATAAAGCCGATATTACTAAATTCAATCCCCTCCTGTAGATCGAGTGCAAAACAGCGCGAGCAATAAATGTTATGTGAATAGAAGCCATCAATGGCATAATAGGTAAATGTATTGGTCTCACTAATGGAGGTAAAGACGTGTTGACTTCCCGCTTCACTAATAATGCCCTGTCCTTGTGCTGAAAAGAGGGAACCTTGAACAGTTCTAGATTCTGAAAATTTGGGGATCCATGTCCCACGTACTTGTAAGTATGAGGGGGTACAACAGAAACCATAAGCCAGCTCGGCACGATATCCTGAATGCCATCTTTGCTCATTAGCATACCTTTGGTCATCAGGTATTAGAGCTGTTTCACCTGGTCCAGCGACTTGTGTTGCGAAATAGGCCTGGTCAGAGCCGTTGAAAAAGTACAAATATTCCCCCGCTGCAGCAAAGTGACCGGGTTTGGGATGAATGTTACCCAACAGAGGACAAGCCATGATAAGGATACAAAGAAGGAAACTAATTTTCATCGAAGCGGAATGTAAATGAAGAGATATTTTTATTCAAATGAATTTATTGAAATCTTCTGGAATAGGAGCCTCTATGTCTAGCATTTTTTGCTGCACAGGATGAGGGAATGAGAGGCGATAGGCGTGAAGAAGCTGTCTTTTTACTCCCCATTTTTTGTTACATGCTGCATTTCCATAAACAGAATCTCCCAAAATGGGACAACCGACAGATTTTAAATGGACTCTCAGCTGGTGTGTACGGCCTGTTTCAGGAATGAGACGTAGATAACAGAGACCATCTTTACACGAGAGAGGTTCGCATAAGGTGCGCGCCTCTTTCCCTTTGCCCTCCAGAATGGTCATCTCTTGTCGTCGTGTAGGATGGCGGCCGATATTTCCCTCAATCACTCTTTTTCCGGGATTTCCAACCGCAATAGCTCGGTATTCTTTTTTCACAAGCCGTTTGGCAAAAGAGTCCACCAGGTGCATCTGTGCATATTCTGTTTTGGCTGCCAGGAGTACACCTGAAGTGTCTTTATCCAATCGGTGGACAATGCCTGGTCGCAGAGAATCGCCTTGAGGTAGCTGTTTACAATGGTAGAGGAGGCCATTTACAAAAGTGCCTGTCCAATTTCCAACAGCAGGATGGACAACTAGGCCTGGAGGCTTATTGATCGCTAAAAGAGCCTCATCCTCATAGAGGATATCCAACGGGATATATTGCGCCTCTAAAGTTCTGATCGCAGTCGCAGCAAATTCGATTTCAATCTCATCCCCCTCTTGAATACGCGTTCTTTTTTTCACAAGAGAGCCATTGATCAAAACAAGATTTTTCTCAATCAACTCTTGAAAGTATTCACGAGAAAAATGGGGAAAACGGAGCGCAAGAAATTTATCTAAGCGCAGATCTGCCTCTTCAGCAGAGACGATAATCTCTTCAGAATCGCCCATTTACTATACCGACAAAAGAAGACATTGATCAGAAGAGTAGGAGCCAGGCACAAGTTTTTTGAGAATACTTTTGAGGTGCGATTCAAAACAGTCCAGCCTATCTAGAGAGGGAAAAGGGGGGAGCTCTTTTGCTAAATAGAGTTGACCCTGATGGGTGATCGTTTGAAGATATTCTCCCCCGCTTGTGAAGAGGGTGAAAAGGGGAAGAGCCACACTCTTTAATCGATTGTGGAAATGAGCGTCCACAGGAAATGCAATGAAAAGAGAGGGGCTATCCATTGTCCTGCCGCTCTTTTTTCATGGCCCGGATCACTCTTTGATTGGCTTGCTGGTTTTGATTGGTGAACATGATCGCAATCGTTTGAATAAACTGATTATACATTTTTGTCCCCTCCTGCTCCCCTAATTTGGCTATGAGTTGCGCTTTTAACTCCCCTAACCCCCCCTGTCCAGAGAGTTGTATATGCCCCGCATCACCTGAAATTTCAGATCCAGAAGATGAGGGAAGAGGAGTGGCTCCCGCCGGTCCTTGTATTTTTGACATCTCTTATTCCTCCATCCTTGTAACCATTTTTAGTTCCTTGTTTGCAATCCTCACCCCTTTTGCAGAAACCCCTTTCACAAGAGCGGTATCTAATGCATATTCCAAGGGGGTATTTTTATGACGGGGCTGAGGCTTAAACTCTAACTGTACCACCTCTTCACTTTCCGCTGTGAAAAACTCTAAGTTTTGATCAACATCAAGAAAACGGTACTCTTTTTCAAGGATGAACTGCTTGATTATAAAACGCTTTGCATGAGGATATTTATTCTTTTTTTCCGTATAAATAAGGCTAAAGACAGTTTTTTTATCAGCAGCTCCTATCCAACAGAGAGGGCAATCTTTTGTATGGATAAACTGTTTTTCAGGGATAGGGATCACCTGATAGGTTCCATCGGCATACATGAGCAATACCTTTTCTAAGTTACTGATTTCTAGAGCATATGGAGTGCTAAGTTTCGTTCCCAAGTAGCCAGATGCGGAATCATAGCAGATTTTAATCTGTTTTTCACTGATCGCCCGTTTATCAATCTCTTCGATTTCCTGAATCTCGGTTCGTCTGGGAAAGAGAGAGCCATATTTTTTCAACAGATTCTCTAAATATCGAATAGTGAATTTTTTGATGTTTTTGAGCTCTTTTTGTATCTCGAGAAGTCTCTCTTGTAAAGAGGCAATCTCTTTTCTATTTTTTTCAATATCAAAGCGGGAGATACGTCTGATGGGGATACTAAGCAGACCCTCTCTATCCTCTTTGGTTGGAATACGAGAAAGCTGTTTGTGGAAGGGGTGTAGGACCTTTTCTAAGGTGGAGTGAATTTTTTCATATGTCTCCACATTCTCAATATGTTTGTAGAGGCGGTTTTCTATGAAGATCTCTTCGAGCGTTTTTTCAAATATTTTTTCTAAAAGAGCTGCCTCTTCAATTTCCAACTCTTTTTTGAGGTAACCTTTTAGAAGCTCTGTGTGAAAGGCGAGAATCTCTTCAACTCCCCCCTCCCAAGGATGCTGATCTTTAATGACGACAACCTGAGAGGTGATAGCCACTTCACAATCTGTAAAGGCGTAGAGATGATCGATAGTTTTGTTGGCATATTGACCTCGAGGAAGCTTGATTTCAATCTCTATTTTCTCAGCTGTATAATCGTTAATGGCCTCGATTTTGATTTTGCCTTTTTTTGCTGCTTCATCGATGGAGCGGATCAGGGATTCTGTGGTGGTGCCATGGCAGATCTCTGTGATCACAAGTGTTTTTTCGTCAATGATGTTAATTTTGGCACGCAGTTTGATTTTTCCCCTTCCCCCATTATAATCGGAGGGGTCCATAAGGCCTCCTGAGAGAAAGTCGGGTAGGATACGGAAGGGCTTTCCTTCAAGGATGGCGATCTGAGCCCGGAGGAGCTCAGAAAAGTTGTGAGGGAGAATTTTGGTGGCCATCCCTACTGCGATCCCCTCCGCCCCTTGTAGGAGAAGGAGCGGGAGCTTTGCAGGAAGGGTAATAGGCTCTTGAGCGCGTCCATCATAGGAGGGGGTCACAGGGGTGAGATGGGGATTAAAAAGAGTCTCTTTAGCAAGAGATCCGAGACGTGTTTCAATATAACGGGCGGCAGCTGCAGGGTCTCCAGTCAGAGGATTCCCAAAGTTCCCCTGCATATCGAGTAGATATTCCTTGTTGGCCAAGTTAACGAGAGCATCGATAATAGGAGCATCCCCATGAGGATGAAGCGCCATGGTCTGTCCAGCGACATTTGCAACTTTGTGCAGCTTCCCATCATCCATTTGAAATAGGGTCCACAAAATACGTCTCTGTACAGGTTTGAGACCATCGATAATATTGGGGATGGCCCTTTCTAGAATAACGTAAGAGGCGTAGCGAAGAAAATTTTCCTTAAAAACTTGTTTAACATCATCCATTGACTATTTCATCCGAGATAAGATTGTCCATAATGAACTGTTTACGTTGAGGGGTATTTTTTCCCATGTAGAAATCAAGAGTTGTTTTAATGTCAGAAAAAGCATGCACTTCGATGGGACGAAGACGGATCTCTTTTCCAATAAATTGTTTAAATTCAGAAGGGGAGATCTCTCCTAGCCCTTTAAAGCGGGTCATTTCGATACTTTTTTTTCCTTTTTCCGAAAGTTTGCGGACAGCCTCCTCTTTTTCCTCATCAGAATAGCAGTAGAGGGTTTTTTCTTTTGAGCGCACTTTGAAAAGAGGGGTCTCTAGGATGAAGAGATGACCTCCGATCACGAGCCCTTCGAAATAGGTGAGGAAAAAAGTGAGCAGCAGGTTTCGGATATGCATACCATCGACATCGGCATCTGTTGCGAGCACAATTTTATTGTAACGAAGAGAGGCAAGATCATCCTCGATATTCAGAGCGCACATCAGGTTATAGAGTTCCTCATTCTTGTAGAGTTGATCGAGGGCCATTTCATGTACGTTAAGGGGTTTTCCTCTCAAAGAGAAAATGGCTTGAGTGAATGGATCTCTTGCAGCGACGACAGAGGCGCTCGCGGATTCCCCCTCTGTAAGAAAGATCATCGTTTCATTGCTGGAGATAGAGCCATCATTGTAATGAAACTTACAGTCTCGTAATTTCGGAATTTTGAAGGCGATTTTTTTCTGTTTTTCTTTTGCCTCTTTTTTAACAGCGGAGAGTTCTTTTCTCAATTTTTCATTAAAAGAGATCTGATCGATGATTTTTTTTGCGCTATCCGGATTTTTATGGAGAAGTTGAAGGACCCCCTCTTTGATCTCTTGCATAAGGGGAGAGCGAATCTCTGTATTACTGAGTTTATTTTTGGTTTGAGATTCGAAAATAGGTTCACGTACTTTGATGAGAATGCAGCCCACAATCCCTTCTCGCACATCTACACCCTGAAAATTTTTAGCCGCATATTCATTTACTCCTTTGAGAATGCCCTCACGATAAGCTGAAAGATGGGTTCCCCCATCGGAGGTGTATTGACCATTCACAAAAGAGTAGTAGCTCTCCCCATAATTTTGCGTATGAAGGAAAGCAAATTCCACTTTTTCGCTGTGATAATGAAGAGGTTCATAGAGACGATCTTGAGTCACTTCACTATTGAGAAGATCAAGGAGACCATGTTCTGACTGGATGGCCTCCCCATTATAAAAGAGAACAAGACCCCTGTTTAAATAGGCATAATGCCAGAGCCGTTTATGAAGATGCTCCTCATGATATTTGAATTTTTTAAAAATCTCGCTATCTGGGATAAATTCTATATAAGTGCCATTTTCCTCCGTTGATTTACTCTCTTTTTTAGAGACAAGTTGTCCCTTAGCAAAGAGGGCTTCGAAACATTTGCCCTCTCGGAAGCTTCTGACGAGAAAGTGGCTCGATAGAGCATTGACAGCTTTGAGACCTACACCATTAAGTCCGACTGAGAATTGAAAGACATCATCATTGTATTTGGCACCTGTATTGATTTGGCTCACGCAGTCGAGTACTTTGCCTAGAGGGATTCCCCTTCCAAAGTCTCGAACGGAGACGCAATGAGTTGTGAAATCCAGGGAGATGAGGATCTTATCTCCATGATGCATGATAAATTCATCGATACTATTATCGATGACCTCTTTGAGAAGGACATAAATACCATCATCGATATGGGAGCCATCGCCGAGACGACCGATATACATACCTGAACGCATACGTATGTGAGTCAGTGCATCTACGGTTTGGACTGCGCTCTCATCATAATTTTTCTTTTTTGCCATATACGACGTATCATATCGATTGTACGAAATAGACGTCAGTATAATTTAAGGAACGAAAGAAAAACACTTTTCTAAAAGTTTTTTTTTGTTTATACAGACCTCATTTTGAAGACATAATGTATATTGGTATTATCGGGATTAATCATAAGTCTGCGGATTTGGGTCTGCGGGAGAGGGTAGCGCGTGCCTGTCAGAGACGGTTTGGCTCCTATTCTCTTGAGCATCCCCTCTCTTATGTGCTTCTTTCTACATGCAATCGGACAGAAATCTATTTTAGTGCAGAAGATCTTGCAGAAGTTCACTCCTATTTACTTACTGTTTTGAGAGAGGAGTTACATGAGGAGTTTGAGCACCGGCTCTACTCTTATTTTGGCAGCGACTGTTTTTTTCATTTAGCGCGCGTGACAGCTGGAATGGATAGTGCGATGGTGGGGGAGACGGAGATCCAGGGTCAGGTGAAAGAGGCGTATGAGAAGTCTAGTCTAGAGAGCCAGGTGCTTACGAGAGAGTTGCATTTTCTTTTTCAAAAGAGTTTAAAGATTGGGAAAGAGGTGCGACAGAGGACAAATTTTCGGGAGCTTCTCTCTTTAGAGGAGGCGATTTTTCAGGCAGGAGTGCAATTTTTTGGAAATTTAAAAAAGAGACGCGTGTTATTTATTGGAGTATCTGAGATTAATCGGAAGGTATTTAACTATTTTAGGCAGAAGGGGGTAATTGCCTGTACAGTTTGCAATCGAACTGAGGAAAAGGGGAAGAGGTTTGCATTGAGGGAGGGGATTGAGTTTTTACCTTGGGAGCGTTTAGGGGAGTGGGAAGAGTTTGATTTTTCTATTTTTGGGACGAAGAGCCCTGAGTTTTTGGTGAGGCAGATGAGGGATTTT
Source organism: Chlamydiota bacterium (assembly GCA_013288105.1). GTDB lineage: Bacteria > Chlamydiota > Chlamydiia > Chlamydiales > JAAKFR01 > JABDCM01. Next base: position 20,932 of record JABDCM010000001.1, read on the forward strand.
GAAAAGAGACGGCTTGTGATTGATTTGAGTGTGCCGAGGAATGTGGATCCGGTTTTGGGTAGGAGTAAGCAGGTGAGTTTATTGAATGTGGATGAGCTTAAGGGGATGCTTGATAGTTGGAAGCATATGAGAGCGTTGAGGAGTGCGCAGATAGACTCACAGATGATTGCGAGTGCGGTGGAGAGGCAGATGGAGCTTTTCCTTCAGAGGGAGGAGTTTAGGATGCAGCGCCCCGCTGCAATCTAATTGATCTCAATAAGCAATTCAAAGTCGATGCGAAGAGCTTTGGCCAATTTTTTGGCAACTTTTTCACCAATGATCCTCTGACCATTTTCCATTTTAGAGATATTTTCCTGACTGATTCCAGAACGTTTGGAGAGCGCTTTTTGAGAGAGGCCTTCGCGGTAGCGAGCACCTCTAAGAGCAAGTCCTGGCTTTGAGTATTTAGCGATCCGGTTTTTCGCGAGTTCTTCCCAGGAGACAGACTCGGACTCACCATATTTCTCCAAAAAATCTTCAAGTTTTTGCAAGTGTTTAGTAGAAACAAAAGCCAATTTTTTTGTTTTGCCAGGTATTTCAATGACGACTTTACAGGTGACTTTCTTAGTAAGGTGCGCCTTCATGTGTGCCGACATAGTATACCTCAATTTGTTTAGTTTTTTTGTTGAGAACTCTCCAACACGCGACATAAGTCGGTTTGCCTTTACGGAGATGGCAATGGAAATGATCCTTACCCAATGGACCAAAGTGTGACCAATGGGACAACTTCGGACCATTTTTTCTCAAATCAAGCACAAGAAGGTCTATTGCATCATTAATAGATGGCCTTGAACCATTAGTTCTAAGCGCATTATACTGCTTCCCAGCTTTTGTAGAGAAATCCACATCCCAGTTAGGCATTCCATACCTCTATTCCGCCCCCATTATATCTTACAATTTGACATATGTCAATTAAATAAATTCCAGCTAAAAATCAGCGTGGCCGGGATACCGGGGAAAGGGGATCACATCTCGAATATTCTCCATCCCCGTCACAAACTGGACCAGTCTCTCAAACCCAGCCCCAAATCCCGCATGAGGCACCGATCCATACTTGCGTAACTCCACATACCACCAATAATGCTCCCGCGATAACCCCATTCTATCCATCTTCTCTACCAACACATCGAGCCGCTCCTCTCGCTGGCTTCCCCCAATAATCTCCCCTACCTCGGGAACTAGTACATCCATCGCCGCAACCGTTTTCCCATCCTCATTGGCTCTCATATAAAACGCCTTAATCGATGCCGGATAGTCATAAACAATCACAGGCTTTTTAAAATGCTCCTCACAAAGATATCTCTCATGCTCAGATTGTAAATCACAACCCCAGGTAATCGGAAATTCAAATGGCTTTCCACAGTTGTGCAAAATAGTAATCGCTTCCGAGTAGGAGAGGCGCTGGAAGGGCTCCTTGATCACATTCTCTAACCTCTTGATCGTCCCTGGCTTCACAAACTGATCAAAAAATTCCATATCCTCCCCACAGGAATTAAATACCTCCAGAAAAATCGTTTTCAAATAATTCTCTGCAAGATCCATGTCATCCTTCAAGTCCGCAAACGCCATCTCTGGCTCAATCATCCAAAATTCTGCCAGGTGCCTGGAGGTATGAGAATTTTCTGCTCGGAAAGTAGGCCCAAACGTATAAATATCAGAAAGTGCACACGCATAAATCTCCCCATTCAACTGCCCCGAAACTGTCAAATAGGCCTCCTTACCAAAAAAAGGGATCTTCTCATTTGTTCCCACCTGAAACATCTTCCCCCCCCCTTCACAGTCAGAGAGCGTAATAATAGGAGTATGGATATAACAAAATCCCCGACTTTGAAAAAAACGGTGGGTTGCAAAGGCAAGCGCATTTCTCACCCGCATCACGGCCCCCATCGTATTCGTTCGAGGACGTAAATGGGCAATCGATCTCAAAAATTCAAAAGAATGTCTCTTCTTTTGTAAAGGATAACTCTCAGGATCGCATGTTCCAATGATTTCTAACTGAGAGGCTTGAATTTCAACATGTTGTTTTCCTCCAGGACTTTCTACGACTTTTCCTACGATAGAGATAGAGGCGCCTGTTGCAAGCAGGGGCGTTGTCTGAGCATACTCAGGAACAGAGGCATCCACAATGATTTGTAAATTAGAGAGGGTCGATCCATCATTCATCTCAATAAAAGTGAAGTTTTTTTGAGCTCGGATGGTTCGGACCCATCCCTTTACTGTAATTTCTTGTCCCACCAAGCCATGATCTTCTTTTATCGTGCGGATTTTTATTCTCATTATTTTTCAACGTGTATAATTTTTTCCAAATTCTCTAAGCATCCAAATCTCCTTGTCCCACATAGGACAACCCCCGGGGGTTTCTAGGTATTTGGGAATTTCTCTTGTGACAGAGTAGGACATTAAGAATTTAAAGCTCTCCAGTCCTATTTTTCCTTCACCGAGAGAGGCGTGTCGATCTTTTCTTGAGCCACATTCCTTCTCTGAGTCATTGACATGAAAGGCATAGAGATGTTGTATCCCTATTATTTTGTCAAATTCTTCCAAGGTTCTTTTCCAATCTTGAGGTGTCCGAATATCGTAACCTGCACAAAAGAGATGACACGTATCTAGACAGATACCCATGGGGAGCTTTGCCTGAGTACGTTCCAGGATGTAGGCAAGCTCTTCGAATTGATAACCTATAGAGGAGCCCTGTCCTGCGGTTGACTCTAGAAGAAGACGCACTTGACCATCTTCCACATACTCCTCCATCATGAGCAGGCTTTTCACAATGCGATCCAAGCAGGCCTCTTTAGTATCTCCAACGGAGGCTCCTGGATGAAAGTTGATAAAGCTCAGTCCCAATGCAGAGGAACGTATAATCTCTTCTCGAAAAGCCTCTCTGCTTTTCAGCAAATTTTCAGGATTTGAAGAACCTAAGTTGATGAGGTAACTACTGTGACTCATCACTTTCTGAATCTTAGTCTCCTCTTGTATCTCTCTGAATAAAAGCGCCTCCTCCTCAGAAATGGTTTTGGATTTCCATTGCCTCTGATTGGAGGTAAACAGCTGAATGGTGGTCGCTCCAATGGATTTTCCCTCAATGAGAGCATGGTGAACCCCTCCAGCGATAGAAGTGTGCGCGCCAATTAGCAGTTGATCAATTGGTGTACGGTGCATAGACTACCTTTGTACTGACGTCTTTTTAGATCACGAGTATATGGGAATACAAAAAAAAAGAGAACAGGTGAAAGATAATACACACACAATCCTTCAATCGGTAAAATATTTTTTCTCCGGCACCTTAATCAGCCGTGTACTCGGCTTCGGCAGAGAGGTTGCTATGGCGGCCGCTTTTGGAACAGATCCTGCTGTCGCCGCCTTCTGGATGGCTTTTCGCTTTTCTCACCTCTTGCGCCGTGTGTTGGGAGAGGGGGCCCTCAATATCGCATTCATCCCTCAGTTTGAAACTCTCCGAAAAGAGGATCCTCAAAAAGGAGCCCTTTTTTTTTATCAACTTCTCAAGGGAATGACGCTTTTAATTTTTGTGTTGATCGTTTTTTTAGAGGCAATCTTGGGAGCTTTTTTCTGTTTTGGAAAGTGCTCCTCATCGACCTTAGAGATTGTGCGTCTCACCATGATTCTTCTGCCCACCCTTCTTTTTATCTCCCTTTATGCTCTCAATACCTCCCTTTTAAATTGTGAGCAAAAATATTTTCTCCCCAGCGTAGCTCCCTCTTGCGTGAATGGAATCTGGATCATTACGCTCCTATTTGTCTGGCAACGCCCCTCCATAGAGGCACTCGAAATTCTAGCTTTTACCATCGTTTTTGCTTTCGCCTTGCAGTGGTTTCTTACCTTTCCCACCGTCTATCGTTTTCTTAAAAAAGAGAAACTTGGTCATCAACCATTTAATATGCGAGCACTTATGCTTTTGCTAAATCCCTTTCTTCTTGCGATTTTAGGAGTTGTAGCCACCCAAATTAATACAGGGATAGATACGATTTTTGCGAGAATAGCAGATCCTGAGGGACCGGCTATTTTATGGTATGCAATTCGTATTCAACAGCTTCCATTAGCGCTTTTTGGAGTGGGTTTGACGGGGGCGCTTCTTCCTGCGATTGCAAGAGCGGTCGAAGTGGGCAGAAGAGAGCAATTTTTAAATTTTGCCCTTAAAAAAAATGTTACCTGGATGATCCCTCTGACTTTTGGTCTGATGATTTTTGGATATGCTACGGTGCATCTTCTATATGGGAGAGGGGCTTTTACAAGAGAGGCTCTAGGGGAGACCACCCGTTGTCTGTGGGCCTATGGGATCGGTTTATTTCCTATGACTGCCGTTCTGGTATTGGCAGCCTCCTTTTATGCACAGAAAAATTACAAAATCCCTCTTCTGGCTGCACTAGCCACCATTTTTTTAAATCTCATTTTAAATAGTTTTTTTGTCTTTATCTATCATATGGGGGCTGTAAGTGTGGCTTTGGCAACTTCTATATCCTCCTGTTTGAATGTTTTTTTTCTCTCCTATTTTATCTCGAAAGAGGGGGGGAAAGTGTGGGCAGGAATAGGATCCATTACGATCAAAGTGGTCATTGCAAGTTTGGGTGCGTCTATACTTACTCTACTAGTTGGCCGTTATGGTTTTCAGGATATTTTTTGGATGTGGATAGCAGGTAAAGAGGGAGGGGTCTCTTTTATTTTGCAAGGAGCTCTTTTGGGAGTTGAGGGAATTCTTTTTGTAGGGAGTTTTTTGCTCTTTGGAAGGGGGCTAAAAATACCCGGTCTCTTGGACATAGTGGAGAGAAAAAAAGAAAGAGGCTAAATATAGCCTCTTCATCATTTAGTTGCTGTGAGCTAAGAAGTCGCACACAATCGCTGGATTAACAGGAAGAGCAAGTTGCCCCTCAATCTGATCCAACTCAGGACGCATCAACAGCTTACCTACAAAACCCTCTTTATTGAGCTCTAAATAACTGGGGATATTTCTCGCAACATTATCAAGAGAGGCAATGGTGACATTCATCTTTTTTGCAGTCTCGCTTACAGAGATCTCCATGCCAGGACGTACAAAGAAGGATCTACGGTCTACTCTCTTCCCATTGACCAAAACATGACCGTGAGCTACAAGCTGTTGAGCTGCAAAAATGGTAGGTGCTAGACGCAGGCGGTAGACGATATTGTCCAATCGACACTCCAGTCTTTCAAAGAAAAGTTGAGCTGTATTGCCCTCCTGTTCAGCCGCCTCTTTAAACATTTTAACCATCTGTCTTTCAGCGAGCATTCCATAACAGGCTTTCAACTTCTGTTTTTCTTCTAATTGAAGACCATAATCAGACTTCTTACGTCTCTTTGCACCATGTTGTCCAGGAGGATTTGCCTTGTGCAGCAAGGGATTACGAGCACGACCAAAAATGTTTGCGCCAAAACGCCGTGCGATACGATTCTGAGGACCTCGATAACGTGCCATTCTTTCTGCCACTCCTAAATAAATCAAAAAAGGTTAGAGAAGAGCAAGATCATATCTTTACTCTCTATTTTCTACAATGGATTTATTTTCCTAAATTCTGTATCCTACTCTCTCTATGTATTCGGCATTAGCTTATTACTGTTTTGTTGCACTGGAAGAGCCTCATCTTGAGGTAAAGAAACATAAAAAATTCTTTAAAGACAAAGAAATTACTTGTCGTATCTATCTTTCAGAAGAGGGGATTAATGGGCAGTTAAGCGGTCCTATTTTAGAAGTTGAGGAGTATATCAACTGGTTGCAGAGCGATTCCCGGTTTGCGCAGGCCTGTTTTAAGATGCATGCAACAGATTCCAATGTTTTTCCGAGAGTTTCTGTTAAGTATCGCCCGCAGCTTGTGGCGCTTGACTGTGACATTCCTTTGAGTCGAGGGGATCTTCCTAGAGGAGAGCATATTTCTCCGGAACGGTGGAGTGAGATGTTGGAGCAGGGGGGATATCTTCTTTTAGATGTGAGGAATCAGTATGAGTGGGAGGTGGGCCATTTTGAAAATGCGCTCCTTCCCCCTTTAGAGAAATTCCGCGATTTTCCTCTCTATGCGGAGAAGCTGGCTCAAGAGGTGGATAAGAGCACACCTGTGATGATGTATTGCACGGGAGGGATTCGTTGTGAGCTCTATTCGGCGCTTTTGAAGCAGAAAGGGTTTGAACAGGTCTACCAGTTAGATGGGGGAGTGATCAATTATGGACTTAAGGTAGGGACCAAACATTGGAAGGGAAAGCTCTTTGTTTTTGATGACCGTCTTGTTGTGCCGATTGATGGCAAGCCCTGTGATCCTCTCTCGCATTGTTGCCACTGTCAGCTTCCTTGTGACACCTATTATAACTGTGCCAATATGGATTGTAATGAGCTTTTCATTGCCTGTTCCTCCTGTTGTGAGTTTTACAAAGGAGCTTGTGGATATTCATGTAAGGAATCTGACCGTCTACGGCCTCTGGATCCCGGACAAGGGAATCGTCCCTTTAGACGCAAGCATCTGATCGGCACGCCTTTAATAGAGCCAAAATCTGCTCCTGCGTGCTCTTTGTCACGACCGTCAGACCAGGCTTAATGCCCACTTCTGAGAGTTCAAAGGCTTTCATTGTATTACAAATGCGCCCATCTAAGCGCACTCCTATCCCTTTAATTCCGGCCATATTGCCGAGATCGCCAAACATTTCTAAGGTAAGTTCGCAGGCGGTAATCAAGAATAGGATTTCCCGTTTTGGGTTTTGCTGAACGATTTCAAAAATTTTATCCCCAATATAGTGGATGGTGGGAATAAGGAGGGGGATGACCTCTTGATTAGGGAGAGCGTGGAGGGTTTTACCGATATCGCACTGGCGACAGACGGGGTGGTTGGGATCACGGAGACACTGGTCTGTGAATCTTCCTGAGGGGCATTCTAACGGTTTTTGACAGTAGGAAAAACCGATCACGAGGAGAGAGGCGCCCATTTTTTTTTGAAATTCTTCAAAAGAGGAGAGGCCATAGAGGAAGAAGTCCCCCTTTCTCTGATAGGGCTTTTTTTTCCAGAAGGAGGAGAGGTAGCGCCAGAAGTAGCGAAAGGGGGCTTTGAGGATATGGTTGCGGATTTTTTTATCGGCGTCATGAGAGAGGAGATATTTAAGGCCCTTCCAGCGTAAATGGGGAGCGGTCTCTTTGGTGATGCCTGGGATTTGGGGGAGGACCTTTAGTTTTTTTAAAGGGGTTGCTTGTGCGGCTTCATGCGCCCCCTGATCCCATACTTTTTCAGCCTCCTCCCATGAGGAGAAGAGATTCCAAAACTTTCCCACGGCATCATCATGCCAGAGAGGATTTTACTCAGCAAGACCTTCTTCATCAATTACTTCTTGAGCGGCGCTTTTAATGGTTTCCAGTCCATTGGGGAAGCCGATGATTTTGAGAAGTTGATCTACGTAGTGGATTTCGCTGAGAAGTTGATCATTTACGAATTCTAAGTAGGCGATTTTTTTTTCATGAGCATTTGCTTGCATAAGGTTCTCCTTTTTTGAGGATAGTTATGCAAGTGGCGTGCCAAAAGATGATTTTGTAGATATAAGCTCATATAACAGGTTCGTAAGGCTTAAAGAAGAAGTTTTTGAACTTATTTTCAGTGAAATAGCTATAGATCTTTTTTAACTCATTGTTGCACCTTCGATGGATCAACATATGAATTTTAGGCATTGCTGCGTGCTCGATCAATGAAGAGTTGGGCGCATGCTTTCCAATTTTCGCTACGTACCGCCTGAAGCAACGCCTTTCTACCTATCCCTGTGTGTGTAACAAGTTCCTCCCATTGTTCTGGACTCATATATTGACTATCTTCTTCCATTGACTTTTGAAGCTGAGGAAGAAATTGTTCGCGAGTCTGTGCATACAGCGTCGTATTCCCTTCAAAAAGTATTTTTGTATACCTACATAATTCGGGACTCTTTATAAGATTTTCCCATACTGAAAAGATGGAATAATGAGCATGTAAAGCATGTCCTCTCTTTTCCAAATCACCTCGGTTTACGAGGAGCCAAGCAGAATTCCACACAGAGGCACACTTTTCGGCAGGTGTACGCATAAGGTAAGTTAACTCTTCCAAATCCTTGGGTTTCATTGGCTTGTCTGGCACGTACTCTTTTCCAGGAGGAACAGTATCGTTTTTTCGTGAAGGAAATGGCTTAATGGTTTTTCGCGCAGGACCTTCCCCTTGAGGGGGAGTAGCTTGAGAGGAAGCGGGAGGAGGTGGAAGAGGTCGAGATTCAGGAGGTGAAGCACTCTCTGGTGTCTCTAGTGACGGCGATGCAGCAGTAAATTCCTCTATAGGTTCTGTAGAATGTTGCTTTCCTAAGGGTAAGGGTTGTGTCCTTTCTTTCTCATCACTTATCTCTGCACTTTTCGCATCCTCCTCATTAAGAGCGCCAGGAGCAGACTGCTCTCTTCTTTTGGCTAATACATGATGGACGATGGTAGCTACCAGAAGAGCTCCAATCGCTAACCCCTCAATCGTTAGAGTCACTCCTAATCCAATAACTGCCAACTGACCCTTTAAAGCAAAAGGTATAAATAAAACAGCAAGCGCTATAGCAGTGATAATAGCCAAGCCTGCCGCCGCATTACGAAATCGGTAAGCTGCTTGTTGGTAAATTTCTTCTTGAGAACGGGGGGAATTCTGAGTAGCTGCCATTTACAAAAACTCCATGGTTAACTTATAACCTGAATTTAAGGAAGACAACCCAAAACTCAGGTTTGCGAGAATTATTAAGTAAATTTAAATTTTTGACAATAGAAAAGGTGGAGAAGTGCTCCTCCCCACCTTTAAATTTTTTACTTTGTGACGACATCACGAGGATTGTTCATTCTTTCAAAAGTTGTGCGGCTCACAAGCTCCCCCTCATGGTACCACTCCGTCTTACAGATCCCATCTATGTAAAGCTTGCGAGGACCATGCTGGACATCATGATTCCAACTAATCTCTTCCGCTAACGTAGAGCCATCTCTAAAACGCCGTTCTATCCCATGTTTTTTTCCTTGAGCATAAGAGACCTCAGTCACCTTTTCCCCATTTTGATACATGACTGTAATGCCATCTTGCACCCCATGAGACCACTGCTCAATCGTGGAGGGAAGACCCCCTTCTTGATAGGTCAAACGCACCCCATGGACCACCCCATTTGCATAAGGAATAATGGATGAGGGTTCCCCATTTTTGAAAAAAGTCATCTTTTCAACCATTTGTCCATTTTGAATGGTATCTTTCGCGCTTAATTCGCCAGAATATGTTCTCACATAACGCGTTCCATGTCCCTCTTCCACTTTGGATTCTGTGACATTTAAAGGGGTTCGGTATTCTCCCGATACTAGAAAATCATGATCATACATTTCAATGGAGGAAGGTGTACCATTCTCATACCAGTGCGTCACATGTGTGATGGAATCTCCACTATAGGTCTCTTCTTGTTTAGCTAAACCATTGAGGTAATTTTGACGCTGAGATTTGAGATTCCCATGATCATAATACTCTTCAGTTTCAATAAGAGAGGAGTGGGGATAGCTGTAGCTCACTTTTCCATGTAAAAGCCCCTCCTCATAATTCTGCGTGACGGTGACCCCATCTCTTTTTTGCTGGATCACCTGCCCCACTTTTCCTTGTATTTCCCAATCTGCCTTGGGAACAGGAATTCCATATTTGTGAATATAGGTTTCTTTAACGACATCGTTATATTGACTCTTTCTGTTGCACCCTACAAAGAGACAGAGGCATCCCAATGCAAGAAATGGTACTTTTGTTCTCATGATTCTTTCACCTTTCTTCCTTTCTTGAGTTTGACCCATACGTCCTCCTTGATCCTTGCATGTTCTGCATCAACAATTTGTTGAGAAATTGTCTTTTGGTGATCTCGATAGATGAACCGCAGGGTTACATTTTTCCATTCAGATCCTAGTTTGTCATTCCGATAAACGTCAAGTAAAGTTGCCGATTCCAGAAGTTTTGAGTCTGTTTGACGGATTAAAAGGAAAATCTCATCCCATACACACTGTTCTAAAACTGTAAAAGTCCAATCTCTATCAGAGGCTGGAAAGGAGGGAAGAGGAACCATGGTATTCTCTTTGGGAGTTAAAAGGAGCAGCTCTTCAAGATTGAGTTCAGCAAAAAAAATGGGTTGAGAGAGATCATTTTTTTTCGCTGTTTCGGGGTGAATCTGGCCGATGATGCCTATCTCTTTTCCCTCTTTGATAAGAGAGGCCTGTTGTCCAGGATGGAAGTTTGTGTAGCGACTTAAGACAAAATGGACCTCTTTTATTTTCAGACTTTGCATGAGATTTTCTACAATGCCTTTGAGATCATAAAAATCATAATCGGGGGGGTTGACATCCCAATGAGGGGGGGCTTTTTTTCCGGAAAGGAGAAGAGAGGCCACATAGGGTTCTGCAAAATTTTCCCCCATCTTGAAATGGATTTTTCCTATTTCAAAACCTGCAAAATCCCGTTGTCCATGATGAATATTGTGCCGAAGGACGCGAAGAAGTCCTGGCAAAAGGGAGGGACGTAAGAGAGATTGATCTTGAGAACGGGGGTTTTGAATGGGAATGAGGGTGCGTGCGGAAATTACCTCCTGGCCGAGCCATTCGCACTCTCTCATACCGATGAGATCACATGTCAATAGTTCCTGGAGCCCCTCATTTAATAATTTTCCCCGTACATTTTTTTCAAACAAGTAGAGAGGAGAGTGAAAAAGAGCACCTGTTCGAAAATAACTTCTCTCTTTTTTGTGGATCTGATTCAAATCATAGAGACGACAGACCTCATCAATGAGGTCGACCTCTTGATGGATGTCGTGTCGATAAGAGGGGACAAGAACATGGATCTGATTCTGTTCCGATTTAATGACTTGAAATCCTAACCTTCCAAGCAGGGTTTCTACCTCACTTAAGGAAAGCTGCGTTCCTAAGAGAGAATTGACCTTTACAAGTCGGCAACAGACCGTTTTTAAAGCAAAAGAGCTCTCTTTTTTATCGACCAGTTGTGAACTTTGTCCCCCCGCAAGAGCAAGGATAAGGGTAGTTGCACGGTCAAGTGCTTCCAGTGTAGCATGAGGATCTACTCCTCTTTCAAAACGGTAGGAGGCTTCTGTATGTATTCCCAGTCGTTTACTTGCCCGGCGTACCTGTTTGGGTTCAAAGAAGGCAGCTTCTAAGAGCACAGTTTTTGTCTGGGTAGAGATCTCAGATTCCAACCCACCCATGATGCCTGCAATCGCTTGCGCTTTTTTACGATCTGCAATGACCAATATATCGGGGGAAAGAAGATGCTCTTTTGCATCTAAAGTGACAATTTTTTCATCTGGATGAGCAAAACGGACACGGATCTCTCTTCCTTCGAGTTTATCAAAATCAAAGGCGTGGAGGGGCAGACCAAGCTCCAAAAGGACCAAATTTGTAATGTCAACGATGTTATTCACAGGGCGCACGCCTACCTGCTCGAGCCGCTTTTGGAGCCAATCAGGAGAGGGGGCCACGTGAACCTTTTCAATGAGACGACAGCTGTAACGTGGACAGCTCTTAAAATTTTCTACGGTGACAAGGGGGGGAGGAGTCTCTTTAGACTCTACGAAAGAGAGTTGTGGAGAGGAGAGCTTTTCTAAAGTGACCGCTGCAAGCTCGCGCGCCACCCCTCGAATGCTTGCACAATGGGCTAAATTGGGGGTCAATCCTATCTCAAAGAGGGGATCTTCCCCTGTATCATAGCTTTCGACCTCTAAGCCGATGCGTGTCAGACTATCAGCGATCTTCGCTGGGGAGAGATGAGTAGGAAGATATTCTTTTAGCCAAGAAAGTGGAATTTTCATCTAGCGCGCCCTTCGAGTTTTTGATGCGATTTTACAGAGGATTTGCATATAGTTACAATAACTATGCAAAAGTCTCCTAAGACAAAACGGTGGATCTTACAAACACTGATCTTAAGTGGGATCCTTAATGCTCTTTTATTGGGGCTATTTTTATATTTTTTTATATATGACACCCCTTTTTCTTTTTCCTTTCTTCCCGAGAAAGAGCAGATCCAATCGGCACCTTTAAGTGTGCAAAGTTTATCTCAGCTTCAATCTCTGAGTTTTGAGGAGCTTGAAAAGCATCTTGAGGATTTTCGGATGATCAGAGATGGATATCATGCACGAGATCTTGCGTTAGCCTCTTTAGTGAGTTTTCACCATTTTGATATAGAACGTGCTTTAGGAAGAGGTCGGCTTGTGCGTAGAAAATGGCTATTTGGGGAGCAAGCGATGGTGGTTTTCCCTGGGTTGACGGATGAGGATTTTCAACTGGTTAGAAAATTTATCCGTCAGGAGCGGTATCCTTTTACCACATGTGGGATTTTTGAGAAAATTAAGGGGGGGGAGGCAGAGCCTGCTCTTCTCTCCTATTTTTTCCATTCACCTCAGTTTGTGCAGCTTGAAATTTTATTTTCACGTGCGCAGGTGCCGATTCAGAGAAAAAAGCTATTGGATCTTGTTGTAGAGGGGGGATGGGAGAGATTGGATCGGTATTATGCGATGCAGGAGAGGGGAGCCAATTTTTCTGCGGAGAGAAGGCGGGCGCTTCTGTGTGATTATATGGGGGGAGGGTCTGTGGCTGCGGCCTCTCTTCTTTTAGTGACCGATTTTCAGTTTGCCGTTCAAAATTTAGAGGACAGCCAAGTTTCCCAGCTTTTGGATCTTCTTGATGGGGAGGAGATAGGGACCTATTGTCAGATTATTGCTCTTTCGCCCCGTTCGGATGAGGTGAGAAAAAAGGCTTCTGGACGCTGTTCTCCGGAGGTATCGGCCAAATTTTACAATCGTCCAGCAGAGGGGGAGTTAAGGCCTGTTTTTCGAGAGAGGCCCCCTGTTTCTACGCCGACGCATACGCATGTGATTCAACCTGGCGAGTCTTTGTGGATGATTTCCAAGAGGTATCAAGTTCCGGTTGAGGTTTTGATGAGGGTAAACCATCTTCCCTCCACGCAGATTCAATCAGGGAAGCTTCTCACCATTCCCCCTCCTTAAAACTCACCTTAAAGTAGATAAGGCGAGCTCTATATATTGGACATCACCCCACATCCTTAATTAAGAGGATCGTGGCCGCCAGGGTGCCAGGGGCCACATTTGACCATCCGTTTCACTGTCATCCACATTCCTTTTAACGTCCCATATTTTGTAAGCGCTTCATGCGCATACTCAGAACAGGAGGGAACAAAACGACAACAGCTGCCTAAAAAAGGGCCAATACACAACTGATAAAGAGAGATCAATCCAAGAAATAGGGACTTCATAGTAGGTGAAAGATGTCACGTAAAAAGGCAATCAATACCTCAATCATAATCAACCAAATAATCGTCCACTCTAAAGTAGTAGAATGCTGATGGTTAAGCTGACTACTCAAAATCTGCAGAAGATCAGAAAGAATCTCCAACCTAGTATTCAATACCTCTAAACGGGGCACAATATCAAAACATTTCGATACATCCCTGTAAAGAGGATGGTATTCAGGATATTCCCAGAAAAAATCTGGCTCATCTAAAATGTTCGAATGCAAATTCACAGAGCTCTTATCAAGAAAAAGCTCCCCAATCTTACGAGAAATTTCCCTCCGAGAAAGAAAAATCTTCCCCTTACTAGCAAGATCCTTGGGAAGATGCTTGGTCTTCTCTATCGTCTTGTCAATGGTCGATTCAAAAACAGCCAGCTTACAAGACTGCGCTAAACCAAAAGAAATCGCTAGCAGAGTCAAAACATCCTTGTTGGTTAAAATTAACTCATCTCTTTGAATACGCGCAATTTCCCCATAAGAAAACTCATACTCATCCCTCTCAAAAGAGCTCAATGACTCGCTTGCAATGCTATTGATCATGCCAATGACTTTGCGCTCCTCCTCTTCGGTAAGGCCCCAACAGACAAAAACCCCATAGGGAAAGAAAAAAATATCTGACTGGTTCGTCTGATAGACAATATGAACAGAATCCCTGTAGTTAGTTGTAGAGTAGTACTGCTTGAGCTTTTCAGATAAGGCTCGCAGGGGATAGGAAGAAGCTGTGCAATAGGCTGTGCAGCGCATAAAGTCGCATATAAAGAAAAAACCACTCTAACATTTGTTTTAATTGATAGGAAGAAAAAAACTTGATCTAAAGGGGTTTGCGCTGTTACGATCCTCCCCCAGCGCGAAAGTGGCGGAATGGTATACGCGCTACCTTGAGGTGGTAGTGGAGGTTTCTCCGTGGGGGTTCAAGTCCCCCCTTTCGCATATGTTAAAAATTGTTTTTTTTCTTTTTCTTTCGGTTCTCTACTTTGATCTTTCTGCTGCAGAGGGGGTCATCGATCATTCTGCACGTACATTCGAAATACGAGAAAAAAAGAGGGAGAGGGTTGACCTCTTCGATTTTTCTGGCGCCTTTGTCAATTTAGAGAAAATAGACATCGATGCACGACGTAAAAAGAATGTGGAGCTCCTGGTTACAGGGGATTTTCCACTTTTAGAAAAAATTTCCTATGAGGGCACTTTTGGACTTCTTAAAGGAAGTCTAACGGGCAATTTCTCCCTATTAGAAGAGGTCAGTATTCTCTGTACAAACTGTGCGATGGAGCTTGATTTAAAGGGACATTGGGAAAAGAGTTGTGAGATTGTCATCAGAGGTGGCAAAGAAAATATAACGCTTCTTCTTCCAGAAGAGGTGGGGATTATTGTGAAGACTAAAACGGCTCCCAAAGGAAAGGTCATCCTCTCATCAGATCTGAAGAAGAAGGGGTTTGGGATTTGGAAGAAAAAATATATGAATCCTCTTGCTGAGACAGCTCCTATCGTTCTGACGATTTCAATAGAAAGTTCAGAAGGAGCTATCTTACTTAAGTAAACAATTGATTAAAGAGCGTTTCGATTTTCTCTGAAAAAGAGCAAGAAGAGAGGGGAAGTAGCACCTTTTCCCAAGAACGGCTCTCACTTAAGCGCTCAATCTCTCTCTCCTCTTCTGCGCTGAAGCTAAGAGAGTCAGGGGGAGCATGTTTGATGCAATACCTCTCCCCCTTAAAACGTTTTCCTCCCACTATCCTCTCCTGACAGGTCGCACAGTTGCTATCCAGTTGTAAAATACCCTCATGTTTGAGCGTTTTTAATATAAAAGCAGATAGTAAGCTATTGGTTGGAGTAATAGTAGAAATTTTTTCCAGAAAAACTTGGAAAAGAGTGTAGAGCTGGGGCGCTGGCTTGCCCTGCCATTGCGAACGGAGAATGATCTGCATCATCTTCTGCGCGATCTCATATTTCTCAAAATGGTCCCGAATACTCATATGGTGACACAAAATGGTCCCATCTCGAAACTGCAGTAGATTCCCTCTTCCTTGAATACATACATATTCTCCTAATACCAAGGGGGAGGTCAGAGCATTTTGAAGCAAAAAATCTCTCTTGCTGACTTTCACAAAGAGCTTCACTAACCCCTGCTCGGAAAATAGGGTAATGATACGATCATACTCTTTGAAAGGGGAGGTTTCCAAGACAACTGCTTGGAGGGTAAAATAGGGAACCGACATTCTACTAGCTTATCGCTTTTCCTGATTCGTTGCATCTTATCCCTCCTTTCTGCTACTCTTGGGGCCTTGCGGGCACCGATAGCTCAATCGGATAGAGTACCTGGCTTCGGACCAGGTGGTTAGAGGTTCGAGCCCTCTTCGGTGCAGTTTAAAAAATAGGGATGCTATGACAAAAAGTGATGTTAAAGAGAAATTTTCAGGCGAGGGCTATCCGATTCAAGTCATCGGACGTCACATGACTGTTACTGAAGCAATGAAAGCTTATGCTGTTGATAAGCTCTCAAAAATGGAAAGATTTGGAACGCACATCCTTGATGCTATTATCACCATGGATATCCAAAAACTGACCCATAAAGTGGATTTCATCGTCGATTTAAACAATATCAAAGTAAAGGTAAGCGGGACAGCAGACAACATGTATGCTGCCATCGATATGGCGATCGATCACCTGCGTGCTAAATTACGCCGTTATACAAGACGTCTGCATGAACACCACGCAAAAGGTGCCAAAGAGATTGCTATGCAAGTGAGCGTCGTTCCCCGAGTCTCAGTAGAGGAGATCAATGATCAGATCGAAGAGGAAACTCTCAAACAACGAGAAAAATTGCTCCAACCTGCACAAGTCGTTGCAAAAGAAACGCGTCCTCTGAAAACGCTCAATCATGAAGAGGCGATCATGCATCTGGAGCTCTCTGAAGAGTCTTTTGTGATTTATCGAGGAGAAGAGGATCGTAAATTAAAAGTCATCCATAAAAGGGATGATGGTAATTATGGGATCATCGAACTCGAATAACAGGCTCTATGATCGTTTAAGAAAAAAATGGGTTGAAAAGACCCCTGAGGAGGCTATCCGTCAACATCTGCTTCAGATGATGGTGGATAAGTTGGGATATCCTCCAGCTCTCATCTGCGTGGAAAAGGAGCTAGCTCTACTTCCCCATCTTAAAATTCAGCCCAATCTGCCAAAAAGAAGAGCAGATATTATCGTCTTTGATAAGTCTGAGGGCACTCTTCTTCCCCTTTTAATGATAGAATGCAAAGTAAAAGCACTGACGTGCGCTTTTGCTCAACAAGTTATTGGTTATAACGCATTTGTGCAAGCCCCCTATCTTGCTATTGCCAATGAAAGGGAGGTTTTGACAGGCCATTTTGATCAAGAGGCGGGGATTTTCACTTTTAAAAAGGGGTTAGTCCATTTTGAGAGCATCACTTTCAACCGTAGAACCGAGATCTAAAACGACTACTCGCTCAATGATATTTGCAAGTTCTCGAATATTACCTGGCCAGGGATAGGCTAAGAGTTTTTTTTCAGCCTCTGGGGAGATTTTCTTCTCTTTCTTTCGATTTTCGGCGCAGAATTTATCTAAAAAATAATGAGCAAGGGGGAGGATATCCTCTCTTCGTTCTCGTAAAGGGGGGAGATGAAAGGGAATGACATTTAATCTATAATAGAGATCGTCGCGGAAGATTTTTTTAGAGATCGCCTCTTTAATATCGCGATTGGTCGTTGCGATGAGACGGACATTGACACTCAAAGAACGTGTGCCTCCTACTCTTTCAAATTCTCTTTCTTGAATGGCGCGTAGCAGTTTGGGTTGCAGAGCAAGGGGTATTTCGGTTACCTCATCTAAGAGAAGAGTTCCCCCTTCAGCCAGCTCAAAACGACCAGGTTTTTTTATGAGAGCGCCTGTGAAGGCCCCCTTTTCATGTCCAAAAAATTCTGATTCCATCAGGGTATCAGGGATAGCAGCACAATTCACGCGGACGTAGGGTTTTTGAACGCGTAGGGAGTGTGCATGAATAAGGCCTGCGATGACCTCTTTCCCTGTTCCCGATTCCCCCTCAATTAAAACACTTGCCTGGCTTTTAGCAATTTGAATGGCCTCTTTCATAATTTTTTTCATGATAGGGCTTTCAGCAATCATAGTTGTTGTATATTTGGTTTGGCTGATCTCTTCTTTGAGAAAAGTATTTTCGCGTATGAGAGAGGCATGTTCTTCAGCTTGATTGATCATGACCTCTAAGGCATCGGGAGAAAAAGGTTTTAAAAGGTAATTAAAAGCGCCCAAACGCATGGCCTCTACTGCATTGTCAATGGTGCCATAAGCTGTCATGAGAATAACAAGCGTCGAGGGGGAGATTTCCTTTGTTTTACGTAGAACTTCAAGACCTGAGCTATCAGCCATTCTTAAATCGGTAATCACAAGATCATAGCTGTTTTTTTTCAGTAGCTGAAAGGCCTCTTTCCCATTTTCTGCCCCCTCCACCTGATATTTTTTTCGACTTAAAGTCTCTTTCAAAAAATGGAGAATCAGAGGTTCATCATCAACAATGAGAATTTTTTCAATGGGCATGCTCCCTCAAATTGAGTATAAAGGTTGTTTTTCCTGGAATGGATTCCACCGTTAAAGAGCCCCCATGCGCTTGCACCACTTTATAAGCTTCCGCAAGTCCAAGACCTGTCCCTTTTGCTTTTGTCGTAAAAAAAGGGGTAAAGAGTTTTCTCAAATGGGAGGGGGCAATTCCCTCTCCTTGATCCTGAATAGAAAGAATACCCTTCTCATTCAAATAGAGATGAATGGGCGTTTTTTTTGTGGAGGCTTCAAAGGCATTTTTCAACAAGTTGAAAAGGACAAGTTGGATCCGATCCCGATCGATCGAAAGGACAAAGGTTTCATGAGCGCTTTCAAACAGGCAAGAAGAGGCATCTGGATAGGTGGCGACCAAAAAGAGCGTTTCCTTAATTAAAGCCACAAAATCGCAAGGAGAAAAATGAAGAGAGAGAGGGCGCGCATAATCAAGTACTTGAGTTACAAGTTTATTTAACATCTTAGAGCCGTCAATAATTTTTTCAGTCATCTCTTGTAACTTTGGCTCTTTTAGATCGCGCTTCAGAAGGGAGGCGAACCCCTCGATACCCCCCAGAGGATTGCGGATTTCATGAGCTAATGTAGCGGCCATTTCTCCGAGTTCTTTGAGTCGCGTACTCTGGTGGAGCGTTCTTTCTAAATGTTCAATTTCGGAACGGTCACGTAAGAGAATAAGCAGCCCCTGTTCAGGAACAAAAGAGGTAGAGAGTTCGATCTCTTTGACCTGAGTTTTGGGTTTTTCTTCCTCAAAATTTTCCATGGTCAGAAAAATGGAGTGGTGAGGGGAGTTAGATTGTAAAGAGGCTTTCAGAGAGAAGCCTAGAAAATCATCTGCAAAAGAATCCCAGAATAGATTTCCCTGAACCTGGCTTTGAGGGAGCTGAAGAAGTTTTTCAGCCGCAGGGTTATAAAGAGAGACTCTTCCCTCAAGTGTTACAAATAGAAGTCCTTCGGAGAGATGAGCTACAATAAGTTCTAAAGTTTTTAAAGAATTGTATAGTTGCAGCTTAAGAGATTGAAATTCTTCTAACAGGTGTTGATGTGCAGCAGCAAGACGTCCATTTTCTTGAGAGAGATGAGAAAGAGTGGAAAGCAAAGAGTCCATTAATGAGATTTAAATTCTTGTTTTCTTTTTTCATGATTGAGCGTGTCTAAATGAAGGATTTTTTGAACCACTTTTCGAAGCTCATCGAGCTCATCGGCAATCTCTTGAGAGAGGGTAAAGAGAGATTGTTGGAAGGGATAGAGCTCTGCATCTATTTCTTCAATGCAGTTTAGGAGGGTTTTTTTTTGTTCTAGAACAGAGATCCATTCAGAGAGAGATCCTGAGGATTCTCCTTCTGAAAGTTCTAAAATCTCTTCAAAAAAGCCTTTTTTTTTAAGAATGAGGGCCAGAAGTCGTTCTTCTTTCATACGCACTAAAATAGCTAGAAAGAAATTTATTGCAAGCAATTTTGTGCTGAATAACTTGAAAGACTTACAGGGACAATTTATTGGAAATGCCGATGGTCGGATTCGAACCAACACCTTATTGCTAAGAGTAGATTTTGAGTCTACCGCGTCTACCATTTCGCCACACCGGCCAAGGTTCATGCACAGCCAGCTATGGTAATCCTCTCTCATTAATAGCGCAAATAGTTTTCTGCCTGTTTCTGTTCGAAAACAACCCTCTGATTCAAATCTCGATCATATCTCACCTGCAGCGTCACATAGGGAAACCCATGGCGATTATCAAAATTTGCCCCCTCCCCCCTACTCTGAATTTTTACAAAAATCTCCTTATTATAATAGGGCGCAACCAAAAGTTGACTCTTATCATAGCGAGCAAATTTCTCATATTCAGCCTGCCCTTTAAAAGGAGCCCTCTCTTTATAATACTGCTGAATCAGTTCTACCACCTTGTCAGGCGCCTCCTCTAGTCCCTCCACATAAAAATCCACTTCCGCGCCTAGCATGTGCTTAGATCCCCAATTCGCGGGCAAAGGATCTACGTAAGAGTTGTGCTGCGGACAGCGATGCCCTGATGTGATTACTACCTTTTTTTCCGTTTTCTCCTGAATATAATTCAAAAGCTCAAGTAAACAGGGATAGACAAACTCCTTTCCCTCTCTCATCGATAAGCCATGCCTTCTTCCTCCAGGGCAATCTCTAAAATAGCGAGGTTCTCTCCCCTCTTTTTTTAATACAACCACAGGGTTTAAATTGTTGCCTTTACATCGAAAAAATTCTTTGGTGATATGGGGAAGATGTGAGGAGGTATATCTTTTTTCCCAAGGATATTTATCTCTACATTGAGATAAGGGGGCCGGGGGGGTAAAGAAATATTCATTCTGCTGTCTGACTATATATTCTCCTCTAACAAAGTTTTTTTTTGACTCTTTACAGGAAGAGAGTAGGATCAATAACCCAAAAACTTGTGAAAAAAGTTTAAACGGCATAGGCTTTCTCACATGCATTGGATTCACAGCTACCAACTTTTCCTTTTTGATTTCGATGGGCTTTTGGTTAACACAGAAGATCTCCATTATCGAGCATATAAAAAAATGTGCGAAGAACAAGGATTTTCTCTTCCTTGGGATCGAAAAACCTATTTTCAATATGCTCTTTTTAGCGCAACTGCAATTCGTGAAGCTTTGTATAGGGATCTTCCTGGACTCAATCCCCGCTGGGAATTGCTCTATCAAGCTAAGAAAGATGCCTATATGCACCTTTTAAGGGAAGAGGGAGTTGAGCTTATGCCAGGGGTTGCAGAGCTGCTGATCACGCTTCAACATGCTGGTATCAAAAGAGGTGTAGTGACCCATTCCCCAGATGAGCAGGTTTTTCTGATTCGTCAGCATCAACCTCTTTTAAATACGATCTCTACATGGATTACGCGCGAACATTATTCTCAACCAAAACCCTCATCTGAATGTTATGAAAAGGCGATCAAGATGTTGGCAGCTCCTGAGGATAAGATCATTGGATTTGAAGATTCTCCTCGCGGGCTTACCTCTCTTTTAGGAACACGAGCAGAGGGCATTTTTGTTACCGATTTTTTTAATCAAGAAGAGATCGCCACTCTTGCTAGAGAAATAGGCCGTCCTTTTTCTCATCATCTCTCTTTTGCTCACATGAGGGATACTCTACACGTATAAGAAAAAGGGCATGGGGGGGAGCTGCCATTCCTCCTGCTGCACGCTTCCTCCTCTCAAAGAGAGGAACTAACTCTTTTAAATCTCTTTTTTGAGCTCCAAACTCGAGAAGAGTTCCTACTATATTACGTACCATTTTGTAGAGAAAACCATTGCCTTCACATTCAAATCGAATCCCTCCTCGCTCCTCCACAATATCTAAACGATAGAGCGTACGCGTGGTTGTTTTTACATGACTTCCCACATTTGCAAAACTTGCAAAATCATGTGTTCCCACAAAGAGGGTAGCAGCTTCCCGAAGAAGAGGAAGGGAGAGAGGGGTATGGACATGATAGCGATAAGGATAAAGGAAAGGATCGCTGATGGGATCTAACCAGACATGGTAGTGATACTCCTTTTTCGTAGCAGAATATTGTGCATGAAACTCCTCAGAAACCTCTTGCATGCGAAGAATACGAATAGAGGGGGGTAGAAGAGCATTGAGAGAATATAAAATTTTGACAGTATTAAGGAGAGCATCTGAAACAAAATGGGCCACTTGCCCTAGAGCATGCACACCTGCATCCGTTCGTGCAGATCCTATGAGACGCGTTTTCGCTCGAAGAAGAGTCGTCAAAGCCTTTTCAATAGTCCCCTGGATAGAAATATCATGAGGCTGTATTTGCCATCCAAAAAAATGGGTGCCCTCATAGGCAATGTCTAATCGATATTTCGGCATACCGTAAATCTTCTGGAGTTGTGATTTTTATATTCTGATAGGAACCCTCAACGATTTTTACAGGATGGCGCATCATCTCTGCGAGAGAGACATAATCTGTAACGGTAAGGTTTTTCTCCCGAGTATAGGCAAACCCCTCCTCCATAACCGCTTTATTTAAAAATTGAGGGGTCTGAATCTCCCACAACAGCTCTCGGTTCCATGTTTTAATAACCTCTTTTTTCTCGGAAACCTCTTTGATCGTTGCTTTGATAGGCACACCTAAGGTGGCCACTCCTGTTTTTTTCCCCTCGAGAAAAAGAGAGGAGATCATCTCTTGCGTGATAAAAGGGCGCACCCCATCATGAACAGCCACCCATTTAAAGTGAGAAGAGACCTGTTGAAGTCCATTATATACAGAATCTTGTCTTCTTTCACCTGGATCTGCAAATTTCATATTTTCTCTAAATAAGGAGCGAAAGGGGTGGGCACATACGATAATCACCTCTCCCACTTCAGGATGGTGAAGAAAGAGATCTAAGCTGTAAAAAAGAAGAGGTTTTCCAGCAAGCGGAAGGTACTGCTTGGGAAGAGTAGATCCCATGCGTGCTCCTTTTCCTCCTGCAAGAAAAATAACGCTTACTTTTTCACTTTGAGTTGAATGAAACATATTTCTGGGGGTGAAAATAATCTAAAGGGCTTATGGCCACCAAGGCCTCTGTTAACATAGAGCTTCTTATTTTCGATTGTATACCATCCGCGTGTATAGGCGGGATTTTCGAGGAAAGTAAGCTTTTTGGAAATTTTTCGTCCCCACTTGGGCCAAGGAAAATGAATCTGCTCCCCATGCGTATGCCCTGCAAGAATGAGCCATTCGCCAGGAATCGAAAGAAGTAGGGGGAGAGTGTCTGGATTGTGTGAGAGGATAATGCCGGGGAATTCAGGAGGAGTCAAAAAGGTCTTCTCAGGAGAGCATCTTCCAAGTGCAAAATCTCCCAGCCCTGCAACATGAAGGCCAATAGGAAGAGAAATACATCTATTTTCGAGCAACATAAAAGGAGTTTCTTGCAAAAGCGCACACAATTCATGATGGAGCGGAACTTTTTTAACCCGTTCAGAATAGTGGCTTGCTACCCTCTGTTTTTGCAGGAGTTTTTTTATAGTGATTCCCACGCTTTTTAGGGGATTAGGAGGAGGGAGAATATCATAGATACCCTCTAAGTTACGACTGGCATACTCTGCATAGTCATGATTGCCAAAGGAGCAGTAACAACCTAAAGGAGCCTCAAATTGGTTTAAAAAAAACCTCAAACTCTCCTTCTCCTCCAATTGAGAATAGCAGAGAAAATCTCCTGTAAAAACGATCATATCAGGACGTTGAGAGGCCACTTTTTTTGCAATTTTTTGCAAGAAACGCTTGGAGACTTTTTGATTGAAATGAAGATCTGAAAGATGGGCAATTTTGATGCCATCAAGATGAGGATAGGAGGGGTCAATCTCCCAAACAACCTCTGTTGTTTTCAACAGTCTGGGCTCAATATAACGGGGCCAAATTCCCAAGAGAGAACAGGTTGATAAAAGATCTACAAGCAAAGACATAAAAGCGACCCGAAACCGGATCGCCCATTTTAGTCCTCATCAAGAAAAATGTCACGCCTGCTTAATGTGCTTTGCTAATTTTTTTGTCATTTGGAACATATCAATAGGATTTTTTGAACCAAATACTTTAGCAAGTTTTTCATCAGGCAGGATATTTCTCTTATTTTTCATATCCTGACATTTATTTTTTTTAATATAAACCCACAACTTTTTGATAATTTCTGTGCGGGGCAAAGGCCCTGATCCTACAACTGCCTCTAGATCACCACTGATCTGGACTGGTTGCATAAAGGCGCTTGTTTTCTTTTTTGCTGTTGCCATCTTTCGAACTCCGTTTGAAAAAAGTTTACTCTTCGATGCAATTCTTTTATCGTTCATCAGGATTTTGCGTCAAAAGAAATCCAAATGGGTATGTAATAAAATATTTTTAAATCATTGGAGATAAATTATTTGTGAATTATATTTCTCGTAATATGTCGAACGCAAATACACTTTTAGACCTCGATTTACTGGTAGATCAGCTACAAAAGAGCAAAGATTTAGGAGAAAAGCAGGAAATTTTGCTCTCCTATCCAAAAGTTCAAAAGGCTCTGAAAGGTACATGTGGGCCCATTTTTTCATTTTTTGAGAGGGATCTTTCAGCAAAAATTGCTTTTTTATCTTTGATGGCAATTGATCAGGAAGAAATTTTCATTTCTCATGCTACAGAAAAGTGTTCGAAAGAAAAATTGAGGGAGTTATTTGAAACTCTTGTTGCGATCGACCATTTTTATGCAACTATTGGGGGTATTGTAGGTTATCACGCAACAGTCTTAAAGCTCATGAGGGAAGAAAAAGAAGAAGAGGAGGGGGAAAGAGTGCTGAGTCATCCTCCGGTTTTCAATATGATTTCCCAAAATGAGGAGGTCAGAAGAGCGATCATAGAGGGTTTAAGAGTTTTACCTGAAATAGGGGAGATTTACCCTTTAGGTGGATTAGGGAGTCGGTTAAATTTAAAAAATAGGCAGGGAGATCTTTTGCCAGCAGTCTGTCTACCCTTTGCAGGTAAGACGCTTTTGGAGGGGTTGCTGAGAGATGTTCAGGCGCGTGAGTTTCTCTATTATCGTCTTTTTGGCAAACAGGTCACGATTCCGGTGGCTATGATGACCTCCAATGAAAAGGGGAATGCGATTCGAGTGCGTACGATTTGCGAAAAGAAAAAGTGGTTTCATCGACCCAAAGAGAGTTTTTTTCTCTTCTCTCAAATTTCTGTTCCTGTAATCACAAAAGAGGGGAGATGGTCTATGAGAGCTCCTTTAGAGCTCAACCTTCAACCGGGCGGACATGGAGCTCTTTGGCGTACAGCAATGGAAAAAGGGCTCTTTCTCTGGTTTGAAAAACAGGAGAGGCACCGTTTTCTTATCCGACAGATTAATAATCCCTTAGGTGGTATAGATGCGGGTTTACTCTCTTTGATAGGATGGGGAGTTCAAAAAAAGGGGACCCTTGGTTTTATCTCATGTGAACGGCTTATGGAAGCGGCAGAGGGGGCGCTTGTGTTGATTAAAGAGAGGGGTGTTAAAAGAATTTCAAATATTGAGTACACAGAATTTCAACATCTTTTTAAGGATAAGCAAAAAGCGATTCCCTATCCAGCAAATACGAATATTCTTTATATGGATTTTAGGAAAATTGCCCCTACTTTGAAAAAAAATCCCCTTCCTGGATTGCTTGTAAATATGAAAAACAGGGTGATCCATTTAGATGAAGAGGTGGAAGGGGGGCGTCTTGAGAGTATGATGCAAAATATTAGTGATTCTCTTGTTGTAGGAGAAAACAAGGAATTGCCAACGTTTGTGACTTTTAATGAGAGAAAAAAGACCATTTCCGTTGCCAAAAAAAGTTATGAGGAGGGAAAAAGCTTATTAGAGACACCTGAGGGGGCTTTTTATGATCTTCTTGCATGTGGACATGAGCTTTTAACGAACCATTGTGGAGTGGTTTCTCCCCCCTTTTCATCTCAAAAAGAGTATCTAAAAGGGGCCCCCTCGCTCTATTTTCTCTACCATCCTGCTTTAGGCCCCCTTTATGAAATGATTACCCAAAAAATTCGAGGAGGGAAAATAGCCTCCACAAGTGAATTACAACTAGAAATTGCCGATCTATTAGTTGAAAATTTGCAACTTCAAGGGAGTCTTTTGATTGAGGCTGAAAATCCTTTAGGGCATATGGTGGGGGGGATTGTGCGTTATAGTCAAAAAACAGGAAAGTGTGTTTTGAAAAATGTGACAGTCAAAAATGAGGGGGTAGATTGGAGTCAAAGTTCTCCCCTATGGAAAAATAAACTGAAACGGCGAGAGAGAGTGAAGATTCAGCTGAGGGGTAATAGTGAATTTTACGCTGAGAATATTACCTTTGTGGGAGAGCACACGATTATTGTTCCTGATGGGGAGCGGTGGATTGCCTATCAGAAACCATCCATCACGGGTCATTCGGTTCAAGTAGAATTTGTAAAGGAGCGAGCCTCATGGCGCTGGAATTATCAACTAAAGGGGGATCAGATAGTTTTACAGCATAATATCTCTGATAAATCTGTTTGATGAGATAGGCACAAGAGACGCAAATTGCTACAGGAGCACCAGCTAAAAAGAGCGCTGAGATGAACGCTTTTTCGGGATACATAAAGAGTTGCAGAAAGAAATCTTTCGCAACTGATGCGGTTCTACATAAGGTCGTTAAAACAGGTGCGGTTGAGACAAAACCTTGAGTCAAAACCGAAATTGCATATACCATTAAAGAGCTTCTGAGACAAATTTAGTGAGAGCATCCAGATCTCTCAATCCGACAATTCTTTTAAAGAGCTTGCCATTTTGTAAAAGAACAAGCGTAGGAATAGAGGTGACTTCAAACTGGGTTGCAATAGCAACAGATTTGTCCGTGTCAATTTTGACAACTTTTACCTTTCCTGCCATCTTGCGCGCGAGTTCTTCTAGAATGGGGGTGAGCATACGGCAGGGGCCACACCAATCTGCATAAAAATCAACGAGAACCACTCCTTGAGCTGTCTCTGTTGCAAAGTTATCATCATTCAAAACTGTAAGTGAATCCGAACCCATATGTACTACCCTCTATTTTTGATTGCGCCTAATGTAACACACCCTTGTTTTTTAGTTCTAGAGCATATAGAATGGGGGGCCTTTTGCGGTCATGGCGGAACTGGTAGACGCGCTAGATTCAGGTTCTAGTCGGGGCAACCTGGTGGAAGTTCGACTCTTCTTGGCCGCATTTTTGACTTTCCAACTAAACCGACTCTTTCTATCATCCAGATGTGATAAAGACTCTTTTAGCTATTTTTTTTCATCGCTGGCTTCTCGATAGAAATTAGCTTTATCATGGCCTCTGTTACTTTAGGCTTGATGGGGTTTTGGCCAGGCCTTCTTGCCTTCCTTTTAATTTGGCTCTTCGTCATGGCGACCGGGCTGCTTTATGTAGAAGCTCTTCTCGTCAATCCCCGAGGAGCAAATGTGGCTTCCATCTCTTCTCGTCTCATAGGACCCTTTGGAAATATCTTAGGTTCTACAACTTTTATAATTTTAAACTATTCTTATCTCATTACCTATTTTGCTCTTAGCTCCTCTATTTTAACCCAATTTTTGACCTCTTATTTTGACCTTCCAGGGTTACATTTTTGGTATATCGTTCTGATATTGGCCATTCTGGAGGGGATTATTTTTATGAGTTTATCATTTACCTTTCTTGTGAATTTTATCTTCATGGCATTCTTTTTTGTTTCTTTTATTGCTATTGTTATTTTGGGTATTCCTGTCATCAATGAAACATTTTTATCGCACACCTACTGGCTCTATCTTGTTTTTGGAATACCCGTTATTTTTGATGCCTTTTTCTATCAGAGCATGCTTCCTATGATCGTGAATTTTTTAGAACGGGATAGAAAAAAGATAAAAATTGCCCTTTGGGTAGGGGTTACCCTTACATTAGTGGTCTTTTTGCTTTGGAGTTTGATTACTATAGGTTCACAAGCTTATGACACGTTTTTGGAGGCTTTTTCCAGGGGTAAGACACAAGAGGCTGGCTATCTGTTTCTTTCCAAAATTCCTATTTTTGGAAAATGGATTTTACCTATGACCTTGTGCACAACATGTGCTGCTTTCTTAGTTACAGGAGCCTCTTTTGTAGATTTTTGGGGGGATCTTTTTAAGATTTCTCTAGATGAGAGAAATCGAGCGGGGTGGAAGAGAGCAGCTCTTTGTGCGCTTGTTTTTGTTCCCTCCCTGTTTTTTACTTTTATCCCCTCCCATTTTTTAAATATCCTTAATCTTGTGACAGAATTTGGGGAATTATTGATTGGGGGGATCTTACCTATTTGGTGGATATGGAATGCGAGGTATACGCATCAGCTTTCAAAAACTCCTCTTTTAGGAGGGGGGAAATGGATGTTGGGTCTTTTGGGAGTTGCGATTTTTTTCCTCTTTTACTTCATTGGAATCAATATTATTTACCAGATGGAATGGTCTACGATTCCTGCTTAAATTAAACTGGTGTTAAGTTACATCATCATTAATGGGGCTACGCTCCAAGCTCTATTGCCTTCATAGCGTACCAGATTCTTGCCTCTATGGCTCTCGCTTTCTCTATGAGAAGAGCATTATGTCCCCACGGGAGAGACCCAATTGGGAGTTTTTCCAATTGTCCCACAGCTTGTGGGATTTTTTCATAAGCTCGATTTATTTTTATGTCTCTTGGCTGGTGTTTTTGCCATAGGGTTAACCTTTCATAAAACGTTCAATTGAGCGTACAGAAACCACATGAGGCTGTAGGCTAAGATAAGAGTGCCTGATAATTCAAAGCCCCATATAGGGTGGAAGAACTTCTCTTCTCTCTTCATGGAAGAAAGTTATGAGAGGTTTCACATGTTAACTCTTCTCTATGTCTAGATCAATTTCCCCCATGGAGAGATCCTCCTCAGGACTATCTGCCTTGATCACCTCTACTTCAAATATGAGAAGTGAGTTGGGAGGAAGATGACCGGACACCCCATAGGCAAGTTCTGGGTGAATATAAATTGTCCGCTTTTCCCCCTCTTTCATCCCCACGAGTCCCTTAGCAAATCCAGGAATGGTCTGCTTAATAGGAAGAGCAAGTGGTTCATTGGAGGTTGCAAAAACAGTCCCATCCAAAAGAGAGCCTTTGTAATGGATCAGAGGCACAGAATCAGCACTCACCTCTTTCCCTAGACCTACTTGATCGACCTTAAACTGTACCTTGTCATCCATCAGCTGAATGCCCTCTCCTTGCGCATTTTTTTCGAGAAAAGAGTTCGCTAAAGAGAGATTGTTTTCTGCTGTTCGAAGAAAAACTCGCTCCTGTATGGAATAGAGGGCTTGTTCATATTCCTCCTCATTCATGGGTGAGGGTTTGCCTGCTCGTTCCTCTTGAATACCTTGAATGACCTTGTCCAAATTAAATTCAAAACCGGGTTGAGCCAGATGACGCACGAGAAGATGCCCCAAGGTCTCAGAAAGCTTGTCAGGATTGATCTCCTCACTCTCCTCTCGACCATGAAGCGAGCATGCAGTCAATAAAAAGGCAAAAATAAAAAAGTGTAGTTTTTTCTTCATAAATAGGCCTGAATGTTTAATTCTTTTAATTGTTTCTTTTCAACCTCAGAGGGTGCTTCTAACATGAGATCCGTAGCCTTCTGCGTTTTTGGAAAGGCGATCACATCTCGAATTCCTTCAGCTTGAGTTAAAATCATGACTAAACGATCCAAACCCAGAGCAATTCCCAAATGGGGAGGAGTGCCATATTGTAGAGCTTCGATGAAAAAACCAAAACGTTTTTTAATGTCATCGTCAGAAAGTTTCAGAATGTGAAAAATTTTTTCTTGCAATTCACTACTGTGAATACGCTGAGAACCTGAACCAATCTCATATCCATTCAAGACTAAATCATAGCTCGAAGATCTCACCTGTAAGGGATCTGTATCCAATAGGGGAAGATCTTCCATATGAGGTGATGTAAAGGGATGGTGTTCGGAGGCATATGTTCCTGTTTCGCGCTCCCATTGAAAAAGGGGAAAATCTGTAATCCAGGCCCAAGCATAGAGGTCTGGATGAATCAAATGACGCTCTTTAGCCAAAGTGCGTCTCAGGTGATCCAAGGCCTGATTTGTAATTTTTTCAGAAGCGGCTACAAAGAAAAGAAGATCCCCATGTACCGCTTCCATTTTTTCGGCGATTTTTTTTAAAAGAGGGGGATCAAAGAATTTTCCAATACTAGAAACAGCTCCCTCCTCTTCCATTTTAAACCAGGCAAGTCCCTCGGCTCCCAGTCTTCTCACAAGAGCGGTATACTCATCGATTTTTTTACGTGAAAGGTCCCCCCCTCCTTTTACGCATATTCCTTTGACAATGCCCCCCCCTCTTATCTGTTCTAGAAAGACAGAGAAATGGGATTGCAGAGCTAAATCATCAATGCGCACCAGGGGCATTCCAAAGCGTAAATCAGGTTTATCGGTCCCATATTTTTCTACAGCATCACGATAAGAGATTTTTTCGAAGGGGGAGGAGAGGGAGATTCCTTTACAAGTTTTAAAAATTTGAACCACTAAAGCTTCTATAATAGGAAAAAGATCCTCCTCCGTTGCAAAACTCATTTCCATATCGATTTGAGTAAATTCAGGTTGTCGATCAGCTCTTAAATCCTCATCACGAAAACAGCTCGCAATTTGAAAATAACGATCAAGACCTCCTATCATGAGAATCTGTTTGAAAATTTGAGGGGATTGGGGAAGAGCAAAAAACGATCCGGGATTAGTGCGAGAGGGAACGAGATAGTCGCGCGCACCCTCGGGAGTAGATTTGGCCAAAATAGGGGTCATGACCTCAGTAAATCCCTGCTCATCCATGAATATGCGCACAGCTAACATCAGCTGATGACGGGTGACTAAACGGTGCGTAATCTCCCCCCTTCTCATATCTAGATAACGATATTTTAATCTGAGCTCCTCATTAACAAGCACATGTTCATCGGAAATGGAGAAAGGGGTGGTTTTTGCTTTAGATAGAATATGGAGAGCATGCACCTCAAGTTCAATATCCCCTGTTTTGATTTTTGGATTGATCATGTCGATTCCACGAGGAACGACTTTTCCTTGTACAGCAATGACCCATTCTGAACGGAGCTGCCCCCCCCTTTTCATGCAGTTGATCATTTATTTCAGGACGTATCACGACCTGTGTGATCCCAAACCGATCTCTAAGATCGATGAAAATAAGCCCCCCATGATCTCTTCTACGGTGAACCCATCCTGTAAGAAGGACAGTCTGACCATTTTCTTTTAATGTGAGGCTGCCGCAATTATGTGTTCTTTTGAAATGCATCTTGTAACCTGTGAATCAATAGATCTAAGGAGAGGGATTCTTCCCTTCCTGTTGCCATCTCTTTTAAAGTGGCCTCTCCTGAATGCAGTTCTTCATCTCCAATCACGAGAATAAATCGAGCGTGCATAGCATTTGCCATGCGCATAGCAGCTTTTATTTTTTTTCCGCTCATCTCCATTTCTACAGGTAGGTGAGCCTTTCTTAAGGCACATGTCCATTCAAAACATTTTAAGGCTGCAGCCTCTCCCATAGGAATCAGAAATAGAAGAGGAGTAGAAGGAGAAGGGATAGGGGCTTTTTGAGCAAGAAGAGTTTGAATCACCCGTTCTAGGCCTGCACCAAATCCAAAAGCAGGAAGATCTGCTCCCCCCATCTCTTTCATAAGACCATCATAGCGTCCCCCGCCCCCTAGGCTATTTTGAGAACCTAATTCCTGACTTGTGATTTCGAATACGGTGTGATTATAATAATCCAAACCTCTTACAAGCTTATTATTAATTTGATAGGGGATTCCAATTTTTTTTAACAAATGACAGACCTGTTCAAAATGGGCTTTTCCTTGAGCATCAAGGAATTCTAAAATCTGCGGCGCCTCTTTAAGAATATTTTGATCCGCCTCATTCTTCGAATCTAAAATGCGTAAAGGATTGGTTTGAAACCGTTCTTTGCTTTCAGGGGACAATTTTTCAAAAAAAGGCTTTAGATACTCTTGTAGCGCGATGCGATAAGCGTGCCGTGTTTCCCTATTTCCAATGGAGTTCAGGTGAAGGTGCACATTTTTGATGCCGAGTCGTTCATAAAAGGTCCATAAGAGGTGAATGCCCTCTACATCCTGAAGAGGGGAGTGGTTCCCTATGGCCTCTATTCCAAATTGATGGTGTTGGCGGTATCTACCTGCTTGCTGTCTTTCGTAACGAAACATGGGAAGAATATAGAAAAATTTATGAACGGGAGCGATTTGATTCAAATTTTTTTCAATAAAGGCTCTTAGGATAGGAGCAGTTCCCTCTGGGCGCAGAGTCAGGGATCTTCCCCCCTTGTCTTCAAAGGTATACATTTCTTTTGTGACGATATCACTTGTGAGACCTACACTGCGTTTGAAAAGGTCTGTGGATTCAAAAAGGGGGGTGCGGATCTCTTGATAGCCAAATTCACAGGCGATTTCTCTAATGGTTTTTTCAACATATTGCCAAAGATGAGATTGACGCCAAGCTCCTTGTGGATCTGGGTCCTCTGGTAAAATGTCAAAAACCCCCTTTGCGATATGAAAATTCATGAATGGTTTCCAAATTTATAAAAGGGATAGGATAGAAAATTGGGCTTAAAGAGTACAGCAATTCTCGCTCAAGTAGTAATTACCTGACTTCGAGGAAGACAACCCAAAACTCAGGTTATAATTAGTTTTTTAGAATGATTTTTTCGGGGAAATGTGTTACCCTAGAGGATCAGTTCAGTCCGCGAAGGAGAAACGTCGTGAATGGATTCTTAAATTTTCTAAAGCCTCCAGAGCACCTACAAGAGCTGGAAGATCCAGCTCTCATTAAAAAAAAATATCGATATTGGCGTTTCCGTATCTTCTATGCCATGTTCATCGGTTATGTTTTCTACTATTTTACAAGAAAAAGCTTTGTGTTTGTCATGCCTGCTCTCGCAGCTGAGTTTGGATATGATAAAGCGGAACTGGGGTTGCTTCTGACCATGCTTTCTGTGACCTATGGTTTGAGCAAGTTTGCAAGTGGGATCATGTCAGATCAATCCAATCCTCGCTATTTTATGGCTGTGGGGTTGATCATAACGGGGATCACAAACATATTATTTGGTTTTACCTCCTCATTGGCTCTTTTTACCATTTTCTGGGGAATAAATGGCTGGTTTCAGGGGTGGGGTTGGCCCCCGTGTGCGCGTCTTTTAACACATTGGTATTCTAAATCAGAAAGGGGTTCCTGGTGGAGTGTATGGAGCACCTCCCATAATGTGGGGGCTTTTTTAATAGCGATTATAGCAGGGACATGTGCTCAATATTTAGGGTGGCGGTATGCAATGATGATTCCTGGGGGGGTTTGTATTCTCATGGGATTGCTATTAATGAACCGCTTAAGGGATACCCCTCAATCTTTAGGGCTTCCTCCTATAGAAAAGTTTAGAAATGATTATTCCTACTCTGAGAAAGCCAATGAGCAGGAAGAAAAAGAATTAACCACTCGCCAGCTTCTTTTTGATTATGTGCTGACCAATAAATGGGTATGGATGTTGGCCATTGCCTCCTTCTTTGTCTATATGCTTCGAATGGGAGTGAGTGATTGGAGCGCTTCTTATCTTATTGAGACAAAACACTATTCAATGGTTAAAGCCAGTACTTGTGTGGGAATGTTTGAAGTAGGAGGGCTTTTTGGAATGATTGCGGCCGGATGGCTTTCTGATAAAATCCATCAAGGACGCAGAGGTCCTATGAATGTACTCTTTTCTTTAGGCATGTTGATTTCTGTGGGTTTCTTCTGGTTTTTGCCTCAGGTAGGCATGTTTTTAGATTCAGCTCTTCTCTTTTCTATTGGTTTTTTCCTATTTGGTCCTCAAATGTTGATTGGGCTTGCTGCGGCAGAGTTATCTCATAAAAAGGCGGCGGGCACTGCGAGCGGTTTTGCTGGTTGGGGTGCTGGTATTGGGGGAGCGGCAGCGGGTTATCCTTTGGGTAAAATCATGGAGCACTATAGCTGGGATGGGTACTTCTTTGCGCTTATAGCTTGTAGTTTTATCACGATCTTATTATTCCTACCAATGTGGAATGCACGTTCTTACGAGACGAAAAAACCGGTTATGGAGCCTGAATCTGAAGTTGGTCCGGAAATGGCTCAAGAATAAAGTTCTGGAATATGTGGATTCCTCTTCATCAACATTCTCAATATTCTATTCTGGATGCTTCCTCTCCTATTGAGGGAATCGTTAAAAAAGCAAAAGAATTTGGAATGCCTGCAGCGGCTTTGACAGATCATGGCAATATGTATGGTGCCATCGATTTTTATAAAGCCTGTCACGCAGCGGATATCAAGCCTCTGATAGGGTGTGAGGTATATGTCGCTCCTCATTCCCGTTTCGATAAAAAAAAAATAAGCTCTCAGACAAAAACAGCCTTTCATCTTGTCTTAATTGCCAAGGATGCGGAGGGGTATCATAATCTGTGCCGTTTAGTCTCACTCGGGTTTCTTGAGGGCTTTTATTACCACCCCCGTGTGGATAAGGAACTGTTGCAAAAGTACTCCAAAGGGCTGATCTGTCTTTCAGCCTGTCTCTCCGGCATGGTGGCTCATGCTGCCTTGCATGAGAAAGAGGAGGTTTTTTATCAAGAGATTGCCTGGCATCGGGACCTATTTGGAGAGGATTTTTATCTAGAGCTTCAACGGCATAAAATGGCAGTTGAAAAGGAGATGTTGATTCGAGAGAGCTGGCTCAAACAGGAGTATCAGAATTTTATTCAGAAACAAGAAACGGTTAATGCACGGTTGATAGAGGCAAGTGGTCGTTTGGGAATCAAATTAGTTGCGACAAATGATACGCATTACCTTGAATCGGAAGATTGTCATGCGCATGAAATTCTTTTAAATATTCAATCCGGAGAACCTGTAGAAATTTGGGAAAAAGATAGCCGGGGAAATGCTACCTTTCGTATTCCCAATCCAAAAAGAAGAGTTTACGCCTCATCGGAGTTCTATTTCAAATCCCCTCAAGAGATGCAAGAGCGCTTTTCGGATGTCCCCGAGGCTATTTCTAATACGTTGGAGATCGCGCAAAAATGTCATCTCTCTTTAGATTTTAAAACGAAACATTATCCAGTTTTTATTCCTCCAGAGTTTGAAAAAATCCCCTCTTTGAAGCAGGAGAGAGAGAAAGTAGCAGAACAGTTTTTAAAAAAGTTGTGCGAAGAGAATATTTCCCGTCGATATACAACAGAAAGGTTAGAAAAAATCGCTCAGAAGTATCCAGGAAAAGATCCCCAGACCATTGTAAGAGAGCGCTTAGATTGGGAATTAGAAGTGGTTATTTCTAAAGGGATGTGCGACTATCTTTTGATCGTATGGGATTTTATTAACTGGGCTAAGAACCAGCATATCCCTGTAGGTCCTGGTCGAGGATCAGGAGCGGGTTCTATTATTCTCTATCTCATTGGAGTGACTGATATAGAACCGCTGCGTTTCCATCTATTTTTTGAGCGTTTTATCAATCCAGAAAGGGTTTCCTATCCCGATATTGACGTCGATATTTGTATGGATAGACGGGCTGAAGTGATTGATTATACAGTCAAAAAATATGGGAAAGAAAATGTTGCGCAGATCATCACGTTTGGAACGATGAAAGCGCGTATGACTATAAAAGATGTCGGTCGGGTTCTATCTGTTCCCTTAACAAAGGTAAATCAGATTGCAAAATTGGTTCCCGAAGATCCTCAAATGACTCTTGCAAAAGCGCTCGAAGTAGATCCTGATCTCAATAGACTCTATCTTCAAGATGAGGAGACGAAAAGAATTTTAGACTTGGGAAAAAAGTTAGAAGGGTCGATTCGAAATACAGGTATTCATGCGGCGGGGCTGATTATTTGTGGAGAGCCCTTGATGGAACATATTCCTATCTGTCTGGCTAAAGACTCTGAAATGGCTGCCACCCAATATTCTATGAAGCCAGTAGAGGCTGTTGGAATGTTGAAAATTGATTTCTTAGGTCTTAAAACGTTGACCTCCATTCAAAGAGCAGTCCATGCGATTCGAAAAAATAGGGGGATTGAAATTGATTGGGTGAATCTCTCATTAGAGGATGGTCCCACCTTCAAACTGCTTCAGGAGGGAAGAACATCAGGGGTTTTCCAGATGGAGTCTGGAGGCATGCAGGAGCTTTCAAGAGAACTTTCTCCGGACAAATTTGAGGAGATTATTGCGATTGGTGCTTTATATCGTCCAGGTCCTATGGAGATGATTCCAAGTTTTATTAGTCGCAAGCATGGAAAAGAGGCGATTGAGTATGACCATCCCTGGATGCAGACCATTTTAGAGGAGACCTACGGCATTATGGTCTATCAAGAACAGGTGATGCAGATTGCGCAGACGTTGGCGAACTATACCTTAGGAGAGGGGGATGTTTTGCGCAAGGCGATGGGGAAAAAAGATACCTCCCAAATGGCGCAAGAGAGAGAAAAATTTAGTCAAGGTGCGATAGCGAATGGGATTTCTAAAGAGATTGCCACTGCAATTTTTGATAAAATAGAGAAGTTTGCCTCCTATGGATTTAATAAATCGCATGCGGCGGCGTATGGATATTTGACCTATGTCACAGCCTATTTGAAGGCCAATTTTCCTAAGGAGTGGATGTCTGCTCTGATGACCTGTGATCGGGATGATATTTCCAAGGTTGCCAAATGGATTCAGGAAGCACAGGAGATGGGCATTCAAATTTTGCCTCCTGATGTGAATGAGGGGGGACGAGAGTTTGCTGCGACGGAAAAGGGGATCCGCTTTGCCATGACAGGGATCAAAGGGGTTGGAGAGGGGGTTGTAGAGGCGATTCTTGAAGAGAGAGAAAAAAGGGGGGCTTTTGTCAACTTTTATAATTTTTTCAAGAGAATAGATTTAAAGAGAGTAGGCAAGAAGGCGATAGAATCACTTGTAGAGGCGGGCAGTTTTGATTTTACAGGATGGAGTCGAGATGCGTTGGTGATGAGGATTGAGGAGATGTATGAAACGGCATCTAAGACACAAAAAGAGAGGGATGCGGGAATTCTTTCACTTTTTTCTTTAATGGGGGATGAGGGGGAGAAAAGATTTGAGAAGTCTCCTGAAGTTAAAAATCCAGCTTTAAAAAATGATATTTTAAAAAGAGAGAAAGAGCTTTTAGGGTTTTATTTGACTGGCCATCCGATGGATGCTTATAAGCATATTCTCCATCGACTTTCATGTGTCAGATTGAATGAAATTGAGGCCTTTGAGCATGGGAAAGTTTTTCGAGCAGCCTTTATTATAGAGACGGCGGAGACAAAGATTTCATCTAAGAATCAGAAAAAGTTTGCGATTTTAAAAATCAGTGATGGATTACAGAGTTTTGAGCTTCCTATTTGGTCTGAGCTTTATGAGGCCAAAAGTGCACTTTTGGTAGAGAATCAGCTGCTCTATGCAATTATGCAGATTGATAAACGGGAGGAGAGTATCCGTTTAAGTTGTCGCTGGTTAGAGGATTTAACGCAGGTGGATGAAAAGATTATAGAAGCATGTGATCAGGCTTTTGATAAGGCCAGAGCACAATCTGCGAGCCGTCTTTCCTTTACAAGTAAGGCGATAGAGAAGAAAGAGGTTGTTGTGGATAACAAGAGAGTTATAGTTACATTGGATGCGCATCGTACCCGTTTGAGTCATATTTTGAAGTTGAAGGAGATTTTGAGGGGGCATCGAGGGAAGAGTGCGATGGAGCTCTCTTTTTATGCAAATGAGCATCGTTTAGGGGTACTCCATATTGAGGGGGTTCAACCCTCTGCAGCTTTAGAGAAAAGCTTGAGAGAGCTTCCAGGTTATCAAACTAATAGAAGGAATAGCTAGGAGATACTGTAAAGGCATCAGCCGTTCTCTAAATTATGCTGATGTATTATTTTATTAATGGGGCTGCGCCCCAAACCCCTCAGCCGTTCTCTAAATTATGCTGATGTATTATTTTATTAATGGGGCTACGCCCCAAACCCCATCGATCCACTTTGCTTCGCAAGTGAAAGGATTAGACTTGTCGGGGCCCTTTCGGTCCCCCGCGCCCCTAGGGCTGTTGGGACTGTGCGCAACTGCTGCCCTACGGGTCGCTGCGCACTCGCTCGCCGTGCTAAAGCACTGATCTTCGCTCGCTTACAGCGATTGCGCTTTGCCCCAACAGCCATCGACTATGTTATTGTTCAATCAATTTCATTGGTGAACAACAACATAGACTTTAGAATGGAGCCGCAGTGCCTGCGGGAAACATGGCTAGATGTCAGTATCATCCATTAGCTTGAAAAACTTACAGCATCGACTATGTTATTGTTCAATCAATTTCATTGGTGAACAACAACATAGACTTTAGAATGGAGCCGCAGTGCCTGCGGGAAACATGGCTAGATGTCAGTATCATCCATTAGCTTGAAAAACTTACAGCAACGATTGATTTGTAAAAGTTACCGCAGGTACTGCGGGTCGATGGCTGTTGGGGCAAAGCGCAATCGCTGTAAGCGAGCGAAGATCAGTGCTTTAGCACGGCGAGCGAGTGCGCAGCGACCCGTAGGGCAGCAGTTGCGCACAGTCCCAACAGCCCTAGGGGCGCGGGGGACCGAAAGGGCCCCGACAAGTCTAATCCTTTCACTTGCGAAGCAAAGTGGATCGATGGGGTTTGGGGCGTAGCCCCATTAATAAAATAATACATCAGCATAATTTAGAGAACGGCTGAGGGGTTTGGGGCGTAACCCCATTAATAATACATCAGCATAATTTAGAGAACCGGCTGAGGGGTTTGGGGCGTAACCCCATTAATAATATACATCAGCATAATTTAGAGAACCGGCTGAGGGGTTTGGGGCGTAACCCCATTAATAATACATCAGCATAATTTAGAGAACCGGCTGATGCCTTTACAGCATCTACTAGCCATTCTCTAAACTGTGCTGAATAATAGGGACTCGAGTTCGTGACGGGTCGATGCAACATCCTTGTGTTGAATCGCTCGCATCCCAGCCCGCCTCCCCATCTCCACCATCAAAGCACGATCATCAATATACACACTCTCCTCACCCGAAACTTGAGCTAAATCAAGCGCTAACTGATATAAAGCAGGATCGGGTTTACGCAGCCCCACAAAAGAGGAGACTAAAAAACAGTCGGTAAAAGAGAAGAGATGAAAACGACGAATCCTATCCACAATCAACTCTTTCCCCTCATTGCTCAAGATAAAAATTTTTAGTTTGTGCCTCTCCTTCACCTTTTTAATGTAATCAATCATATCTAAAAAAGGGGTGGCCTTGTCGAAAATAGCCGCGATCAGCTTCTCTTGACTAAAAGGCCGTTTCATAAAAAAAACAGTCTCTCGTAAATAGGCCTCAAAAGAAATTTTCCCCGTTTCATAAATATGAAAAATCTCCTTATGCCGACTCTCCATCTCCTCAAACTCAATCTGAAAATCAGAAGCAATCCTCTGACGCTGAGAGCGTCCCCAACCATTCGTTAATAATACCCCCCCAACATCTAAAAAAAGCACTTTTATCACTTGTACCCCTCAAATCGCTTGCCCGTCAGCGCATTCCAGTAACTTCTTGAATAAGAATCATCGGGATTTTGAACGGTAATCTGGTAAATAGGCAAAAAGATCTCCTCAGTCTTGCGAATGGCAAAATCCTCCCCAAATGCTTTTTGTAAGAGCCCCTTAATTTGTGTAGAGGAGTATTTCTTTTTCATTTTCGTAGCATTTTGAATAGGAGATAGCACAGGATAATGCGCAAATAGAGTAATCGGTTCTTGAGCCAGTTTCGGAGTCTGTAAATGGAGCTTTAACTTGCTTCCAGATGCAAATAATAGTTTTTTCGCTCGACAACTGGTAATCCACCGATCCACCTGATCACTATCAATTTTGAACTTTCCATAGAGCTGCTCTCTATCGATTGATCCACCCCCATCAATCACAGCTTGAATGAGTTTCAAATCATTAGAGGTTGCCTTAGCTAAAAGAAAATCCTCATACCCATGCGTCTTTTCCCAGCTCTTCGTATCCAGTACCATCTCCCCATCCATTAAACTCCATAAGAGCTTTCCCTCCTTTGGATCCCCTTTTTTTTGTGTGTATTTTACATCCATCACAATATAGGGTTGAAAAAGAAGTTGAGGGTCTAAAAAAATATACCCTTGCCCTTTTAGCAACTCTTTTTCATGAGAGGCCATGATTCCCTCAGCCGTATACTGAATCTCTAAAGTTTCAATTTGCTGTTTGGTAAATTCAGCGAGCATCTCTTTATATGATTCCAAAGAGGGGGGCTTTTGTTTCCAAAAATACATGCCGCCAGATAAAAGAAAAAATCCTGTGATACAAAAAAGTATAAATTTCATCATCTTTACAATAAATTCCTTAAATACAAATTATCCTTAATTGACAGTAAGGGGCTTTCGTCAGTATGATGGATTCGTCTTTTTTTTGGAGATTTTTTTATGGGGACCTTTATCAACCTGAGTTTTGGGTTTTTCTTCCTCAAATTCAGGAAGTTTACTTGCATCTCTTGTGCTTTTCTGACTCGTAAAGGGCCTTTGGCCATTTACTTCGTCAAAAAATCCCAAGATCTGCGGTGTAAACTTCTCCGACTTCGAGGAAGACAACCCAAAACTCAGGTTACCAAATTCTTTTTCCTTCTTTTTCTTTCGTGTCTCCCTATCCAGCCTAGCTTAAAAGCAGCAACTTATAGTCCAGTGAGCGGAAAATGGTCCCCAGATAAGTATGCAGCAACTCTGCCGGCAGCGGATCATTATACTCGGGGCTATCAATCATTATCAGAAAAAGAGTGGGACTCTGCTCTCACAGATTTCATGGTGATTGCTTATGGCTTCCAAGATTCCCCCTTCTATACAGATGCTCTCTACTATTCGGGCATCTGTTACTATTTTATGGGGGATCTGGATTTAGCGAATAAGCAATTTTCGAAATACCTTCTTGTAAGCGGAAAATTGAAGTATTTTGAAAAAATTTTCGAGTTTAAATACCACATCGCTGAACATCTCAGGACAGGAAAGATAACCCATCTTTTTGGTCGTGCGGACTTCCCCAAACTATTTCCTAATAAAAAAAGTGCGATTCCTATTTATGATGAGATTATAGCCGCTCTTCCCGGTAAAGAAATTGCGATTCAATCTCTTTATAGAAAAGGGGAGACGCTGTTGGTCGTCAAAGAATATAAAGAGAGTATTGAGGCCCTTCAACTTCTCACACGTCGTTTCCCAACCCATCAATTGGCCGCTGATGCTTATCTAGTAATCTCCAAGATTTATATTAAACAGACGGAATTGGAACCGCAAAATCCAGACTTTCTGGCTTTAGCGAAGGTGAATCTTCAACGTTTTCATAAACATTTTCCTGGGGATGAGAGAAGGGGGTTAATGGAGAAAAATATTGCTGATATGCAAGAAATGATCGCGGCGGGGTTGTACGATACAGGCCGTTTTTATGAAAGAAAGAAAAAGTTAGGAGCCTCTAAGGTTTATTATCAAGATACCATTCGTAAGTATCCTGAAACTGTGGCTGCGGAAAAAAGTCTTCACCGTTTAAAAGAGATTACGTGAAAGGTTTTTTCCTCCTCGCACTCTCTCTTTTTTTGATAGCTTGTGGCTATCATTTTGAAAGTGCCCGTCCCTCTCGATATATTTATGTTCCTTATGTGGAGGGGGATGATAAGGGTTTTCTGACATCTGCTCTCATACGTGTTTTGGCTGAAAAAGGCAATTTTCAACTCAGCTCTTGTCACGCAGATCTTATGCTAAAAGTCTGTCTATTTGAACCAGATGAGGTGAATGTGGGTTTTATTTATGCAGGTGATCAAGACTCCAATCTTAAAAGGGTGATCTCATCCAATGAAGCGCGTCTCACACTGCATGCCAAGGTCACGCTGTGTGATAGCGCAGGCTGTTGTGTTTTAGGGCCTTTCGATGTTTCTTCCTCTCTTTCTTATGATTTTGAGCCCGATTTAATAAGCAAATTTCCTCAGCACTATTTTAGTTTAGGGCAATTAGAGATGCATACATTGGCTCAAAATGCAGCTTTTCCCCCTCTTTATTATTTGCTTGCAGAAAAGATTATAGACTACCTTGACCATAGTTGGTAAAATGACGAATAAGGGATAGGTTCATATGGTATTCGTGGCAGACATTGACAATCTTCCCATGATGATGGGCTATATTCGCCAGGAGGCCCAAAAGGCTCAAGTGGATGATAAAACGATTCAAAAAATAGAAATTGCCAGCGAAGAGGCAATTGTTAATGTCATCTCCTATGCATATCCCCATCAGAAGGGGAATTTAGAACTTTCTTGTCAGCGTACGGGAAATCGATTTGAAATTCTAATTAAGGATAAGGGACTTCCATTCAATCCCATTGACGAGGAGATTAAGCCGCAGCTCAGTCAACCTGTTCATGAGAGGCGGATAGGGGGGTATGGTATCTTTTTGATGAGGAAGCTCATCGATGAGGTAAGTTATGAGAGAATAGGGGAGGAAAATATTCTCTGTCTAGAATTTAATGTATGAGTTCTTAATTCTGGTCCCAGCCAATAATCTCCTTCTCATTCTCCTCAATTTGATCAAGAAATTTCTCTAACACTCTAAGCACCAAGCTAGAATGATTATAAACACCGGTAGTAGAAAATGCCATTTCTAACTGAGGTTTCTCCTCAGCATTCCGTGCAATGAGTGTAAAAGTTGTGGGCGTCTCTTGAACCATTTGAGGCACAATCCAAATCGCAAATTTCTGATTAAAAAGGGTTAGCTTTTCGGTAGATTCCACAACATAAAAATTGTGGCTTAAATTGTCCTCCATTTCTTCCTCAGTACCTAACAGCCCAAGTTCTTGAAGAAGAGCAAGATCAACTTCAACAACCCCATCTGGTAAAAAATTTTTCAAATTGCCTATATAACCTTGATAGGCTGTTTCAAGCTCTAATGGATCTTGCATTGTCCCTCTTCTACCCCCATAGAGTCATTATCCCCATTTTTGGGCGGAATGTCAAATAATTTTTTAAGATTGAGATTTGCAGTTTAGTAGGTACAATGTTGAATGTGAAGAACCTATCCCCAAAGTAACTGGAACTCTATGAGATTGACGATGAGACTCGTAAAGCGCAAGATAGCTGAAGAGTGGTCTTACGAGGATCGCGGCAAGATCATAGCTCTCCTCCTTTTTTCTTTTTTTCTAGCAGCCCCTCTTTTTTCCGGAGAACCTCTTCCTTTGTCCGTGAATGGTGAAAGTGCTCTTTTAATGAATGCAAAGACAGGGGCGATTCTTTATGAAAAAAATGGCTATGTTCCTAGAAATACGGCAAGCACCACTAAGATCGCGACAGCTCTTTTAGCTTTAAAGATGAGTGAGGGGGATTTAGAACAGAGGATAACGGCCAAGAAGGAGGCGCTCGTTTATATCACCCCTCAAGCAAAAAAACAGTCCAATTATCGGGCTCCTCATTATTGGTTGGAGACAGACAGTACGCAGATTGGCATAAAATTGGGAGAGGAATTTTCTTTGAAAGAGCTGTTACACGCTCTCCTACTCTGTACCGCAAATGATGCTGCAAATGTGATTGCGGAACACTTTGGTAGAACGATTCCTCACTTTATGGACTCTGTCAATCTCTATTTAAAAACAATTGGATGTCAAAATACCCATTTTAACAATCCAAGCGGTCTCTCTAATCCGGACCATTTTACGACGGCATATGATTTAGCTTGCATGGCACGAGAGGGGATGA
The DNA here is from genome assembly GCA_013288105.1 of Chlamydiota bacterium. Lineage (GTDB taxonomy): Bacteria > Chlamydiota > Chlamydiia > Chlamydiales > JAAKFR01 > JABDCM01. The sequence continues at coordinate 64,167 of JABDCM010000001.1, forward strand.
GGGATCCTATTTTTAGAGAAATTGTGAAAAAGACCCTTTATGTTTGTCCTCAAACCAACTTAACTCCTGAAAGAAATTTGGTTCAAACCAATCGTCTCTTGAAAAAAGGTCCTTTTTTCTATCCTAAAGCTGTGGGAGTAAAAACAGGAACGACCTCAGCTGCTGGTAAAAATTTGGTGGCGGCAGCGGAGGATGGGGAACGCCTTTTAATAGCAGTGGCTTTAGGCTATCGAGGGGGGCGTGCAGAGCTCTATCAAGATGTTATAAAAATGTTTGAAGCTGCTTTTTCTCAGCCTAAAATGCGTCGATATCTGTTCAATAAGGGACCACTCAAGCTTGAGAAATGGATAAAAGGGGGCAAAACTGCTCTTCGAACCTATCTTCCTGAGGGGGTTTATTATGATTTTTATCCTGCTGAAGAGAGTGGTGTGAAAGCAGAGGTGATATGGCAGCAACTTACCTTGCCTATTATGCCAGATCAACCGGTAGGCTCGATTCGGGTCATAAATTCTGGGGGGGAGATTCTGAGTGAAACAGCTTTATTGGCCAAAGAGAGGGTAGAGGGGACTCTCACACACCGTCTTAAGAAGATGATGAGCTCAGGAACAGGGAGAAAACCGCTCTATTTTACAACCGGCACTCTTTGCGCTCTCTTTTGTATTTTTCTCTTTAAAAGAAAGCGATTGGCTAGAAAGTAAAATTAGACTAGAATACTCCCCATCATTATTACCAAAGAATCCCTTTTTTTATGAACCAATCTTTATACAGAAATATTGCCATTATTGCACACATCGATCATGGTAAAACGACTCTTTTAGATGCTCTTTTGCGTCAATCCAACCTATTTCGGGATAATGAATTTGTTGCCGAGAGGATGATGGATTCCTATGACCAGGAAAAAGAGAGGGGGATTACCATTTTCGCAAAGCACACAAGCATTCCCTATCAAGGGTTCAAAATCAATGTGATCGATACTCCAGGTCACTCGGATTTTTCAGGAGAGGTGGAGAGAGTTTTGGGGATGGTAAGCTCTGTGCTTCTTCTCGTAGATGCACAGGATGGTCCTATGCCACAGACACGATTTGTCTTATCTAAAGCATTGAAAATGGGACTTCGCCCGCTTGTTGTCATCAATAAAATTGATCGTCCCCATGCAGATCCTTTTAAAGCTCTTAATGAGACTTTTGATCTATTTGTGGAGTTGGGTGCCAATGAGGAGCAGTTAGAATTTAAATATTGTTTTGCGTCTGGGCTATCAGGATTTGCAATTAGAAATTTAGAGGATCCTCGCGTCGATATGGTTCCCCTATTTGAGCTTATTATTCATAATGTAACCCCTCCTCAAGATGATCCTGCAGCCCCTTTTTTGATGCAAGCGATGACAGTTGATTATGATCAATTTGTAGGACGTCAAGCCACAGGTCGTATTTTAGGTGGGAAAGTTGCAAAGGGGCAAAAAGTGGCTTGGGTGACTCAAGGGGGTGTGAAGACAACGGGTAACATTGTACGTATTGAGGGTTACTCTGGAATTAAAAAAATAGAGATGGAAGAGGCTTTTGCTGGGGATATTGTGAGCTTGTCTGGGTTCCCTGAGGTGATGCTGGGGGACACTCTATGCGATCCCGAACATGTGGTTACCCTTCCTGCCATTCGGATTGATGAGCCCACACTTTCGATTAATATCATGATTAACTCAGGACCTCTTGCTGGAAAAGATGGAAAAAACATCACTTTCGGTAAATTGAAAGAGCGTCTTCTTAAAGAAAAGAGAGCAAATATCTCTCTTAAGATTGAGGAGAGTTCTAATCAACAAGAAGCGATGACTGTTTATGGACGGGGAGAGCTGCAGTTAGGGGTGCTTTTAGAAGCGATGAGACGCGAGGGAATGGAGATGACAATTTCTAAACCTCAAGTCATTATTAAAGTCATTGAGGGGCAAAAATGTGAACCTATTGAAAAGGCATATATTGAGGTCCCCGAAGAATTTTCTGGAGCGGTTATTGAGGAGCTCTCTCGAAGAAAGGGGGAGATGCAACATTTCCATACCAATGACAACAAGATCACAAGTATGGAGTTTCTTATCCCTACACGTGGGATTATGGGATATCGCAATGATTTTTTAACAGCCACACGTGGTTTGGGAATTATTACCTCTCTCTTTGACTCTTTTCAGCCTATCAAAGGGGCGATTGTTCAAAGAACTAAAGGTGTACTCATTGCAAATAATACGGGTAAAGCCACGACCTATGCGATTGGTATGTTGCAGAAACGGGGCATCCTATTTGTCAGTCCCGGAGATGAGATCTATGAGGGATTAGTGGTTGGAGAAAATAGCCGCGACAACGATATGGAGGTGAATATTACCCGTCCCAAGCAGCTCACCAACGTGCGTGCTTCAGGAACAGATGAGGCTGTGATGGTTGTTCCTGCCAAGAAATTTACTCTAGAACAGGCAATTGTTTATATTGATGAGGATGAATTGATCGAAATTACTCCTAAAGTGATTCGCATCCGTAAAAAAGAGTTAAAAAGCGTCAATCGTAAGAAGACAAGTAGTCAAAGCGACGACGACGAGTAGAGATTTTAACCTGAGTTTTGGGTTTTTCTCCCTCAAATTCAGGAAGTTTACTTGCATCTCTTGTGCTTCTCTGACTTCGAGGAAGACAACCCAAAACTCAGGTTTTTAGAATTTTTCTAGAACGACGGCGAAAAAGCCGTCCATTCCCCCCTCACTTGGAAGGGAGGAAAATAGTTTTTCAGTAGCCCTCAGAGGGTATTTGCTGAGAAAGAACTCAACCTGTTTTTCATTTTCCTCTTTCAGAAGCGAACAGGTGGCATATACAATTTTCCCCCCTACACGTACATACTGCACGGCTTGCTCAAAGATTTCCCTCTGTTGTTGAATAAGACGGCTCAGGACCTCATTTGAAAATTTCCATTTTTGATCAGGGTTACGTCTCCAGGTCCCCGTTCCAGAGCAGGGAACATCAGTCAGCACCCAATCCATCTTATTCTTTAACGGGGATAAGGGGGGGCCAAATTGACCATTTTGAATACCCGCTCTCTTTAACCTTTTACGCGCCTGTTCTAAAGCATGCGGGCGTATGTCATGAAGATAAATTTGTCCCTGATTCTTTAAAAAAGGGGCAAAGCCTAAAGTTTTTCCCCCCGCACCTGCACAATAATCGAGAACATGCTCCTTTGGTTGTGCAGCTACTAAAAAAGAGACAAGCTGGCTTGCCTCATCTTGAATTTCAAACAACCCCTCTTTGAATTCAGGTAAAGAGACAAGAGCTGTCCGTTTTTTAAAGAAAATTCCAAGATGCGAATGCATACAAGGGGAGACCTCATAGCAGCCCTCCCATTTTTTTAAGAGAGCCTCTCGCGTGGTTTTTAAGGGATTGATACGGATAGTCAGAGGAGCCTCTGTATTGAAGATAAGCCCCAATTGAATAGCCCTTTCCTCCCCATAGTCTCGTACCAGTTGATTCCATAACTCCTCCGGACAACTATAGCGTATGTGCAAGGGAACAGAAGAAGTGGGTCGATAAGTGATAGGATCAAAATATTTATAAGTAGCGAACCGTTTTTCCCAAGAGGGATGTCCCTCCGTGAGATGATCTATCAAGAGACGCCATTTTGTCATTCCATAGACAGTTTCAGCAATGAATTGTCTATCTTTGGACCCCAAAGCATGGTGTGCACGAAAATAGGTGGAAAGAAAGAGATCAAGTGGAAGATTTTGATTTTCAAATCTACGTAAAATCTGAAATAAATGGTATTCTTGAAAGGGGATCTTCATGATAGACTAAAAATATATACGAATCTGTAAAAAAAACCAATTGAATATGAGCTTTCTACTTTTCTTTATTTCATTTTTTATTGTAGCAGGAGCGCAGCCAGACTGGAGCCCCTTGCTATGCATCCTTGCTTCCTCATTAGGATATGCTCTTTTCTGGTATGCAATAAAAAAAATTGAATCAGAAAAAAAACGGTTTTGGCTCTCCCTCTTCTGGTTTGCAACCATTCAAGCCATTCAACTGAACTGGTTGCTCGCAGATCGCTACATGGGACCTCTCATCTATCCCTTTTCTATTCTCCTTTTTTCTGTTTTAGGACTTCAATTTGCTGCTCTCAGCTATTTTGTCTTATCGACTAAAACATATACAATCCACTCCCTTTTAGGACTATCTGGAGGATGGTTTCTCCTGGAATGGAGCAGACTTTACTTTTTCAGCGGCTTTTCTTGGAATCCTGTAGGTCTCGCCTTAACGGGAACCCACTATGGGATGCAAGGAGTGGCTCTTTTTGGAGTTTTAGGGCTTAGTTTTTTCCTTGTTTTCACAAATCTTTTAGCTCTTAAAATGTTTCAAAAATTTTCTAAAAAAACCATTTTTGTCTGGATGGGAGTGGTCTCTCTTCCCTACCTGTGGGGAGGGGTACATACGACATGGCATACAAAAAAATCGCAAGAGAGCAACTCTTCTGCCTTTTCTGTAGTTTTAGTTCAGACAGCTCTTGCTCCGGAACAAAAAATCTTCCTGTCGAGTACTCAAAAAGAGCTTCCCTTATCGCCTGTAGCTCAGTGGGAAAGAATTATTCAGTTGATTTATCCCTACCAGGGTCAACCTATAGATTTTATTGTTCTTTCTGAGGGGGCTGTTCCCTATGGAACAGCTCCTCCTATCTATGATGGGGGGGCAACTAGCCGCTTTTTTCATACCCTCTTTGGCATAGGGCAAGAGAGCGCATCTCGAGTAGGCAACCAGTTTTGGATTCAGAATATAGCAGATGCTTTTCATGCGAATGTCATTATAGGTTTAGAAGATACAGATCAAGAGGGGGGGGAGATAAAACATTATAATGCAGGATTCCTCTTTCGACCTTTTGATTCCCATACAGAGAGATATGAAAAAAGAATTTTACTGCCGATTGCTGAATATTTTCCTTTTCACTGGTGTGAACAGATAGCGGCTCGTTTTGAAATTGCGGGCTGTTTTACTCCCGGAAAGGAGGCGAAAGTGTTCCATACTGAAAAAGGGGGGGTGGCTCTTTCGATCTGTTATGAGGAGACCTATGGCAATCTTATGCGTGAAAATAAAAAAAAAGGGGCCCACCTACTTGTGAATATTTCAAATGATGTCTGGTATCCCTATTCGCGTCTCCCTATGGTGCATTTTCTTCATGGGAGGTTAAGGGCTGTAGAAAATGGACTTCCGCTTGTTCGCTCTTGTAATACAGGAGTTACATGTGGAGTAGATAGTTTAGGAAAGACAGTAGAAATGGTGGATTATGAGAGGCGAGGGCATGCCTCTTGCGCCACGGCTCTTCATGTGCAAGTTCCTTCTTACCAATATTCTACGCTCTATACGCAGGTAGGAGACTCGCCTTTGATTTATGGCTCTTTGATCTGTTTTGGATGGATGTTCTATCGCAGACGAGTTCTCTCTTGTAAGAAATGAAAATCTTAGGTAAATTCCGTCTCTTTTCCGGAGTTACATGTTTTCTCGTCCGCAGCATACTTTAAAAAAAGAGGTGGTTTTTTCTGGTGTAGGAATTCACACGGGAAAAGAGGTAACCATCCGGTTTTGTCCAGCTCCCATTCATTCTGGAATTATTTTTCAAAGAATAGACCTTCCAGGAAAACCCACCATTCCAGCTGGAGTAGAATATGTCCAGGATACCTCTAGAAGTACAAAAATAGGAGTAGGTGGCTGTTCTGTGCAAACCGTGGAACATGTGCTCGCTGCCCTTTCTGCCTACCAAATTGATAATCTTTGTATTCAGGTTACAGATGGGGAGCCCCCTATTGGAGATGGGAGCTCCAATGTTTTTGTCGATTTAATCGAGGAGGGGGGGATTGAAGAACAGCAGGCTCTTCTCTCCATCCAGTCTGTACAGCAGCCTGTTTATTTTTCTCATGGCTCCACTCATCTCATAGCTCTTCCCGCATCAGAATTTCGTATCAGCTACACGCTTCATTATCCCAATACACAGGTTATTCGTAGCCAATATTATTCTCTCACTATTTCTCCTCAGAATTTTAAACAAGAGCTCTCTGCGTGTCGCACTTTTGCGCTCTATGATGAAATTACCTATCTGATGGAAAAGGGGCTGATTCGCGGGGGAAGTTTAGAAAATGCAGTTGTCATTAAAGACGATGTGATTTTTAGTAAAGAGGGCCTTCGTTTCCCGGATGAGATGGTGCGACACAAGATTTTAGATTTAGTCGGAGATCTAGCATTAGTAGGTTTTCCATTTTTTGCACATATTATCGCAATCCGTTCAGGACACGCCTCTAATGTAGGATTAGGAAAAGAATTGATGAAGCATCTCTCTAGGAGACAATCAAATGAATGAATCGTCACAGGAAAATCATGCCAAAATAAGGGAGAGGAGTGATTCCTCCCCCTTAATTGATACGAAAGGAATTTTGGCCATCTTACCTCATCGACACCCCTTTCTTCTTGTCGATAAAATTATTGAAATTGATCTCGAAAAACCATCGATTTTAGGGCAAAAATGTGTGACGATGAATGAGCCTTTTTTTCAGGGTCATTTTCCTCAAGCTCCCATCATGCCAGGAGTCCTCATTTTAGAGGCGTTGGCCCAGACAGGGGGGATTTTAATTCATAAAAAGGGGTTCACAGATAAAATTGCTCTTTTTTTAAGCGTTTATCAGGCAAAATTCCGCAGCCCAGTCAAACCAGGGGATGTGTTGATGCTTTATGCTGAAGGAATTGTGTTTAGTAGTAAGGCGGGGCGCGTAAAAGCAAGAGCAATGGTCGGATCAAAGATTGCTGTCGAAGCAGAGCTTGGTTTTGCATTAGTAAAAAAAGAATTTATATAAGATTTTGGGAGACATATGGTTCAAGAGAATATCCATCCAACAGCAATCATCGAGCCGGGCGCCAAAATAGGAAAAGATGTCGTAGTAGAAGCGTATGCGATTGTTAAGGGGACAGTCACACTAGAAGAGGGTGTTACGATAAAATCGCATGCCTACATCGATGGAAACACGACCATTGGGAGTGGAACCACTATTTGGCCTTTTGCAAGTATTGGGACAAAAACGCAAGATCTCAAATTTCGTGGCGAAAGGACCTACGTATTGATTGGAAAAAACTGTGAAATTAGAGAATTTACGACGATCAACTCCTCTACGTTTGAGGGAACATCTGTAAATGTAGGTGATCACTGTCTGATTATGGCCTATTGCCATATTGCTCATAATTGTAGCCTTGGAAATCACGTTATTATGAGTAATAACTCCCTTTTAGCCGGTCACGTGACGATTGAAGATTATGCCATTATTGGAGGGATGACACCTGTTCATCAAAATTGTCGCATAGGCTGTCATGCAATGGTAGGAGGAATGAGCCGAGTGACTCAAGATGTGCCTCCCTATACTGTTGGAGGGGGAGTACCCTATAGCTTGGGTGGAATTAATCGTATTGGATTGAAGCGGCGTCATTTTTCTTTTGCTACCAGACGTGCCCTTGCACATGCGTATAGGCTGCTTTACCGCTCCTATCTTCATTTAGATGAAGCGTGTGATCAGATTGAGAAGGAGGTAGAACCTCTTCCAGAGATCCTCCATTTTGTAAAATTTTGCCGAGAGAGCAAAAGAGGGCTTATAGGGACACGCAAGCTCCATCAGAATCTATCTAATCAACAACAGGCAACCCATCAAGAAGAGTCCTCTGAATCTCCTGAAGAGTTGCTTGCTGAAATGTGCGGCGGATAGAGTGAGAGCTGTTTTTTTTGGAACTCCCTCTTTTGCAGCAACTATTTTAAAATATCTTCTAGAAAAAGGAGTCGAGGTGGTGGCTGTTGTCACTAAGCCAGATAAACCTCAAGGAAGATATTTACAGCCCCGTTTTTCACCCGTTAAAGAGTTAGCTCTAGAACGCGCGTTACCCCTCTATCAGCCCCCTAAAGCATCAGCTCCTGAATTTGCCTCTGTTTTAAAAGAATTGAAAGCAGATCTCTTCATCGTGGCAGCCTATGCTGAAATTTTAAAAGAAAATCTTTTAGAAATGCCCTTAAAAAAATGTATTAATGTTCATGCAAGTATTTTACCAAAATACCGGGGGGCGGCTCCTGTTCAACGGGCAATTATGGAGGGGGAGAAAGAGACAGGGGTCACGATTATGCAGATGGCCAAAGAGTTGGATGCGGGGGGTATTTTGTCGATTGTGAAAACGGCAATTACCGACCAGATGACAGCGGGAGAGTTAATGGAAAAATTGGCTATTTTGGGAGCGGTTGCCCTTTATGAGGTCATTGAGAAACTGGACAAGGGAACGGTTGCTGTTCAGATGCAAGATCCCGCACAAGTTACCTATGCGAAGAAAATCAGCATAGAAGATACTAAAATTTCTTGGAATAGACCTGCTTTTCAGGTTCACAACCAGATTCGAGGGGTGACTCCCCATCCGGGAGCCTGGTGTCTGGTAGAGATCAAAGGGGTCTCGAAGCGGCTTTTAATTAAAAAAGGAGCTATAGAATCGCAATATGCAGGTAAGCCAGGGGAAATTCTTTCAAAAAATGGGTCAGAATTGGTCATAGGATGCTCTCAAGGAGCTTTTCGTATTTTGGAACTTCAGATAGAGGGGAAGAAAAAAATGGCCTCAGATGAGTTTCTACGCGGCATTCAGCTAGCAAATTTAAATTTTATCATTTAAAAAATATCCTTAAAATATCCTTATTTCTTCCTTTACAATACTTTGTAGACATGGTATGCTGCTCTTTTTAAACTAGGGAGTTTGTGGATTATGACATTAACCATGTTGCAGGGGTTAGAGAGAGCACTAGGAACAAAAGATTTAAAAGACAAAGCTGTTTTTAAGGGTCTCGAGAAGACAGGCACCATCGATAAGACGATAAAATTTTTTAAGGCATGTGCAGATTTTCTGATCCTGATTGCTCGGGTAACTTCTGCTGGTTCCTCAAGCTTTATCAAGGGGACGATCAGTTTAGGGAAGGCAATGAGCACTGCTCGTAAAATCACAGGGCTTGCAAAAGCGTGGGCCTCCATTCCTAGAATGGTGCAAGGAATGAGAGATAGCGTCACCCTTTTAAGGCAAATTCGGGAAGGAGATGGGGAGAAGTTCTGTCTTGACGCTAAAGGAAGAAAAACGGGTATACAAACAAATCACCAGCATTGGGTCGAGACGCTTACAGAAAAAAGATTGGCCGCAACCGCTCTCATTTTAAGATTTTTTGCAAGTGTCACGACTTTTGTGGGATTTGGTGTGGCCCGTCCCGTTTCTCTTGGGGATGAGCATTGGGGTCCCAGTCATAATAGGCATATAGATAATTTAGGTAATTGGACCTTCCGCTATGCGATGTTTGCCACACATGCCTCAACACTCGGTGCTTGTGCCGTAGAAGCTACATTGGCTCACACTCTTTATTCCAAAGCTGAAAAAACCAGAGAAGCTTGGCTCCACTTTGCTGAAAGAATGCTCTCGATTGCCGGAGATGCCGCCGAGCAGGCAGGTGAGTTTGTGCTTGATTTCATTACGCATCCCCAGTTTGCAGCCAAAGTTCCCCCTGCTGTTGCTCCTGTTATAGGCTTTATTACGGCGACGATTGGATTGGTCAACGCATGGAGCAGGGTCTAAATTGCAAAAGAAATAGATTTCTGTTGTGAGAAATCTGCCCCTTTTGCTAAGCTCTCCACTTTCATTTCCCAGACGAGGGCAACAGCTCTTTCAGTCGGGAGCTGTTTCAAGTCCGGTTACGCATCAGCCTTAAGAGGAGGTCCTCTAAAGGTTATGGTTACTGAGAAACAGCAGGCTGGCTTCGGTTAGGGAAATAGAGACCCCCGAATACCTACATTAGGGTGTTCTGAACAGAGTGATATACGAGATAGGAAAAACCTATGCCATTGATTTTGATGGGAAAAAAACGAGGAATGACACAGCGCTTTGATAAAGCAGGCAATGTAGTTTCATGTACTGTGATCCATGCAGAGCCCAACGTGATTACTCAGATCAAACGGAAAGATTCCGATGGGTATAATGCTCTACAGCTTGGCTTCGATAAGCTTGTTGTCAATGATCCTCGCACTATGGAAAAAAGAGTGACTAAGCAGCTGCTGGGTCACTTTAAAAAAGCAAGCGTTGAGCCTCGTCGCCATTTATCTGAATGTCGCGTGGAAAATGTGGACGAATATGCCGTCGGTCAGGAACTAAGAGTCACTCTCTTTGCTGAAATTTCTCACGTAGATGTAAGTGGAGTCTCAAAAGGTAAGGGTTATCAAGGGGTTCAGAAGCGTTGGGGTTTTGGGGGCGGTCGTGCCACTCACGGTTCTGGTTTCCATCGACATGGCGGATCTTGTGGGGGGCGTACAACGCCTGGAAGAACATTTCCTGGAAAAAAGAAAGCAGGTCACATGGGTGACGATACGGTTACTGTTCAGAATTTGCGAGTTGTAGGTGTAGATGAAAGTCGTAACCTCATTCTTGTCGAGGGAGCTATCCCAGGAGCAACAGGAGCGCTCGTTTCCATTGCCCCTGCAAAGAAAAAGCAATCAAAAAAGCAATCAGGAAAATAGAGGGCGATAGGCTGTGGCACAACTTAAAAAATTCAATCTGAAAGGTGAAGAAGTTGGATCCCTCGAAATCGAGGATGCTTTTCTTGAAGTAGATGCCAACTCTCAGATGATCAAAGATTATATCGTGGCTCTGCGCAGAAATAGTCGGCAGTGGTCAGCAAATACTAAAGGGCGATCAGAGGTCGTTCATACGACTAAAAAACCTCATCCTCAAAAGGGGACAGGGAATGCACGTCAAGGTTCTCTCGTCTCCCCTCAATTTAGAGGAGGGGGGATCGTATTTGGTCCTAAACCTAAATTTGATCAGCATATCCGTATTAACCGTAAAGAGAGACGGTTGGCTGTTAGACATCTCTTAGCTGAAAAAATTAAAGAGGGTCGTTTGAGTATCATTGAAGATGGTGCTTTGACTCAAACATTCACCCGACCAAAAACAAAGATGGTCTTCTCCTTTATGGAAAAGAGAGGGTTTACTGGAAGACGTCTTCTTTTTGTGGGAGAGGGTGCTTATGAGTCTACAGAAAATAATGCGTCTCCACGTAGTATTTTCTCTGAAAAATATGATGTGTTTAAAATGAGCATACGTAATATCCAAAAGACAAATTTTGTATTAGCTTCTAATTTAAGTGGATATGATGTAATAGTCGCTCATCGAATGGTGGTTACAGAATCAGCATTTGTTGAATTGAAGAAATTATTGAGTTAGGTAATTGCAATGAAAAATCCTTATGAAGTGATTCGTTCTAGGTATCTCACAGAGAAAGCTGCTCTGATGGAAAGATTGCATACTGAGGAGAGTAATAAGAGCCTTGCTCGTTGTAAAACGCCTAAGTATGTATTTATTGTTCATCCTACTGCAAACAAATATGCAATCGCTTGTGCCGTAGAAGAGATGTATAAAGAGCTGAATGTAAAGGTACGCAAGGTGAACACGATCAAAGTGAAGCCTAAAAGGACAAGGATGTTCAAAGGACAGCCTGGATTTGCGCCTGCTTTTAAGAAAGCGATTGTAACTTTGGAGCCGGGCGATACGCTCGATAAAGTTTAAGGAAAACTGACAAATGCCAAGAACATTTAAACCAACAAGTTCCGGAATGCGCCAGCTGGTGCTTCCCAGTTTTGAGAGTTTGACTCGTCAGGGAGAGGTGGATGGAACGCATTCTCGTGCAAAAGTAAAGCCTTGTAAGAGTTTGCTTAGTCCGAAAAAAAGAACTGGTGGACGTAATAATAATGGTCACATTACTTGCCGTCACCATGGGGGGGGTCATAAACAATTTTATCGCCTGATTGATTTTCGTCGTAATAAGGATAATATCCCGGCGAAAGTGGCTTCTATAGAGTATGATCCTAACCGTTCTGCTTTTATTGCTCTTCTCCATTACGTCGATGGGGAGAAGAGATATATTTTGGCGCCTAAAGGATTGAAAAGAGGGGATGAGATTGTCTCCGGAGATCAGAGTCCTTTTAAACCTGGTTGTTCTATGGCATTTAAAGCAATGCCCGTGGGTGCAGTGGTTCATAATATTGAAATGGAACCAGGTAGAGGGGGCAAGCTCGTGAGATCTGCAGGGTTATCAGCGCAATTGATTGCGAGAAGTGGTGGTTTTGCGACAGTGAAAATGCCCTCTGGTGAGATGAGGTTGATTAAAGAAACTTGTAGAGCCACTCTTGGAGAGGTTTCCAATGCGGAACATAATTTGAGAGTTGAGGGTAAAGCAGGACGTAAGCGATGGAAAGGGATTCGTCCAACAGTACGAGGAACCGCCATGAACCCAGTAGACCACCCGCACGGGGGGGGAGAGGGTAAGCATAATGGCTATATTCCTCAAACTCCATGGTCAATGCAAACAAAGGGTTATAGAACCCGTAAGAAGAAAAAACCGGCATCTTGGATGATAGTAAAGGATCGTAGGAAGTAATAGTTATGGGAAGATCTTTACGTAAAGGTCCTTTTGTGGATCACCAACTTTTGACGAAAGTGAGAAAGCAGAACGTGGAAGGGAAAAAACTCCCTATTAAAACGTGGTCGCGACGTTCGATGGTTGTGCCTGAAATGGTTGGGCATACATTTGAGGTGCATAACGGGAGAAAATTTATTCCCGTATTTGTTTCTGAAACGATGGTGGGTCATCGATTAGGGGAATTTTCTCCGACAAGGCTATTTAAGACCCATCCTATCAAGAAAGCAGCAACGACTGAGGTAAAATAATGGCTACAGCTAAGGCAGTGACAAAGTTTATCAGAGTGCAGCCTCGTAAAGCGAGACTCGCAGCAGGTTTGATGAGAGGACTTACTGTAGAGAAAGCTGAAATGCAATTGAATTATTGCGCAATGAAGGGGGGACACTACTTGAAGAAAACCCTTAAGAGCGCAGTTGCCAATGCAGAATTACAACTAGATGCAAGACGCGATAGCCTATATGTTATTGAAGTGCGCGTTGACGAGGGTCCTCGTATGAGAAGAACAAAATCTAAAAGCCGAGGGGGAAGAACTGCTGTGGTAAAAAGAACAAGTCACTTCACCGTGGTTGTTGGAGAAAAAGGAGCGAGGGAAGAATAGTATGGGCCAAAAAGTATGTCCAATAGGTCTCCGCACCAGTTTAAAAAAAGATTGGCGTTCCCTCTGGTACGGCAATAAACAGGAGTTTGGTGATCTTCTCATTGAAGATTTTAAAATTAGAAAGCATTTAAAAAAGAAGGCCTCCTGTCAAGGTGCTTCACGGTTTGTTATCAAACGCATGAGTGGAAAAATTGAGGTGACCATCCATACAGCGAAACCTGGTCTCGTTATTGGGAAAAAGGGTGCCGAAATTGATGTTTTGAAAGAGGAACTTCGTAAACTGACTGGAAAAGAGGTTTGGATCGAAGTTGAAGAGATTAAGAGACCCGATTTAGATGCGCAATTAGTTGCTGATAATATCGCTCGTCAAATTGAAAGAAGAGTGGCCTTCAGAAGAGCAATGAAAAAGGCTCTTGACACTTCCACCGATGCGGGAGCTATTGGAATAAAAGTTCAAGTAGCAGGTCGTTTAGGAGGTGCTGAAATTGCTCGTACAGAATGGTATAAGAGAGGAAGAGTTCCTTTACATACCTTGAGAGCTGATATTGATTATGCGATAGGACGTGCTGAGACTACCTACGGGAGTATCGGTGTGAAAGTTTGGATTAACCATGGGGAAGAAGCCCCGCAGGTAACGTAACCTGCCTTAAGGATTAAGGAATAGAGGATCTATTGTTATGGCTAACATGCCGAAGCGGACAAAGTTTCGTAAACAGCAAAAAGGCAAGCTAACCGGATTGAGCAAAGCAGGTAATTTTGTTGAGTTCGGAGAGTTTGGGATGCAAGCTCTGGGGAGAGGAAGAATCTCTGCTCAACAAATAGAGGCATGCAGGGTCGCTATTAATAGACATTTTAAAAGACGTGGTAAGGTGTGGATTCGAATTTTTCCAGATAAGCCCATTTCGAAAAAACCTGCTGAAACACGTATGGGTAAAGGAAAGGGGGCCGTTGAGTATTGGGCAGCTCCTGTGCGCCCAGGTCGGGTTCTATTTGAAGTAGGGAATGTGCCTCGTGAAGAGGCTCAAGATGCTCTTAGACGAGCTGCAGCAAAATTGGGAATACGTACCCGTTTTGTTGAGAGAGTAGAAAGAGTTTAAGGAGTTGTACCGATGTTAAAAGCCAAAGATCTTATAAATGAAAGCGATGAAGAGCTCAGCTTGAAATTGGATACTCTCCAAAAAGAGATCTACGCATTAAGAGGGCAAAAGCTAGATGCTAAAACCCAAAAAATCCATCTGGTGAGTGAAAAGAAAAAAGAGGTTGCTCGTATTCTCACCATTAAGAGAGAGAGAGAGTTACTCAAGAGGGAACCATGATAGCCACAGAACTAGAAGGCAAAGAAAGAGGAAGCCGTAAACTAAAGACAGGTGTTGTCGTCTCAACAAAGATGGCTAAAACAGCTGTCATTCGAGTGGAGAGAACTTTAAGGCATCCTGTTTATGGAAAAGTTGTTCGCGATTCTAAAAAGTATTACGCGCACGATGAGGAGTCACATCTTTTAAAAGAGGGTGATACTGTGACAATTGAGGAAACACGGCCCATGTCTAAGCTGAAACGCTGGCGAGTCGTAAAAGAACCTAAAACAACTACGAACGGTAAATAATATGATTCAGCAAGAATCGCAACTGGAAGTTGCTGACAATACCGGCGCAAAGAAAGTGAAATGTTTCAAAGTATTGGGCGGTTCTAAGCGTCGTTATGCCACTGTAGGAGATATCATTGTCTGTTCTGTAAGGGATGCAGAGCCCGAAGGGACAGTCAAAAAAGGTGAAGTCGTCAAGGCTGTCATCGTAAGAACAAAGAAGTATGTAAAAAGATCGGATGGATCTTGGCTGCGTTTTGATACGAATAGCTGTGTCATTATCGATGATAAAGGAAATCCTCGAGGGACCCGTATTTTTGGTCCCGTTGCTCGTGAAGTGAGAGATCGAGGATTTGTTAAAATTAGTTCCCTTGCCCCAGAGGTCATATGATAGCTGTGAAAGTTAGAAATAAAAGAGTTCGTCCAGGTGATGAAATTTTGGTGATCTCAGGAAATGATAAGGGAAAAACTGGAAAGGTTCTTTCCTGCCAAGGAGATAGGGTAGTTGTTGAGGGGGTAAATGTACGTAAGAAACACATGAAAAAAACTCAGCAAAACCAAAAAGGACAGATCATCGATATCGAATGCCCTATACATGTCTCTAATGTAAAACCCTCAGTGAATGGCAAAGGTGTTAAATTAAAGACTCGGACAAACGATCAAGGTGAGAAAGAGTTTTATTATCTAGAAGAGGGTCGAGCGGTTGCTTACCGTCTCGTCAAGAAAACGAAAATTTAGGGTTGGACACATGTCTAGATTAAAAGAACGTTATCATAAAGAAGTTAAAGGGGCTCTCCAGAAAAAGTTCGCATATGCGAACCCTATGAAGATTCCTCGTCTGAATAAAGTCATTATCAGCATGGGTCTAGCAGAGGCTTCTAAAGATAAGAATTCCTTCCAAGAAGCTTTAAATGAACTGACTATGCTCAGTGGTCAAAAACCACTTACAACAAAATCTCGAAAAGCGATTGCTGGTTTCAAACTGAGAGAGTTCCAGGCTATTGGTGCAAAAGTGACTTTGCGCGGAAAAAGAATGTTTGATTTTATCGATCGTTTATTTAATATCGTTAGCCCTCGTATTCGTGACTTCAGAGGCTTTCCTCTTAAATGTGATGGACAGGGAAATTACTCATTAGGTCTTGAAGAGCAGGTGATTTTTCCTGAAGTAGATCTTGATAAAGTTAAAAGAACTCAAGGGATGAATATCACTTTTGTCACAAATGCCGAAACAGATAATGAGTGTGTAGAATTATTAAGGCTCTTAGGGATGCCTTTCAAGCAATCAACGATTAACTCATCAGTTAATCAGTAGGAGAAAATCATGGGAATAGTAAGCGACCCAATTGCTGAATTACTAACAAATCTTCGAAATGCTTCAAAAGCTGAACGACGTTATATAGACATCGCTCATAGTAAGCTAAAAGAAGAAATAGTTAAAATTTTAAAAGAGAATGGGTTTATTGCGCATTTTTTGATTAAAGAGGAAAAACGGAAGAAGACAATGAGAGTCTTTCTTAAGTTTGGGCCTAACCGCGAAGAAGTTATTCATGGGCTTAAACGTGTATCTAAACCCTCTTTGAGACAATATATTGCAAGTAGTGATATTCCCCGAGTATTTGGTGGAATGGGTATCGCAATTCTTTCAACGCCCAAAGGGGTATTAGAGGGAAGACGTGCACGTAGAGAAAAAGTGGGCGGAGAGCTTCTCTGCTTGGCCTGGTAGAGAGGAGTCAAAATAGATGTCACGTAAAGCAAGAGTTCCAGTTATACTTCCAAAAGGTGTAGAAGTTAAGTTAGATGGGAATATTTGTACTGTAAAAGGGCCTAAAGGTCGATTACAGCAAGAGCTTATGGCTGGGATGGTCATATCTATTGAAGAAGGAAAAGTTACCGTTGCTTTGGAAGAAAATAGAGAAGAAGAGTACCGTTTCCTTGGTTTATATTGGGCGTTGATCTCAAACATGGTCAAAGGTGTTTCTGAGGGTTTTGAGAAAAATCTTGAAATGGTTGGAGTGGGTTATCGTGCTGCTGTTCAAGGGAAATTGCTCGACTTACAGTTGGGATTCTCTCATCCAGTCAAATTACCGATCCCAGAGGGAATTCAAGTTGCTGTCGAAAAAAATACGATGATTCAAATTAAGGGAATAGATAGACAGCTTGTAGGACAGTTTGCGGCTGATGTGCGTGCAAAGCGTCCCCCTGAACCTTATCAGGGCAAGGGTATTAAATATGTGAATGAAGCTGTACGCCGCAAAGCTGGAAAAGCTGGTAAGGCCTCAGGTAAAACCTCTTAATAAGTAGATCTATGGAAAATAGTCAAACTAAGATAAATCGCAATCGTAAACGCAGAGCTCTTCACGTCCGTAAAAGGGTACGAGGAACAGCCGAAAAACCCCGTCTTTGTGTAGTAAAATCCAATGCTCATATTCATGTGCAGCTTATCAATGATGAGGCAGCTCATACATTGGCTAGTACCTCCACGCTTTCTGGTGAGTTTCGTCAAACAGAATTTAATCGAAAAAACAAGAGTTCTGCACATCAGTTGGGTTTAAAAATTGCAGAACTTGCGCAAGCAAAAGAAGTAAAAAAGATAGTTTTTGATCGTGGCCCTTTTAAATATCACGGTGTGATTGCAGCAGTAGCAGATGGGGCCAGAGAAGGTGGTTTAGAGTTTTAAGAATGAGGAAAGATGGCTAACCAAAAATCGCATAAAGAGGCCAATAAAGAGTCAGGACTCGAAGAAAAGGTACTTTTTGTCAATAGATGTTCTAAAGTAGTAAAAGGGGGACGAAAATTCAGTTTTTCTGCTCTTATACTAGTGGGTGATCATAATGGACGTGTAGGATACGGATTTGCTAAGGCAAACGAGTTAACAGATGCGATCCGAAAAGGAGAAGATTCTGCACGTAAGAGTCTTATCTACTTTGAACAGGAGGGGACAACCATTCCTCATGAAATCTGTGTGGAATTTGATGGTGCTAAGATTTTATTGAAACCAGCGCCTGAAGGGACTGGAATTGTTGCAGGAAGTTGTATCCGTTCCATTTTGGAATTTGCTGGAGTTAAGGATGTTGTTGCCAAAAGTCTTGGCTCGAATAACCCGATGAATTTAGTGAGAGCCGCATTTAAAGCTCTCTCCATGTTGTGTAATCGTCAGAAGACGATGGAAATAAGAGGATCAACGTCATGATGAAACTAGAATCATTATCAAATAGTTCTCGTGGAAGAAAGAGACGTAAAGAGGTGGGCCGTGGAGTGGGTTCTGGAAGTGGAAAAACCTGCGGTCGTGGTACAAAAGGGATGGGTGCACGTTCCGGTTATAAAGTACGTGCTGGATATATTGGGGGCGCTGGACCTTTACATAAGAGAGTTCCTTCAAGAGGTTTCTCTCAAGTGCGTTTTCAAAAACTTCCCCATGTTTTTAATCTCTCTATGATCGAGAAATTTTATGAAGATGGAGAGGTTGTGAATATGGAAACACTTCGAGAAAGAGGATTGATTAAAGGGGTTTCCCACGGCGTGAAGATTTTGGCAAATGGTCATTTAACTAAAAAAATAAGTTTTCAAGTGGATGAGCTTTCTCAAGGTGCGAAAGATAAATTGCAACAAGCTGGAATTAAATTTTAATTATGTTTGAGTCGCTCAAGCGCATAGCTGCTATTCCGGAACTGAAGGGGCGCATTCTTTTTACTCTCCTTTTATTGATTGTCTGTAGGATTGGTGTCTTTATCCCAGTCCCAGGTATCAACGGTGAGCTTGCTTTAGCCTATTTCAAGCAGGCGACGGGCGGCACTCAAAATTTATTTCAGTTAGTTGATATTTTCTCTGGAGGTGCTTTTGCGCAGATGACTGTGATCGCACTGGGAATTGTGCCTTATATTTCCGCCTCCATTATCATGCAGCTTATGTTGGCCCTTCTTCCTAATTTACAAAGGGAAGTGAAGGAAAACCCTGACATGGGTCGTAGAAAAGTCAACAAGTATACCCGTTTATTGACTGTTTTTCTTGCTATTCTCCAATCAAGCCTATTTGCTCGTTATGCCATACAGATGAATTTTGCAAACCCAGGGATCATCGTTCCTCATATGTTTGAGATTCAGGCTTTCGGTTTCCCATGGCTCTTTTATCTCGTGACCGTCATGACGATGACGACAGGTACCATTTTTCTGATGTGGGTAGGAGAGCAAATCACTGAGAAGGGAATTGGAAATGGCACGAGCCTTATCATCACACTAGGTATTATTTCCTCTCTTCCCTCGACAATTGGTTCTATCGTTCAACAGCTCAATCTTGATTCGCAAGAACCAGGTCAGATTACTTTTTCCTCTCTACTCGTCCTATTCGCTGTTTTCGTTCTCGTAATCATAGCCACTATTTTAATTATTCAAGGGGTTAGAAAAATTCCTGTACAGTATGCACGCCGGATCATCGGAAGAAAAGAGGTTCAAGGGGGGGGGCTCTTTTGTTCCCTTAAAAGTGAATTATGCAGGTGTGATACCTGTTATTTTTGCCTCCTCTCTTCTCATGTTTCCCGCGACTATTGCTCAATTTTTAGGCGGAGCTGGATGGTTAGGTTCTATCGCGAGTAGTCTTTCTCCTGGAAGTTGGGTTTATACTGCGATTTACGTATTGTTAATTCTTTTTTTCACTTATTTTTGGACAGCTACCCAGTTTCATCCGGAGCAGATCGCCTCTGAAATGAAAAAAAATGGGGCTTTTGTTCCTGGAATACGTCAAGGAAAACCGACTCAGGATTATTTAGAGTCAACCATGAATAGAGTGACCCTAATAGGCGCTCTTTTCTTAGCATTTATTGCAATTCTCCCCACATTAGTGGGTAAAGTATTACGTTTAGACCATTCCATCAGCTATTTTTTTGGTGGAACCGCCCTGCTTATTCTTGTCGGAGTAGTATTAGATACTATGAAACAGGTAGAGTCCTTCCTCATCATGAAACGCTATGAGGGTTTTATGAAACGGGGAAAAATAAAGGGAAGATAAGAAGAGGGCTTGTATAATAGTCCCTTATTTGGTAGAATTTTTGATCATTTTTAATTGTTTTAGAGAGATGAAACTATGCCTCGTATGATTGGAGTAGATGTACCCGGAAATAAACGGCTGGTCATCAGTTTAACTTACCTTTTCGGAGTTGGCCGTGCTCGTTCTGAAGAGATTATCCACAAACTGGGCCTCGATCCTAATATGAAAGCCCAAAAACTTTCTAGTGAAGACATATCACGGATTAATGCGCTTTTGCAATCTGAGTACCTTGTAGAAGGGGATTTAAGAAGAAAAGTACAGAATGATATTAAACGACTCATCAATATTCATGCCTATCGGGGACAAAGACACCGCGTAGGACTTCCTGTTCGTGGCCAACGCACACGCACAAATGCACGCACACGAAAGGGTAGACGTAAGACCGTTGCTGGAAAAGCTGTGGCTACGAAGAAATAATTGATAATAAATTTTATTGAGGAGAGCACACTTGGCTAAACAGAATCAACAACAACAGCAACAGAATCAGCAACAAGCGAATAAAAAACCTGTCAAAAAGAAGGTGATGAGAAGTGTTCCTGCTGGTATTGTGCACGTAAAGGCCACATTCAACAACACCATCATTTCCATTGCGGATCCTGCAGGTAATATCATTTCTTGGGCATCCTCAGGTAAGATTGGTTATGGTGGATCGAGAAAATCTTCAGCTTTTGCAGCAACGCTTGCTGCGCAAGATGCTGCCAAAATAGCCCTAAATATGGGAATGAAAGAAGTGGAAGTTTATTTAAGGGGTCCTGGAGCGGGACGAGAGTCTGCGGTGCGTGGTTTGATCAGCGCCGGACTTATTGTTTCAATCATTAGAGACAAAACCCCTGTCCCCCATAATGGGTGTAAACCTCGTAAGCGTCGTCGAGTCTAAAGGAGGGCCGATTCATGTCAACTGTGATTTATGATAAATTTGAGCTACCAGAAAAAATTAAAGTCGATGAAGAGACCTCTACTTCTGCGCGTTTTGTAGCTGAACCTTTTGAAAGAGGTTTAGGTCATACACTCGGAAATAGCTTGCGTCGTATTCTTTTAACTTCTATTGAAGCTCCTGCCATTATTTCTTTTGCTATTGAGGGTATTCCTCATGAATATATGGCTGTTGAGGGTATTGTAGAAGATTTAACAAACATTATTTTGAATCTGAAAGGGGCTCTTTTAAGAAAGTTGCCAACAAACCATGTTCCTAATTCTAAAGATCAAAAAATAATTTCTAAGATTTTAGTGGTTACACAAGAGGATTTGGGTCAAAAAGGGCAGAAAGTTATCACTTTAGGAAACCTTATCCACACAGGTGATTTTGATGTTGTAAACCCAGATCTTCCTATCTTTACAGTCACAAAACCTTTCAACCGTAAAATAGACCTTAAAGTGTCTATTGGAAGAGGTTATGTTCCTTCAGAGCGTCATCTCATTGGTCAACATGGAGTGAATGAAGTCGTCATAGATTCTATTTATTCTCCCGTGCGTTTGGTTAATTACTTTATTGAAGATACTCGTGTGGGACAGGATACAGATTTTGACCGTTTAATTTTAGAAGTAAAAACGGATGGAAGAATTTCTCCTCGAGAAGCGGTCTCGTTTGCTGCAAAAATTATTGCTCAGCATCTCTCTGTTTTTGAAGGTCTTGATCAACATGATATCTCTTTTGAAGAGGTCAAAACTCCTATTGATGAGGATAAAGATGAGCTGATGCAGAAGCTTGTTTTGGGAATCAATGAGATTGAATTATCTGTTCGTTCTACTAATTGTTTGAATGGGGCGCATATAGAAACTATTGGAGAATTAGTTGTAATGGCTGAACCCAAACTGCTTCAGTTTAGAAATTTTGGAAAAAAATCTCTTAATGAGATTAAAGCTAAGCTTTCTGAAATGGGTCTAAGTTTAGGAATGGATTTAGCAAGGTTTGGTATTACTTCAGATAATGTAAAAGATAAAATTAAGGAATATCTCGAAGAGCAAAAAGGAATCATGGCATGAGACATAGAAACGCAACTTTTAAAGTAGGAAGAACCTCTTCTCACGTCCGTTGTTTACTGGCCAATTTGCTTAAAGCGCTCATTGATAACGAGCGTATTGAAACTACGGTAACCAAAGCGAAAGAGTTAAGACGTCATGCTGATCGGATGATTACTTTGGCGAAGCGCAATGATTTATCTAGCAGGCGTCAAGCAATTAGCAAAATGATGATTCAGTTTAATCGTCTGAATTCAAAAGAGGCGAGAGCTGTAAAGGGTGGGAATACGGAATGCTATAATACAGATCGTCGTGTTTTATCTAAGCTCTTTGATACGTTAGGTCCCCGTTTTCTTAATCGGGAGGGTGGTTACACACGTATTGTGCGTATTGGTAAAAGAGTGGGTGATAATGCGGAAACTTGCGTGATCGAGTATCTGAGCGAGTAGTTGCTTTTTAATTTGAGGAAGAAAAACTCAAAACTCAGGTTCATAAGCTAAGAGTTAAAAACGGGAAGTGGACATGAGAATAAAGATTGCGATCAATGGCTTAGGACGCATAGGAAGACTTGTTTTACGGCAAATTTCTCTCTGCAAAGGGATGGAGATCGTAGCGGTTAATGATCTTGTCCCTGCAGACAATCTAGCTTATCTTATCAAATATGACTCTACTCATGGCAGATTTCATGCTGATGTGAGTGCGGGCGATGATCATATTCTGATCAATGGAAAAAAAATCCACGTTTTCAATGAAAAAGACCCTCTCAAGCTTCCTTGGGGTGATTTGGGGATAGACTATGTTGTTGAGTCGACAGGTCATTTTACAAACAGGACAGATGCAGCGAAACATCTCCAGGTTGGAGCGAAAAATGTTCTGATTACAGCTCCTGCTAAAGGGGATGGTGTGCCTACTTTTGTAATGGGTGTGAATCATCAGAATTATGATCCTGAGAGAGATAGAATTGTTTCTAATGCTTCTTGTACGACCAATTGTTTAGCGCCTTTGGCCAAAGTGTTGTGGGACCACTTTGGCATTGAAGAGGGGCTGATGACAACGATTCACGCGATGACAGCGACGCAGCCCTCTGTGGATGGTCCTTCGCGAAAAGATTGGAGAGGGGGAAGAGGAGCCTCTCAGAATGTTATTCCTGCGTCTACGGGAGCAGCTGTGGCTGTTGGAATTTGTCTTCCTCAATTAAGAGGGAGGCTAACAGGAATGGCTTTTCGAGTTCCTGTTGCTGATGTTTCTGTCGTAGATTTGACGGTGAGGTTAAGTAAATCTACGCATTATAAGGAAATTTGTCAGAAAATGAGAGAGGCATCGGAGGGAGAAATGAGGAATATCCTGGGTTATTGTGAAGATGAGGTGGTCTCCTCCGATTTTATAGGTTCCCCTCTTTCTTCTATTTTTGATGCAAATGCGGGGATAGAGTTAAATGATCGATTTTTCAAATTGATTGCTTGGTATGATAATGAGACAGGATATGCAACGCGTGTTATGGATCTCATTGGTTATATGGCAAATCAATCAAAGTAAGAACAAAAGGTGAGAGTGTGAATTTTACTAGAGAGCCTGTGATAGAAACGGTGATTACCCCAAACGAGGGTAATAAATTAGTTGTTAGAAATAGTAAGGGCAGTGGGCAGGAGGAGTTTTTTGTTGACGCTGTGGAGGTTATCTCCTTTGGGAACAGCTGTTTTTTTCGGGCGATGGAGAGGCCCAAATGTTTTTTAGTTCCTGTGAGTGATTATGAGGTTTTGGAGGTGCGTGAGGCGAAGATCTTTTTGAAAACCCAACCGATTGAGAAGGGGATTAAGATTGGTGGGGGGCGAGAGACCTCTTTGAAGCAGCCTGCACGGGAGAAAGAAGTTGAGGAGATTGCTGCAGAGGGGCAGGAGATGGCAACTTCTGGGGAGTCGAAAGAACCGAAAGAAAAGAGGGATCGCAGGAAGCGTTTTCGCAAGAAGAAAGAGGCAGAGGGTGAGCTGGAAGTGCAGCAGCGGATAGAGGGAGTGGAGGTGAGTCACGAGGCGATCATTGAAAAAAGACCTGAGAGACCGACCCTGATTCCCCCTCCGACGACTTTGATTACTGAGAGTATTGCTCGTTATAAAAGTATGTTGCCTCAAGAAGAAGTTCCCTCTATTAAAGAGGTGGAGGAGGAGGTGCCCCCTTTTTTTATTAAGGAGGAGGAGCCTTTAGAGTAGGGTTTTCATTGACTCTAAAAGGTAGGAGAGAGTAGTTTTGATCTCCTTTTTGCTCGGGTGGTGGAATGGTAGACACTAGGGACTTAAAATCCCTTGGAGGCAACTCCGTGAAGGTTCGAGTCCTTTCCCGAGCATTTTCTCTCGAGAAAAGACCTAATACTACTAAGCTTGATAAATAGGATTCAGCCATGAACGAATCTTAATCCAAGTTCCAGGATAAGCTATAATACCATAATGTCCCAGCCAAGAATATATTCTGTTATTGTTTTGGCTCTCTGTAAGTATACTGGAGGCTCCTGGCACCATGAAATCGGTTGTTGAGCCGATGGAATAATAGGTGCGTTTTCTAGTTGTATCTGATTCCAATGCTGTTTTAGCAAGGGCGGTTAAAAAATCATTATTTTCGGTCATCTGTGTATATCGTTTTGGTTTTTCATTTTCGTCTTTGCAATTGAGTAAAGGAGCCCCATGCCATGGAGTTGCAATCGAAATCACATGGTTAACAGTGGTTCCGTCCTCCTCAGCACAGTGTTCAGCATAGTAGGCTGCAACCAGGCCGCCCATAGAGTGACCCATGAGAATCACCTCATTCTGTCCTGTGAGTTGCTTTATTTCACAAATTTTATCTCGAATCTTGCCTCGGGCATAATCATCTACCCCCATATGATGTTCATTGCTAGCCAAGCCATCCAAGTTCAATGTAAAGACAGAGCCATATGCCTCTTTACTTAACCAGGGCCAAGAGGCTACCCATTCAATTTCACAAAAACCAGAACCATGAATTTGGAGAATTGCGATCTTATTTTTCTTTGGATTGCTGGAATCATAGTTAGATTTACAACATGCGATTAATAGAAGAATGGCTGCCACTGGTAAAAAGGCAATATCAAGGGCTGTAGAAAGAATGACTCGTGGCACCCGGGTTGCTGTCTCAAACATTCTATCAAATCTTGTTTTGGGGTTCACCCTCTCTTCCTTCTGAAGAAGTTCCTTTGAATGAATGGGGCCTGCCAATTTTGCTAGAGCTGTGCTGGTTACATACCCTCCTACGATTACGCCAATACATCCATTTCTTCCAAGAGCGGTAACTGTAGATTTCAACCATAAAGGGAGTGCATTATGAGGAGCGGCAAGACCGATTGATCCAAGAGTCAAGCCCACAGAAAATAAAATAATGGCTATTGCAAATAGGGTTACTGCACATGCTCTTTTGGGATGTTGTTGTTGAGCTACAAGATCATTTCGAGCAAGTGAAGGGGTGAGATGTGCTGTTGCTGCTAAAGAATCTGCCATCTCTATTAACCATCCATTTATTGAATTACTGTACTAAAATTATATAAATAATAATAATAAAATTCAATTATAAAAAAATGTTTTATTTCAGATAGTTGTGTCATGAATAAAAGTTAGTTTAATATAAAATCAAAAAAGTCTTATATACATTTGAACCTTTTGACCCTTTCGCAAACCACACATTTTCAAATTTACTTGCCGAGAGCGGCGATTCTAGCATTAGAAGGGGAATCTCCAATTATAGTGCTGCCATGACCACGATGAGAAGAGGGGGTGATCTTGATGTAAATGTCTTGGCCAAGATCGTTTAGGAATCGGAATAGACGTTCCATAGAGAAACTTTTTAAATAGCCTCGGAGTAGTAAAGAAACTTTAGGTTGGGTGATCTTGAGGATTGCAGCAACGCGTTTTTGAGTCAGTTTACGCTTCTTGATGATTTTAGCAATCTCCCAAGCAAGCTGTGCTTTGGCTAGAGCTTCTTCGGGATTGGCAAGGCCCAAATCAGCAAACACATTGCCTGAGCCGATTTCATATTCAACATCACCGAGCTTCTTCTTTTTCATTCTATTTCCTTCAGAATTTTTTTTGCTTCTGCTAAACGTTTTTTTTACTAATTCCATCTCTTGTTGAGGAGTGGCAATACCACTCTTCGATTTCTTTTGGAAGGCATGTAATACGGCTATGTATCCCTTAAATTCCACCGTATACACGACTCGAAAGGTTCCGTTCGAGTTGTTTTCTATAATCTCTCGAACCTTTGCATTTCCAAAGCCTTTTAAGACTTTGGAAGAGGGAGGAATTTCACCCTCTTGAGCACCCCATAAAGCAAAGCCCACAGATCGTTGTACTCTGTCAGGGAATTCTTTTAAGTCAGCCTTGCTACGTCCAATCCAAACGATTTGCTTCATGCTGTTCCAATACCTGCATTTCTTGTGCTCGATTATACCCATTTGGGGATATTTCTGGCAAGGGGCGATGGGACATAGGTGGGACAGCAACATCGTATAACTCGCAATCTAGAATCACGCATTATAATAATTATTTTAATGCAAATTGCTGTAAATTACACTGATAGATATCGAAATGTATTGCTTGCAGTTGAATTCCTGCTGACTTAAAATCTCTTGGAGGCAACTTGGTGAAGTTCGAGTCCTTTCCCGAGCATCTCATTATCTGTGGAAAAAAGTTCGAAAAGCAAGCTTTTTGAATGGAGAGGTAGGTCCATGTCTAGATTATTACTTGAAATCGGTCGCTATTGCTTTTTTGCCTTTGGCTGTTTTCTTCTTTTTTCTTTCACAACCCCAGAAGGGATATATTACCAGCATATTATTACGGATATTCCACAGTCCATACATGTGCTAGAAGTTGATTCAACAAAATTTTCTATTATGCCTGCCAGAGCGTTAGATAAGTGTGTGGGTAGGGAAAATGTGCTGTCGCTTTCCATGAGGAAGGGAGCCATTGCAGCTATCAACGGCGGTTTTTTTGCAATTGGGGGCAATCATGAGGGCTCACCTTGTGGTATTTTAAAAATTGAGGGCGAATGGTATGGCCTTCCAGCCAAACCAAGAGGTGCAATTGGGTGGGATAAAAAGCATAGAGTACTTTTTGATCGTCTGCTTACCCACTTAGAGGGCATCGATTTTCATGTTGATCCACAGACAGGATGCACGACAAGCGAAGAGTGGGAGAAAATGGATCACATCGTTGGTGGCACTCCCTTACTCATCCAAAATGGGGAAAAAGTCAAAGATTTTTCTTCAGAAAAAACAATCGTGACCTTCCTGACTCAAAGACATGCACGGACTGCCATTGGCATACTTGCCAACGGCAATTGGGTTTTTGTGGTTGTAGATGGCAAACAACCCACACTAAGCTTGGGGATGACAATGGATGAATTGGCCGATTTTATGGAGACTTTGGGTTGTATAGATGCTCTTAATTTGGATGGTGGTGGGTCTTCAACTTTTGTATATCAGGGTCAAGTGATCAATCAACCTATAGGAGATGGTGATGAAAACGACCATAATCTGCATGTATTAAGGCCGGTATCAGATGCCATACTTATCATGCAAAAATAGCCCCTACCCTATGATAGGGGCCTTTTAACCTGAGTTTTGGGTTTAATTTTTCAACTTCTCAACTATTTTATCGAGCTTCTCCTGCACAAAAGGGATCACTGTGGTAGCAGTGGTGAGCATTGCTGCTCTCCAGGCAAATCCAGCAAATACTCCTTTTTTACAGAGGGCCTCAACTGTCGCCATTTTCATAGAAAGGTCCCCCTGTTGTTGTGTTTTCACCGTATCAAATGGATGGCTGATGCCAGCTGCAGCTATTCCCACACCTGCACCTGCTAATATTTGAGCTATCCATGCGTGCATTCCAAGAGACTCTAGTTTCCTTTTTACAATGGGTGTTACACCAAGATAGGCTGCTGCAAAAGTTGCCTCTCGGGCTGCAGTGGGTAGCAAAGCTCTATAAAACCCCCGAATGCCATAATCAGTATAAACATATTCCGCTGTCTTGAAAAAGCCTACCCCCGTCTTTTGTTGTTGAATCATAATCCCTTCAGCAGGACAAACGACGAGAGCAGAGAATGCTCCCCCAGCTAATGCAGCAACAACTGGACCTAAATCCCATATATTTGAAAAGATACCCTTGACAGCTGTTTGAAGAGCAATAGTTGGAGCAAAACTGGCCGCAAAGCCACCAACTCCTCTATACCAAACGCGTGGATTCCTCTTGACGTGACTACCTAGTTGCTTCATATTTTTAAAGTAGATCAGTGGCTGTATCATAGACACAGCTGATATTCCTGAGAGACTACCCACACCTATATTCTGCAATATTGACTTTTTTTTCTTTACTTCCTCAGATGGAGAGTACTGCCTGACTGCTCCGCTTGAAGAACCAATTGATTTTGACATAGTATTATTCCTTTTTTAATTATTTGTTTTTGAAAAAAATGATGAATAGAAATAAATAATTACTGCGCAAGCTTGCGCATAATAAAAGGAATCGATAGAAGTTGGATAAATGAAATATCAACAATGACGGATGCGCCACTGCAGTTACTAAAGAAGGGACAATCAGTATCTTCTCGTTTCATAATGAGCAGGATACTCCAAAAATTTTATCAAGTCAAGAGTTGAAAAATATAAGAAAAGTCTTGATAATGCCGCATCATGAATCTCTCCCAAAATTCTCTCGTAAATCAGAGCTTTAAAATCGTTGATTTGACCCACCCTCTTTCCTCTCATATTCCTACATGGAATGGATCTTGTGGCTTTTGCTTGGAGATCAAAAAAGATTATGACAAAATGTTTCGGGTTCAGCAGATCAAGATGCATGCTGGATTAGGGACGCATATGGATGCCCCCTCCCACCGCATCCCGGGAGGCAACTCAATCGCAGAGATTCCTCTCGAGCAACTCATCGTCCCTGCCTGTGTGATTGATGTTTCCGCACAAGCGGATGCAGATTATGAGGTCTCCATTGAGGATATAGAAAACTACGAAAAAGAATATGGAAAAATTCCTCAGAGCTCTTTAGTGATCGCCTATACAGGTTGGAGTCGTTATTGGTCTTGCTCAGATGCGTATCGAAATGTAGATGGGAAGGGACAGATGCATTTTCCCGCTTTTTCAGCTACAAGCGCTCAATGGTTGCTTAGGAGAGATGTTGCCGGAATCGCTATCGATACGCTCTCTCCCGATTGTCTAGATCAGACTTTTCCTGTTCATAAAACCATTTTAGGGGCAGGTAAATATATCATCGAGAATATAGCCAACTGTTCTCAAATTCCACCTCATGGTAGCCTTGTCATGGCTCTTCCTCTTCGGGCACAAGAGGCAACAGAGTCTCCGGTTCGCATCGCTTGCCTAATACCATTTCCAAAAACTTGTGAAAAGAGTCATTAAAACTTGCTTGCGTGTGAAAATGGTTGTACTCTGAGCTCATCCAAGAGAGCTTCTTTCTCACATTTTCCGAAGCATAAAGCTCTTCTAACTTCGTAAAAAAATCGGGGTCTTGCCACTCGACAATTAACTCATCTAATTCATATTTCCTTAACTCATAAGCAAGCCAGCTCCCCTCCTTCACAAGGGGCATCTTCCCTAAACAGACTGCTTCCACAAAAATACCAGACGTCCCTTTTTGATAAACAAGAGGGTCATAGGGTAGTAAAACAAGATCGCTTCTTTCTAAATAAAAAAGATACTCCTCTCTTGTGAGGTAATCTTTAATGAGATGCGCATTTTTTAGCTCGGAAGAACGGACAGCTACAAGTTCAAATCTTTCTCTATCCATCCTTTCAGTCAGCTGTTTGATTTCAGAGAGCCCTTTGCTTGGTCTCGGCTCTCCTGGCCAGTAACAAATGAGCTTGTCCGATTTTCTCATCGCTTTCTGCTTCCTCACATGCGTATGAGGAATAGGAACCACTTGTAGCTTCACCCCCCCCTCCTTCTCATATTCGGCAGCTATCAGCTCGCTATCTGTCAAAAAATGGACCTGGTTATAGCGTGAAAGCCCTTTAATAAGAAAAAGGGAGATCCATTTTTCCCAACAAAGACTCCTCAACCCATATCGAAAAAGTAGCAAAAAGCGGTCTTGTCGTTTTAAAAACAGTAGAGCTAAAAGCAAAAAACTTAAATCTACAATTTTAAAAGACTCTATAAAATAGAGAGAGGGCTCCTTCTGTTGAATAAAGAGACGGATAAAATCAAATAACTTAAAATGGCTAGAGAAATAATTTCTAAAAGGAATGGTTAAAGAGGGGAGCTGATTTTTTTTGGGAAAGAGGACAATAAAGGGCATTTTTAATGACTGACACATGTTGTATAAACAGGTTTGATAGGCAATCCCATGTCCTTGTGGACAGTCGTAAGAGGGGGCAAGTGAGATCCACTTCATATTTTTTGTTTTTTTAGTCTCAATGCATTGATGATGACAGAAATCGAGCTACATGTCATTGCTATACTGGCAATCATAGGATTTAATAAAATTCCAAAAAAAGGATAAAAAACGCCTGCGGCAAGGGGAATTCCAAGTGCATTATAGAGAAAGGCAAACCAGAGATTTTGCCGAATATTGCGCATAGTAGCAAGACTTAAAGTGCGCGCACGTGCAATCTCTCTTAAATCCCCTTTGACTAAAGTAAGAGGCGCGCTCTCTATAGCTACGTCTGTTCCTGTTCCCATCGCAATTCCCACATCTGCAAGAGCAAGTGCTGGGGCATCATTGATCCCATCCCCAACCATAGCAACCTTATAGCCCTCTTTTTGAAATTTCTTGATGATCTCATATTTATCTTCTGGAAGAAGATCTGCCTCCACGCGATCAATATTTAATTTATGAGCAATAGCAAGAGCGGTCTTTTGATTGTCTCCTGTCAGCATCACGATGTGAAGAGCTGCTTGATGCAGTTTTTCAACTCCCTCCTTGGAGGACTCTTTTATCTTATCTGAAAGCCCAAAGAGGGCTACGACTTTCCTATCGAAGACTAAAAATAGGACAGTTTGATCCTCTTGATAGAGCGGCTCTGCCAGCTTAGAGGGAATCTCCACATTTAAATCAGCAAGCAGCCGTTGATTGCCGATGGCGACTCTTTTTCCATGGATTGTTCCTATGACCCCTTTTCCGCTGTTGTTTTTAAAATCATTAAGGGGGAGGAGCTCGATTCCTTTCTCTTTTGCTTTTGCTATCAGAGGAGCTCCTAAAGGATGTTCACTTGCAATTTCTAAGCTTGCTGCGAGTTGAATCACCTCATCTTCTTTTTTTTCGCTTATGCATAGAATCGTCGAAAGAGAGGGTCTGCCCTCGGTCAGGGTGCCTGTTTTATCGATCACGATAAGATCAACTTTGGAGAGCATTTCGAGCGCTTCTGCATTTTTGATCAAAATCCCCTGCATTGCCCCTTTTCCTATTCCAACCGTAATGGACATGGGAGTGGCTAAACCGAGGGCGCAAGGACAGGCAATCATTAATACAGCCACAGCATTGATAAGAGCATGAGAGAAGGCAGGAGGGGGGCCGATCGCGCTCCATATGATAAATGTAATCAGAGCAATGAGTAAGGTGAGAGGAACGCAATAGGAGGAGATCGTATCGGCAAGTTTTTGAATAGGAGCATGGCTACGCTGAGCCTCACTCACTAAGTGTACAATTTTAGCAAGAAAGGTCTCTCCACCTATCTTTTCAACTTGCATGATAAAACTTCCATTTCCATTGAGAGTGCCTCCTATGACCCTCTCTCCTCTACTTTTTACAAGAGGAAAAGGCTCTCCACTGATCATCGATTCATCGAGGGAGCTACCCCCCTCTAAAATGATTCCATCTGTGGGGACCTTTTCTCCAGGTTTTACGCGCAGCCAATCTCCGATTTTTACCTCCTCAAGAGGAATCTCTTTTTCACTTTTATCACGACTCACCAGATGCGTGATTTTAGGTGTTAAATTGAGGAGCGCTCGAAGGGCCTGCCCCGTTTTATCGCGTGCTCGTAACTCTAAGAGCTGTCCAAGTAGCACAAGAGTTGTAATGACCCCTGCTGTTTCAAAATAGAGTGCAAGGTGATGGTGCTGATCTTTAAAAGAATCAGGAAAAAGAGAGGGGAAGCAGACAGCAATGATACTGTAAAGATAAGAGATTCCCACCCCCATGCTAATCAAGGTAAACATATTTAAGCTGCTGCGTATAAGAGAGCTCCAGCCCCGTTTAAAAAAGGGCCATCCCCCCCATAGGACAAGGGGAGTTGCAAAAATAGCTTGTATCCATCCCCCCATTTCCGGAAAAAAGGAGAGGCATAAAAGAGGAATAAGAAAGAGCAAGCTCACCCAAAAACGGCGTGACATCTCCTTGAGTTCCCCATTTTCCTCCTCGTCTCCTGTGGGAAGAAAGGGCTCTAGAGCCATTCCGCAGAGAGGGCAACTTCCGGGTTGTTCTTGCGTAATTTGAGGGTGCATGGGGCAGGTATAGCCTCTACCATGCTTGTGAGGGGGAGGGGAGTGGGGAGAATGAGAACAGCAGGAGTGATTTTTTGTATTCATAAGTTTATTTTAAATGAAGAATTAATTTGCTGATACAAGAACATTAATCATTTCTTTATTATTAATAAAAATTTAATTTGCATATATATAAATTATTTGGTATAATAGATGTATATTATTTTAATTAGGTTATACAGTGTTATCATTTAATAGCCGTCCTTATTATGACGGGCATTATACTCCTATAAAAACCACTCCTCAAAAAAAATACTATGATTCTATTTTTGAGAAGAGAGCGGTAAAAGCTGCCATTATCGTCGGTTTGGCAGTAGGGATTATTGCTGGATTGGTTCTCTGTCAACAGTTAGGCCTTCATACAGCTGCCCTAGATCAATTGGCGCATACAGTCTCTGTTGTGGGAATTCACGAGGGGATGATAGGTGCAGTAGTAGCAGCCGCCTTTGTAGTAGGACTGGGGGTATGGAAATGTAGGCAGCTCTCTTGTACAACCCGCTCTTTAGAGGATGAAATGTCTCGAACCGTTCAAGAAGAACGCGAGCGCTTAGCTAAACAATTAGAACAGGTACAGTTTGACAAAAAAAACATCTATGCACAGATAAAGGAGCTGGAGAGTGCTCCTAATTCTGAAGAAAACATACTAGCTTTGGCTGAGTGTCATGAACAATTTTCTGCACTGAATGACGAGGGAGAAAAGCTTCTTCAGAGCTTTGTAGAGTGTGAACCCAAACATAAATTACAGAGTGGGGGGGAGAAAGATAATGAACCCACAGTTTACCGCTCTTTTAACTATTCCATAGCATCCGCCGGAACACAAGAATTACCCGAAGGTCGCAAGATCTGGTTTGTGAATGGGATCCAGAATACATTACCGCAAGCTCGGGATAATGCTCTTCATCTCTCCAGGATGTCAGGGGGTTATAAGATCCAGGCTACTTACAATGGGACTTTTGGAATGGTAGATGATCTCTTGGAAGTATACGGAAATCTGCATGATGAACTCTCCCCACCTGTTGAACAGCTGTTAATAGGAATGATGCAGTATTTAAGTGAGAACGAAAAAAACCATATTCAACTCTTTGGTCATAGCCAGGGAGCTGCCATTGCCCGTTCCGCTTTGCGAAGATTACCTCCACATTATAGAAAAAGAGTGACTTTTGTGGGAATTGCTCCTGCAGCACACGATGCTTATGAAAAGTCAGTCTCCTATAGAATTTCTACCGATTTTGTCCCTAAGTATGATAAAAAAGGACTAAGGGCAGCAGTCGATCTCAATCCTCATTCTGTCAAAACGCTTCAGAAAACACGGTCAGGGAAAAGCCCTATCGAAGGGCATGCCTTTACAACAGAAGCTTATGAAAAAATTCTTGAAGACCATATAAAAGCTTTCCTTGACGACCCCAATTACGACCTGTATACAATCGATTATTAACCTGAATTTTGGGTTTTTCTTCCTCAAATTCAGGAAGTTTACTTGCATCTCTTGTGCTTTTCCGACTTCGAAGAAGACAACCCAAAACTCAGGTTATATTAGAACCTGTTTAAAATCTCACAGGTTCTTATTGACGATTTGTAGGATGGTAGATTAACCTTTTTTCCCGGTAACCTTTAGAGTCATTGATCAGGTGGAACGTAAAAGCTTTCGAATCTTTAACGACGCGGTCTGGCTCACGTTAGGCTTTTTAATTCTTCAGCAACTGATCTCGGCCTCCTCTACGATTTGGATCACTCGTCTCATCGCTCATATCCAGGCGGGCGCCCCCTCTTTTATCTGGTTGGGTCTCTATCTCACCTCCCTTTTCCTCCATTATCTTCCCGGCTCTTTTGCCCTCGTTCAAAAGACCAAAGCCAAATATAAGGCGGATGTCCAATTTGTGGAGCTCTTTGCAACGACCTATCGAGGGCGTATTATGGAGTGGCTCAACCGAGATAGTCATAATTCTAAATCATCGATTCTCACAGGAGAGGCCAACCAGACATTCAACGAATATCTAGATTTTATCTATAATGTCTCCTATTACGGCTTCCATGTTCTTTTTAATCTCATTATCCTAGCCTTTGTCATCCAACCCTACCTTCTGATCACCTACCTCTTTGGTGTTCTTCTCACCTGTATCGTTCTGAAGTGGCAAAAGGAGTGGAAAAGAATTCTTACCCTGCGTGCACAACAGGGAAGGGTAAAGTGGATCGCGATGATGCTTAAGGCGTGGGATAACGTACTTCTCAATAACCGGTACAATTTGGGATTCTGGCATCAAAAAATCATTAAAAGAGCCAAAAGACTCATTATTAGTAATGTGAGACTTGAGGGTTTCAGTCAGGGAGTGAGTGTGATTATGGCTTTTTTGCTATTGGCCCCCTCATTTTTCTTAATCTGTTACACAGCTATAGGACGGGTGACTGATTTAGTGTGGCTTGCCATGATGGTCGTGACACTTCCCAGCCTTTTTGATGTGATGAGCTATTCTTATGAGCTTTTGCTTCTTTTGTCCAATTATCCCATGCAAAAAGCACGTTTGGAAACAGTTCTAAAGTTATTAGATCCTCACAAGCTTCCCGAGATCTCCCATTCACAAAATGAGTTGGAAAATAGGATTCAGTGGGAAAAGCTTGTTCTATCAAAAGAGGGGGCTTCTCTTTCAGCTAAACACTTTCTCTCCTCTCTTCCCTCTACAGGAAGAATCACATTAAGAGGGGAGAATGGGTGCGGAAAAACCTCCTTCCTTTTACTCATTAAAATGGTAGAAGGGGAGGCCGCCTTCTATCTCCCTCCCAAACATGATCTTGTCTTTCAGCTTTCAAAAAATCAGCTCTCGACGGGACAGCTGGCTCGTAAAACTCTTCAAGAGCTCTTTATCCACCTGGATAATAATGTCATTTTATTAGATGAATGGGATGCCAACTTAGATCGAGAAAATAGTGAAGCTCTCTCCTCATTAATCGACAAACTTTCTTTACGTGCATGTGTGATCGAATCTCGTCATATCAAACAATAGCTCTTGAAATAATTCTTATGATATGGGAATGATGAAATGATGAGTTTAAAACACTTTAAAACTAGCTTTATCACACCAGAAAAAACTCCTCTTGTGATTGAACCTAATGGACGCTTGCTCTCTTTTGCCGCATTTCTCTCCTATTTGCAAGATCATCGAGAAGAGTTGCGTCGTCATATTTTTCAATATGGGGGGATTCTTTTAAGAGGATTTCCTATAGAGGGAGCAGAGGGGTTTCACCGAGCAGTCAAAGAGCTGAATTTGGGCCATTCTCTCGATTATATTGGCGGAGATTCTCCTCGAGATAAGGTGAAAGAAAAGGTGTATACCTCGACAGAGGCTCCCCCCTCTTTTAAAATTGCTCTGCATCAAGAGATGAGTTTTACCAACCAGTTTCCCAAAAACATCTATTTTTACTGCGAGACGCCTCCAGAGAAAGGGGGAGAGACGATTTTAGGTGATGCGCGCAGGATTAATACGACCCTTAATGCTCAGATACGGCAGGAATTTCAAGAGAGGGGGCTCAAGTATGTTTCTTTCTATTATGGAAAAAGTTGGATAGTGGATCAGGTGAATAAATATAAGAGGGCTCACAAGACGTGGAAAGAGGCTTTTGAGACAGAGGATAGAAATGAGGTCGAAAAAAAGTGCTCTGATCGAGAATTCAAGTTTCAATGGCATGATCGCGAATGGCTGGAGGTCATTCAGGAGCGTCCCAGTGAGATCATCCATCCTGAAACGGAGGAACAGATCTGGTTCAATCAGGCCCATCTATATGATTTCAATCCACGTATGATCGGTTTTTGGAACTGGGTGGGTACGAAAATGGTCTATTGGGGGAAAAATCGCCTTTTACATGAGATCTATTACAAAGATGGGAAAAAAATTCCTCGTAAAAACCTCTATCACATCTTAGATGTTTTGGATCAATGTACGATTCGATTTCCTTGGCAAAAAGGGGATTTACTGGTACTCGACAACATTTTGATGATGCATGGACGGGCACCTTTTCAGGGAAAACGAAGAATTTTGACAACCATGACCAGATGATGCTTTATGATAAGCACTCCCTTTCAGCTCTAGAATGGGCTCAGACAAAAGAAGAACAACAAACGAGAGCATACTGTGAACCTCTTCTTAGAGAGGGGGTCTCTCTCTATTTTAAAAACGTCTATACCGATTTTTTTCTTCTGCAACTGGATCATCAGATGATTCCTCTCACGGTCAATCAGAAGGAGTATGAGAGCTCTTATCTCACCTCCAATTATTTCCTCATCAAATTTTTGGAGGAGCAAATTTTTAGAAATTTCCCCTCTTGGAATCTCTTACAGCTTCCTTTTTTAAAGATAGGGGGGGGGATATTGAAGCTTTTAAAAATCAATAAAGTTGTAAACATTAATAATTGGCTTTTTACGACCAATATCTATTCCGCTCTCAGTGATGAGCAGCTAGATCGGATGACCACATTTCTCGAAAAACAGTTTCCAGATCATCTCATCATGTTCCGCAATTTAGATCTATGCACCTCTTCTGCAAAAATAGAGGGGCTTAAAAAAAGGGGGTACCGTCTGATCAGATCTCGCCATGTCATGGTGTATGATCCCTCTCAAAAATCAACCTTTTCCCCTAAAGTCCGCTATCATCATAGAAGAGATAGAAAATTAATTGAAAAGGAGGGATATCTTATTTTCCGAGAGCAAGAGCTCACTAAAAAAGATTTCCCTCACCTTTTAGCTCTTCATCGCAAAGTGTATCACCATTATACAAAATATAGCCCCGATTATACGGAGACCTTTCTTGAAAAGGGCATTCAGGAACAGTGGCTTCATGTGATAGGTCTTAAGAAACAGGGGGAAATTCATGGGGTGATCGGATATTTTCTGCGAGAAGGGGTAATGACAATTCCTTTTTTTGGATATGACTCACATCAGGGACAATCAAATCACTTATACCGGATGTTAACAGCACTGATTTTAGAAGAGGCCGAAAAACAAAAAGTTTTACTTAATGATGGTTCAGGAGGAGAGGCCCACAAAAGCTACCGGGGATTAAAAGCCTATCCGGAATATATCGCTATTTACGACCAGCATTTGGGCTCTTTCAGAAGGATGTTCTGGAGAATTGCTCAACTAATAATACGCCAGGTTAATTTTTAAGGATTTCTCCCACCATAAAACGGTAACAAAAACAGCGATCCTCCTTTTCTAATTGCTGTTCTAGAGAGAAATCTCGTTTAAAATAGGGTACAAGTCGTTCCGGGATTGAATAGTTAGAAAGAAATTGTCTGATACAAAAACGAGAATGCGGTTTTGC
The DNA here is from genome assembly GCA_013288105.1 of Chlamydiota bacterium. Classification (GTDB taxonomy): domain Bacteria; phylum Chlamydiota; class Chlamydiia; order Chlamydiales; family JAAKFR01; genus JABDCM01. The sequence continues at coordinate 101,681 of JABDCM010000001.1, forward strand.
TCTTTTGAAAATATTTTCAATCAAGAGCTCAAAATCGGACTGACTTAAATAAGAGGCCACATCTGAAATAGAGAAACGGTTGTAGGTAGTGCCAGAGTCCTGTTTAAGAAAAGAGATCAGATCATTTGTTTGATGGGAAATATTCTCTGTATTTTTTTTGATATTTTTTACCCCCTCTTCTTGTAGGTAGGGGGGAAAATAGTCCGAGGAGACTCTCCCAGTGAATAGAAGAGAAATGAGCGCACTTTCTTTTGCTAAACAGCGGTTCAGCCCCTCATGCAGTTTATTATAAATATATTTTCCAATGTGCATAGAGGGGTCGACATGAGCATAAAGACCAGGATCTTTGATAAAGAGACGAGAAAGTGAGGGGTGTAAAATGAGTTGGATTCCCCTCTCCCATAAAGCAGAATTCCACTCCGTTTTTAAAAAGTGCTGCTGTTCTTCTAAATTATCGAAAGAACAGAGTTTATTGATTTTTTTTCCACTCAACCATTGAAGTGCTTGAGACGCCAGTTTCAAACATTTCTCAAGCGCTCCTTGATAAAGAACCCCTTTTTTCAATGTGGATCTATTTTTTTTCCAAATAGAGGAGGAGGGGGCAGATAGATATTTGTCTAGCCTGTCATATACCTGTAGACGATTGGGATGGTGATCTGCTCCCAAAAAAGCTAGATACTCTGAAAAAGAGAGATGGAAAAGCGCCGTTTTTTTTAACTCAAAGAGTGCATTTTGAAAGGGATTAGCATCTACAGAAACGAGAGAAGAGCAGCCTCTTGTCAAGAGATTTAAAGGTCGATCCCCACTTGCAGTGATACATAAAATATCGCTTTTAGAATCAATCTGGAGAGCTTTTTGTTCTGTTTTCCAATCTTCATTACCAAAGCTATAGCTAAGTCGCGAATAAAACGGTGTCATATGATCCTTATTTAATATCGATATAAGAGGGCTAGTTGGGCGCCATAAATATAAAATTTTGTATCTCTGAAATTAAAGGGGTAGCCCTCACGTCCGCCAAAATGGCGAAATTCATAGAAAGGCACAAGCTGCATAGCTATTCCAAAAAGAGAACAGGGGAGATTAAAGGTAAAAGGAATATCTAAACGGATCTGCATTTCATTTTCCATATTCAAATTCACTTCATCATAAACAGGGTCGTTGGTGACTTGAGATGTGCCGTCGATCATGAACCGAACTTTAAAATTTACTCCCATACTTAACAAAGGAGTGAAATTCACTCCAGATAAAAATCCTATCGTGAAAAAATGAAAGGTATCATTGAAAGTGTACGTGAGCAAAGAGGGATAACGAAAAGCATTCACCTCTTTGAAATATCCCCATCCCCCAAAAGGGACAAAAAAAGGTTGTCTCCCCTCTTTTTGTTGGAAAGTATATCCCAAGCGTCCCTCATAAATAGTATCGGTGAGTTTAGAGACAAAATAATTTCCTCCAGCAGTATATCCTTTGATATCCCCAGAGGCATATTGATACTCTCCTCCGAAATACCATCTACATCTTTCAATACGATCAATATCTATTTTAACCCCATCTAGACGCCCCTTTTGAAAGCTACCCCCCTCACGAGAACGTTTAATAAAATAGGTTTCAGGACCACCTGTAAAGTAGACATCAGCTGATAGAGAGCCAAAAAATAAAATACAAAAGAGGCTGAAGAGAAAAGTGTAGGTGATGTTTTGCAAATAATAGAGCATGCCCATCCTTATATACACAGGAACAAAATAAAAATTAATCTTGAGATAATTTTTCTGCATTTCTATACTCCAAAGCATGCAAGAGAGTCTCCGTTATCGTATTAACCTGAGTTTTGGATTTTTCTCCCTCAAATTCAGGAAGTTTACTTACATCTCTTGTGCTTTTCTGACTCGTAAAGGGCCGTTGGCCATTTACTTCGCCAGAAAATCCCAAGATCTGCGGTGTAAACTTCTCCGACTTCGAGGAAGACAACCCAAAACTCAGGTTATTATCCAATTTTTAATCATCTCCTTATGGGTTATGAGTAGTGCACAAGGTAGCGAAGTGGTCGTTCATACTCATCAGGGGGAAAGTTTTGTATTAGAGGTGGATCCTCAAGAGACCGTGCAACTTCTTTTTGAAAAGATAATAGCTATGTCAGAAGGGTATACCAGAGAGTGCACAATAGAATTTCCCTTAGAAGATAGAATAGAGCGCATTGCAAAAAGACAGGGGGGGACCTTCGGCTATGCGAGAGATTTTTATTCCGAACTCACTCCTCAAGAGAGAGCAGATATTCGATTCATTCTGACAACGCTTGCCAATAAATCTGTTTTTGCGATTGCTAAATCAAAAAGTGCCTTAGAGGCTGCTGGAGATCGGGTAGACCATGTACACCCCTTACGTTTTTTAGCGACTGTCTTTAGTGATGAGGAGATGAAGGTTTGTATTAGAAATATCCGAGGAAAAGGGTGGATCTGGAGCGAATTTTCGAATGGAATCAAGGATTCTCTTAAATCTGAGACGCATATAGGAAATATTTTAGATCACCACATCCTCCAGTTTGGAGAGGAGGTAGGAGTGAGTTATCAGCTGATTGCCCCCTCTTTGCAACAGCTGCAGTTTGATGAGTTTATTGATTTATTGATTATACACATTCCGAGACAGGGGAATCCAGACAGGTATGATCAGTAAAATGACTTTATTTTTTACTGTTTTTTCTATAACATGGACTGTTTGCTAATTAGGAGGCAGTCTTTAAACTTATTCTTCAAAATTTTAATAATTTTCTTACACTCTATTTAGTTTTCCCTTTTATTTTTCTTTTAGGTTTTTATCTTACCTATCGCCTTCGATTTGTACAGATTTTTAAACTCAAAATGAGTGCGCAGCATCTCTTCAAAAAAAAGCAAGATGCAGAGGGTAATATTTCTCATTATCAAGCAGTTGCATCTGTGCTTGCTGGGAATTTTGGGACAGGAAATATTTCAGGGACAGCGGTTGCTCTCACAACGGGTGGACCTGGAGCTCTTGTATGGATGTGGTTGATGGCATTTTTCGGTTCTGTGATTCAATACACAAGCTGTTTTCTTGCTGTGAAGTATCGCACAAAAAATGCGGATGGGGAATTTGTGGGGGGCCCCATGTACTATCTATCAGAGGGTCTTGGTTTAAAAAAGCTGGCTGTTTTTTTCTCTATTTTCGTGATTTTTGCAGCTTTTGCGGTGGGTAATTTTGCACAGATCAACTCCATGGTTTTACCCTTAACCGATTTTGGGATTACACCTTGGGTGACTGGGTGTGTGATTGCAGTTTTGGTTGCGGGCGTTATTTTAGGGGGGGCAAAAAGGATTGCACAGGTCTCTTCAGCGGTGGTCCCTTTGATGGCGCTTTTTTATTTATGCACGGCTATGTTGATCCTTTTCCTTTATAAAGAGAATATTTTTCCCGCTTTCAAACTCATTTTTGAGTCAGCTTTTAAGGGAACTTCTGCGACAGGGGGAGTTTTAGGATACACATTGATGAAAGCTTTGACGGTTGGATTTGATCGAGCGATTTTCGCAACGGATGCAGGAACAGGTACAGTTCCCATTCTTCAAGCGGAGGCGCGCACGAGCCATCCTGTGGTTGACGGGGTAGTGGCGCTTGTGGCTCCTCTTTTAGTGATGATTGTTTGTACGACTACAGGGCTTGTTTTAATGGTGACGGGTGCCTATCAAATTCAAGGAGGGAACCATGCCTTGAGTACCAATCTGGTGATACAAGCCTTTCAAACAGGAATAGGTCCCTATTTAGGCTCTTTTGTTGTCATTATTTCACTTCTTTTATTTGGATATACGACCACTTTAGCATGGGGGAGCTGTTTACAAAGAGCTGTCGGTTATTTATTGGGTAGGCGTGGGGTTAGACTCTTTCAATATCTCTATATTTTAGCTATTCCGGTAGGGGCTCTTTTACAAGTGGATCTTGTTTGGTTATTGGCTGATTTTACATTGACTGCTATGGTTGTTATCAATTTGATTGGAGTAAGTGCCCTATCGGGGGGAGTTATTCAAGAGAGTCGTCTCTTTTTTGCATCGAAATGGAGCTATACCACTTCCAGAAAATAAAATCATGAATTGCTACCGTATAACACGCCATCTTTAAACGATCCTTTCTCGCTCATGTTTAAAAACATGGGCTTCGAAATGATCATGTAAATCTGTCATGTTATCCGGTACCACTTCAAGACTTTATTTTCTAAAAATGGTATTATAGTGACTAATTTTCTGCTTTCAAGTTCTGCTTTTGGACCAGGGGGGACGATTCCTCGGAAATATACCTGTCAGGGAGTGGATATTAACCCCCCCTTATCTATTGTGGGGGCGCCTATTCAGACAAAAAGTTTTGCGCTCATTGTAGAGGATCCTGATGTGCCTCTGCACATACGTCAAGATGGTCTTTTTGTGCACTGGGTAATTTATGATTTAGATCCCCGCACAACTCTTATTAAGGAGGGGGCTTTTTCAGTGGGAGTGCAAGGGTGCAATACGGTGGGACGCAATCAATATATGGGCCCCTGTCCTCCTGATCGGGAGCACCGCTATTTTTTCAAACTTTTTGCTCTGGATAAGAGGTTAGAATGGGCTGCTGGCAAGACGAAGGAGGAGCTTATAGCAGCGATGCAGGGGCATATTCTTGCTCAAACAGAGCTCATGGGCCGCTACGAACAAAAATGATGCATTATCTCTATGTTAAAGAAGAAGGTGTATAAGAGGAGGGTAAAGCTAAAGGAGAACCGGCCTTCCCGAATGTCACATGAGCTGTCGCGGAAATGCCCTCAGGATAGGAAGTCAGTTGTTGAGGAAGAGTATCCCCTCGCGCACAGGCTTTTAATGCTTTGAATCTTTCCTGCATAGCGGAATCATCTATAGTCATTCTTACACCGGATATGGGTTTACCATCAGGTCCGCGCTTTTCAGCACATCCCCATCCTCCCCAGTGCGTAGGAGCATGGGTATAAGAGCGCACTAAAATTTCCGATTCAAGGCTGCGTCCTTCAGGTGAAAACCGCTCACATAATGCAAGTTGGCTAACTGAACGGTACACTCCCCAATTTTGACGTGTCATGATATCGAAATGTACAGCACTTAAATGAGGAACTCTAAAAAGTTGAGAGAGAAAATCAGGAAAAACACCTTCCAATCCATTTATAACTCGAAGACAAGGCCTCACGCTACTGAATGAGTCCATAACTGTATACTGATTTGCTATTTCCAATAAGGTATGTAATGTGTTTGTAGAGACAGAATGAGCAGCCTCTAACTGTCTTCCACGGTTCTCTCCATCTTGAATAGATGGGTGAGTAGAAGAGGGATCGCTATAGTTATGAACAGTCAGTACTACTTTTAGCTCTAATCCTGGCATCTTTACTAAGTAGATAGTTGCTAGCTGGATGCGTCTACCTCCAGATGCTGGAGTCTGTTGTACGCTAAAGTCAAATACCATTTCTCCAAAAGGAAGAGCTGCTTGTAATTCTGTGTGATTCACGCCCAGGGCGCGTACCAATGCGTGGCCTGCAAGCACTCCTCCTGATTCCTCCCTTTTGTGCAACTCTGTAGAAGAGGGTAACACTAGCGAATGCTCTTGAAGAGACCCTACGCTGCCGCTTATGATAAGCGCATCGGCTCTATTCTCGATTTTGATTTTTTTGCGAGCCATCATGCATAAAGCAAGAGCTAAGAAGGGTATTGGAAGCGTAAGAGCGATGCCCACTATCCCACCTCTCCCTAGTAGACTCACTGCATTCACTCCTGCAGGCAGAATTTGGAGCGCTCCCAAAATCAGAAACAGCTCTCCTAAGAGGATTATTCCTGCCATCATCCCGAGTATTTTGATCTGCGTTGGAGTAGGAGCTACAAAATTAATATTACCTACTGTTTTCATGACTACTATTATACTAACTTCTCTTTTTAAAAAGAGATATTAAAATTTTATATATGCATATAACTGTTGTAGTTATCTATACAACATCTTTTAGTTTCTCTCTTTTGTACCAGTAGATATCCCCATAATCATACGTCAGCTGACCCCCCATAGGAATCTCTTGTATCGTCCGAAAAACAATATGAAAAACCCCCTCAAATAACACTGCAACAGATTCACAGTTGGGAGTATCACTATGGTTAATAAAACGGGTATAATTTCCACCTGTTTGGCTATCAATGGTAAGGGCTTTCAAGGAGAACCATTCATGAGGATACATAAAGCAGTAATCGTTGATCTTGGGAAATAAAAGACCACGATCCCTCACCACCCCCGTATATTCCCCGATAAATTCCCACTGTTTGAACGCTCTTTCCGCAAAAAGACCATACCCCATCTCATCAGAAATCCAGCGGATAGAGACCTCAGGGATCTCCCCTGCCGCTAGCTCCCTCCCATGTAATTTTCCCAGCCAAATTCCCAACGTACTGATTTTCCCCTTTTTATGCGCTTGAGCACATTTTTTTTTGACCCATTGTTCTATTCTCCAATCAGAAAACTGGAGAAAAGGTAGATATTTGAGTTGAAAAAGCTCCTCAAATCTAGAAAGGGTGTACTCTTTGATAAGAGGGGGACGCAGAGAGATTTTTATTTTTTTTTCCATGAACTGATTTTAAAAGTTGATAAAAGTTCCTACACGATCTTGATAGGCAATATTTACAGGAAGATGTTTGCCCTTTTCCCCCATCTTATCTCTTACCATCGCAAGCGCTGTTTCAGGAGAGTTACATTCTTGCGAAAGATGAGCCAAATGCACATGTCTCAGTTGAGGATGGAGGAGCTCTGAGAGCAGTTGCCCACAAGCCTCATTTGAAAGATGGCCGCTTCTTCCCAATACACGCTGTTTGTAAATCATAGGCCGTGCACATGCATGGACCATAGAGGGCTCATGGTTGGATTCTAGATAGAGATAATGACACTCTTTCAACTGATTTTTCACCAAAGTCGTTGCAAAACCTAAATCGGTACAGACCCCGATTTTAAGAGCATCTGCTTTAATCGTAAAAGCGACAGGATCTATTGCATCATGTTGGACACTAAAAGGATGGATCTCAAGATCTTCAAAAACAAAGGTCTCGCCAGTTGTAAATATCTTGAATTGAGGACACATCTGTAAAGAGGCGTAGATGGCCTTCGCTGTTTCTGCATTTGCTAAAACAGGAATCCTTCTTTTACAAGCAAGGGACTTTAAGCCAAGAATATGATCGGAATGTTCATGAGAGATCAAAATGGCTTGGATGGTGGATAAATCGACACCAATCTCCTCCAATTTTTGTTCTGTCATTTTTGATCCTAGCCCTGCATCGATCAAAATTTTTGTCTTTTCACTCCCCAAATAAATGCAGTTACCTTTTGAGCCAGATGCAAGTGGGCAAAAACCTCTCATTATTCCTCATTTTCTGAAAGCTGGTTAGGATGGAAAATTCTCCGGGGCTTAGCTCCTTCTGAGGGGCCAATGATTCCTTGTATTTCGAGAAGGTCCATCAAACTTGCAGCTCTTGCATAGCCTATTTTCAATTTTCTTTGAAGAAAAGTTGTCGATGCATTTCCCGTATCGAGAACAATTTTTTTCGCCTCTGAAAATAGGGGATCATCAATACTTGCCTCTTGTAGGATCTCTGTATCTAGGTTATCTCTATATTGATCAAAGGAGGGGATAAGATAGCGCGCAGGAAGCTGATCAGAAATAGCCTGTACCGTTCTTTGAATATCCTCATCTCGAATGAAAGCTCCTTGAGCTCGCACAAGATTGGAGGTCCCTGGAGGGGCAAAAAGCATATCCCCATTCCCAAGAAGAGTCTCTGCTCCCCCCTCCCCAATGATGATTTGGCTATTAATCCGACTGGATACTTTGAAGGCAATACTGCATGGAAAATTTGCCTTAATCAGCCCTGTAATCACCTCTCGAGAGGGTCTTTGAGTGGCCAAAATCATATGAATACCAACGGCTCTTGCCATTTGAGCAATGCGTGCAATGGGAGTTTCAATATCACTCGAAGAGACCATCATTAAATCGGCCAATTCATCGATAATGAGCACAATAAAGGGCATTTTTTCAGGAACCTCTAGATGAAGCGAGCTCTCCACCTCCTTATTGACCTTACGTGTATTAAACGATTGAATATTGCGCAGAGCCAGTAAACGCAGAATCTCATACCTTTTTTCCATCTCCTTGACTAACCATTGGAGAGCCGCGCAGGCACTTTTTGGCTCCGTAATAACCGGAGCAATCATATGAGGAAGAGCAGTATAACCTGATAATTCCACCTTTTTGGGATCCACCATAATCAATTTGATCTCTTCAGGATGAGCATTCATTAAAATAGACATCACGATCGTATTGACACAGACCGATTTCCCAGATCCCGTCGCTCCCGCAATGATCAAATGGGGCATTTTTGCCAAATCTGCCCACACATCCTCCCCATTCACCTTTTTTCCTAACAACAGAGGAATATCCCCCCGTTTTTCAGAAGAAAGATAATTTTCCACCAATTTGCGAAAGCTAACCTCTTGAGGATAAGGACTTGGAATCTCAATGCCCACAGCCGCTTTTCCAGGAATAGGGGCAATGATGCGGATCGATTTTGCTTGGAGGTTTAAGGCAATATCATTTTCTAAAGTTTTTATTTTTTGAACTTTAACACCCACTGCAGGATGAACCTCAAAAAGAGTAATGGTAGGACCACAGTGAATATCACCCACCTTGGCTTCAATGCCAAAACTGGCGAGAGCCTCTTCCAGGATTTCTGCCTGCTTACGTAAATCATTTTTTAAAGCAGCTACCTCAACTGTTTTCACCTCAGTAAGAAGTGAGGGGGAGGGGAGCTTATAAGAGCCAAAGTCCTTAAGAGGAATACTCTTTCTTTCTACATATTTCGTGACAGGGGGTTCAGCAATGCGAATGCGCGTGACCGGTTTAAGAGGGTCCTCTCTATATAAAGGGGGGAGAGCTTCTTCTTCCAAAGAGAGAGCTGCCGATTGAGCAAAAGCGGGAATTTTTTGAGATTTGGAACGGTTGGAGGTTATTTTTAAAAAAACTTTTTTAAAAAAGGATTCACATTTAGAGAAAGAGAAGCTCCATTCAAAAAGTAGCCCTAAAGAAAGAATTCCTAGGCTTAGGAAGAGAATAAAAGTTCCCCCAAAGCCGATGATACGAGAGAGACTCCATTTGAAATCCAAGAAGAGATGGTGAAAAGGGACCCCTCCTAAATAGGTACGATACTTGGAGGGGTCGTAGTAGGAGTTAGTAGGATAAAAGTTAGAATAGGCCCAATTTTTAAAGAGAAGAGCGATTTTTGGAAAATAATAGGAGAGCAGAGAAAAAATAATAGCAGAGGAGAGTAATAGGCAAAAAAAAGCCACGATTTTAAGGGGAGGAAGTTCCAATTTTTTTAATCGACGCCAGCAGATCCAAAAGAGAAAAGGGGGAATCAGAAGAGAGCTCAAGCCAAACAAGTAGGTAAAGGCCCATCCTGTGAGATGACCCACCAGTCCCAGAAGATTGTGTGAAGGAGCATTTATTCGGTAACTTACAAGGCTCAAAGAGAGAAGAGAGGTCCAACCAATCAAAAAAAGATTTTGTGCAAGCAGAGAGAGTGAGGAGGTTTTACTTTTTTTAGCCATCGTCTTTCTCGGTATATCTGATTGAAGAGGAAAATTCAAGAAGGGCGAACGACGGGACTTGAACCCGCGACATTTGGAACCACAATCCAACGCTCTAACCAGCTGAGCTACGTCCGCCATATTCAGTAAAGAGTGCAGATTTTCCTGCTTTCAGTATTTAAAGTCAATCACCCATTTTACGAGATAAAATCAGGAAAAAAAGAGCTTTTAGAAAAAAATCGTAAAAAAGCTGTTGTGGAATAATTCCCGTTTTCAGTATTGTCTTGCCTTCTTAACGATTGGTAGTGCCAACGGAAAGAAAAAACGTCGCCTTCGAGCGGCGGGCACAAACGGGGTTAAAGCCGAAAATTTGTGCGCGATCTTGACAGCGAATATGAGATAGAATGCAGATCCAATTAAATTGGATAAGCTTATTTAGGGGTAAATAATATTTACCCCGTCAAAATTAATTTTTTTTCAAGTTCTCTTTACTGAGAATTTGATCCTGGTTCAGATTGAACGCTGTCGGCGTGGATGAGGCATGCAAGTCGAACGGAATGGTGATTTCGGTCACCATTTAGTGGCGAAAGGGTTAGTAATACATAGGTAATCTGCCTTCAATTTAGGAATAACGGCTGGAAACGGCCGCTAATACCGAATGAGGTGGCTTTAGGCATCTAGAGCTTATCAAAGCAGGGGACCTTCGGGCCTTGCGATTGAAGAGGAGCCTATGGGATATCAGCTAGTTGGTGGGGTAACGGCCTACCAAGGCTATGACGTCTAGGCGGATTGAGAGATTGACCGCCAACATTGGGACTGAGACACTGCCCAGACTCCTACGGGAGGCTGCAGTCGAGAATTTTTCGCAATGGGCGAAAGCCTGACGAAGCGACGCCGAGTGTGTGATGAAGGCCTTAGGGTTGTAAAGCACTTTCGCCTGGGAACAAGAGAGGTTGGCTAACATCCAGCTAATTTGAGGGTACCAGGAAAAGAAGCACTTGCTAACCACGTGCCAGCAGCAGCGGTAATACGTGGGGTGTAAGCGTTAATCGGAATCATTGGGCGTAAAGGGCGCGTAGGCGGGGATGAAAGTCAGATGTGAAATCCCGGAGCTCAACTCCGGAACGGCATCTGAAACTTCATCTCTAGAGGGTAGGGGGAGAAAAGGGAATTCCACGTGTAGCGGTGAAATGCGTAGATATGTGGAAGAACACCGGTGGCGAAGGCGCTTTTCTAACCTACTCCTGACGCTGAGGCGCGAAAGCAAGGGGAGCAAACAGGATTAGATACCCTGGTAGTCCTTGCCGTAAACGATGTATACTAGATGTAATTGGTCTCAACCCCAGTTGTGTCGCAGCTAACGCGTTAAGTATACCGCCTGGGGAGTACGCTCGCAAGGGTAAAACTCAAAAGAATTGACGGGGGCCCGCACAAGCAGTGGAGCATGTGGTTTAATTCGATGCAACGCGAAGAACCTTACCCAGGTTGGACATGTACTTGACAGTGGCAGAAATGTCATCTTTCGCAAGAACAGGTACACAGGTGCTGCATGGCTGTCGTCAGCTCGTGCCGTGAGGTGTTGGGTTAAGTCCCGCAACGAGCGCAACCCTTATCACTAGTTGCCAACATTTCGGATGGGAACTCTAGTGAGACTGCCTGGGTTAACCAGGAGGAAGGTGAGGATGACGTCAAGTCAGCATGGCCCTTATGTCTGGGGCAACACACGTGCTACAATGGCCGGTACAGAAGGCAGCAATACCGCAAGGTGGAGCAAATCCCAAAAGCCGGTCTCAGTTCAGATTGTAGTCTGCAACTCGACTACATGAAGTTGGAATTGCTAGTAATGGCGCGTCAGCTACAGCGCCGTGAATACGTTCCCGGGCCTTGTACACACCGCCCGTCACATCATGGGAGTTGGTTTCGCTCGAAGTCGCTGACTCAACCGTAAGGGGAGAGGCGCCGAAAGTGAGGCCGATGACTGGGATGAAGTCGTAACAAGGTAGCCCTATCGGAAGGTGGGGCTGGATCACCTCCTTTTAAGGACACGGAAAACTACCTCACAGTAGTTTCCTAGGTTGAGAGCCAAATGGTGTCAAAGCCAGTCTGTATTCTGTCTCATTATCGCTGTCAAGGCGTAAATTATCTGATAGTTTTTGCGTTTGTAAATATAGATAAGTAAAACAACACTTCACTTGCAATAAGTGGCGTTTGAAGAATACAAATCTTGTATCTGTGTAAAAATAAATAAACTAATAGGCGATTGATCATTAAATATTTTAGCACTTTGTGTTAGACAAATTTTGTGGTCAAGATATTAAGAGCTGTTGGTGGATGCCTTGGCATCAATAGGCGATGAAGGACGTGATTACCTGCGATAATCTTCGGGGAGCTGGTAAAAAGCTTTGATCCGGAGGTCTCCGAATGGGGGAACCCGATGAGACTAATCTCTCATCATTATTCACTGAATTCATAGGTGAATAAAGCGACACCTGCTGAACTGAAACATCTTAGTAAGCAGTGGAAGAGAAATCAAACGAGATTCCCTCAGTAGCGGCGAGCGAAAGGGGAAGAGCCCAAACCGTTGTCGAAAGGCAGCGGGGTTGTAGGACCAGTCAAAAGAGCAGGAAATCTTAGTCGAATTCTTCTGGAAAGTAGGACGAGACAGGGTGAAAGTCCCGTAGACGAAAAGAGGACCTGACAGGATTGGCACCTGAGTAAGATCGGACACGTGAAACCCGGTTTGAATCTAGGGGGACCACCCTCTAAGGCTAAATACTCATTGATGACCGATAGTGAACCAGTACTGCGAAGGAAAGGTGAAAAGAACCCCTGTTAGGGGAGTGAAATAGAACCTGAAACCAGCAGCTTATAAACGGTCGAAGGCCTATACCCTCTTTGAGGGAATGGCTGACGGCGTGCCTTTTGCATGATGAGCCAGGGAGTTACGTTAAATGGCAAGGTTAAGGGACATCCGTTCCGGAGCCGTAGCGAAAGCGAGTCTTAACAGGGCGATTGAGTCATTTGACGCAGACACGAAACCAAGTGATCTATCCATGACCAGGTTGAAGCAGAGGTAATACTCTGTGGAGGACCGAACTAGTGCCTGTTGAAAAAGGCTTGGATGAGTTGTGGATAGGGGTGAAAGGCCAATCAAACTTGGAGATATCTTGTTCTCTCCGAAATAACTTATGGGTTAGCCTCAGAAAAAATCCTTTGGGGGTAGAGCACTGAATTCTTGCGAGGTCCTACCGGACTATCAACGGAAATCAAACTCCGAATACCAAAGGAATGTCTGGGAGATAGACTGTGGGGGATAAGCTTCATAGTCAAAAGGGGAACAGCCCAGATCGTCGATTAAGGCCCCTAATTCTATGCTAAGTGAGAAAGGAAGTGGATTTTCTAAAACAGTTGGGATGTTGGCTTAGAGGCAGCAATCATTTAAAGAGTGCGTAACAGCTCACCAATCGAGAAATTCTGCGCCTATAATATACGGGACTAAGCATAGAGCCGAAATCACGGGTGCACATTGTAAAATGTGCGCGGTAGGAGAGCGTAGTATACTGCGTAGAAGGCGTACCGTAAGGAGCGCTGGAGTGTATACTAGTGATAATCCATGGCAAGAGTAAACGATAAAGGAGGTGAAAATCCTCCTCGCCGAAAACCCAAGGTTTCCAGGGTAAAGCTCGTCTTCCCTGGGTTAGTCGGTCCCTAAGTCGAGGCGGAAACGCGTAGACGATGGAAAACAGGTTAAATATTCCTGTACCACCTAAAGCTATAGTTATGGAATGACGGAGTAAGTTAAGCGTGCGGACGATTGGAAGTGTCCGTGGCACGATGAGGTTGGTCGGTAGGCAAATCCGCTGACATAATACTAGGTCGTGACCAAGGGGAATCTTCGGAGGAACCGATGACGTAGCGCGATGCTTCCTAGAAATAATTTCTAACTGCTGATGGTGACCGTACCGCAAACCGACACAGGTGGGTGAGATGAGTATTCTCAGGCGCGCGAGAGAACTCTCGTTAAGGAACTCGGCAAATTACCCTCGTAACTTCGGGAGAAGAGGGGCCATCTGGTGTGAAATGCCTTCGCGGCATGAGCGCTGGGTGGCCGCAGAGAAATGGCCCAAGCGACTGTTTACCAAAAACACAGCACTATGCAAACCCGCGTAAGGGGAAGTATATGGTGTGATGCCTGCCCAATGCCAAAAGGTTAAAAGGAGATGTTAGCTCTTCGGAGCAAAGCATTGAATCCAAGCCCTGGTGAATGGCGGCCGTAACTATAACGGTCCTAAGGTTAATAGCTAGCCTTAGTAAAACTAAACTATATGCGGGAAACTCCTCGAAAACTATTAGTACTCGCCTTATAATGGGGCAGTAAAAATCTAATAGACATGGGGACAATCCGCAGGAAAGGCCAAGTTCTATAACGGTTTTTTTTAAAAGAACATGTTCTGGAGATGGAATCCTCAGAGACTATATGTTTGGAGTTTGCAATGAATTTAGAAGCTGAATGGATAGTAGGTTTTGTAGATGGTGAAGGCTGTTTCCATGTGTCCATTAATGAACACAAGGAGATGACCACAGGTTTTCAAGTATTACCTGAATTTACTGTTGTACAGCATGAGAGAGATATTCAAGTTCTCCACGCGTTGAAAGCTTATTTCGGTTGCGGAGTGGTTCGTAGGAACCATGGTGATCGAATGGCCTATCGTGTGAGAAGTATAGAGCATCTTTTGAAGTATATCCTTCCATTTTTTGAGAAGCACGCGTTGAAGACAAAAAAACGTGTTGACTTTCTTAAATTTCGACAAATTTTGTTGAAAATTCAGCTTAACGAGCATCTGACTACTGAAGGGCTTGAAGAGATTCGAGTTATTAAGGATCAGATGAATCGAGGCAAATTAAGAGAGAGTCCGACTCTTTTGGAAACAGAAGAGATGAATCGAGCGAAATTCCTTGTCGGGTAAGTTCCGACCTGCACGAATGGTATAACGATTTGGGCGCTGTCTCAACGAGAGACTCGGTGAAACTGTAGTAGCAGTGAAGATGCTGTTTACCCACAATAGGACGGAAAGACCCCGTGAACCTTTACTGTACTTTGGTATTGGCTTCTGACTTTTCATGTGTAGGATAACCAGGAGACTATGATTGCGCCTCGTCAGGGGTGCAGGAGTCAACCTTGAAATACTGGTCTTGAAAAGTTGGGAATCTAACACTTCTTCGTGAATCCGGAGAGTGGACAATGCTAGACGGGCAGTTTTACTGGGGCGGTATCCTCCTAAAGAGTAACGGAGGAGTTCAAAGCTTACCTCATCGTGGTTGGCAATCACGAGTAGAGCGTAAAGGTATAAGGTAAGTTGACTGTGAGACCAACAAGTCGATCAGAGACGAAAGTCGGACTTAGTGACCCGGCGGTTGAATGTGGAATCGCCGTCGCTTAACGGATAAAAGGTACTCCGGGGATAACAGGCTTATCGCCACCAAGAGTTCATATCGACGTGGCGGTTTGGCACCTCGATGTCGGCTCATCGCATCCTGGGGCTGGAGAAAACCAGAGGAAGTCTCTTCGGAGATGGACTCAGACCTTCTCTCTCTAAGGGAAACCTTAGAGTAATAAACGGGCTCAAAACGGTGAAGGCCTTTAATTGGTTTTATAATATAATTAGAGGTTCACGCCGTGGGAAAGGAATTTTCTGAAGTAAGCAAGGCCTATCTTGCAGGTTTTCTTGATGCTGATGGAGCCATTATGGCTACCATCGAAAGGCATCAAGAAAAAAAAATATGGGTTTAGAGTTCGAGTAGTTTTTAAAATTACTCAAAAAGATAGAAAAGTTTTGGATTGGTTCGCTGATCTCTTCCAATGCGGAAGAGTTCGTTCGAATAGAACGACCTTCGATTGGATCATCAAGAATCAAAAAGAAATCAAGTATCTTACTGAACTACTACTCCCCTATTTGCAAGTAAAAAAGCAACAAGCGATCTATGCATTAGAAATCATGGAAATGATTATTCTACGTAGAGAGGATTTGTTGAAAGCTGCTGAGCTTGCAGATGCATTGTCGCGGTTGAATGTTCGGTCTGAGAACCGACGCTTAAACCATGCTGCAATGATCCAAGAAAATTGCCTCCCCTAACGACTGATTATTGTCAACTCAGTGACAATATGAGATAGAGCTCAAAAACTCTATCACACGGCTCGCACCTAAGTTCTGGTTGGTGACAACTATGAATATGGTGAAGGAATAGTCTGGCACCTATAGTAATATAGGAAAACAGAACGAGGTCCCAAGGGTTTGGCTGTTCGCCAATTAAAGCGGTACGCGAGCTGGGTTCAAAACGTCGTGAGACAGTTTGGTCCCTATCCTTTGTGGGCGCAGGATATTTGAGAGGAGCTGCTCCTAGTACGAGAGGACCGGAGTGGACAGACCTATGGTGTTTCGGTTGTTCTGCCAAGGGCATTGCCGAGTAGCTACGTCTGGACAGGATAAGCGTTGAAAGCATCTAAACGCCAAGCCCCCCTCAAGATAAGATATCCCTATGAGACTCCATGAAGACTACATGGTTGATAGGTTGGAGGTGTAAGCACAGTAATGTGTTCAGCTTACCAATACTAATCAGTTCATTGGCTTGACCACTTTTATCATCAACTAGGCCGAATAGGCATAGTCAGTGAAAAAGTTGGATTAGAGACTCAGTTGTTTATTAGTGCGTTGCTTTGAGTAGATACAAGATCTCTTCGAGCGCCACTTAATGTAAGTGATGCCTATTTGCAGACGCAAAACGTCAAGATTTTTTTCTTGGTGACTATAGAAAGGGGGGTACACCTGATCCCATTCCGAACTCAGAAGTTAAGCCCCTTATCGCCGATGGTACTCCGCTCAAGAGTGTGGGGAGAGTAGGTCGTTGCCAAGTTTTTCTTTCGCCCTGTCAGCTTTGACAGGGCTTTTTTTTGTCGTAAAATAATACAAATATTTTTAATTATGTACTTTTTTGTATTATTAAATTATAATAAGACGCTATTAATAATAAAAAATAAGATAGGAGTAATTATGCCAGGCGAAAGTGGCAGTATAAATCCCTCTACTACTTACTCACCAACTATTGCACAGAAACAAAAATATGCGAGAGTGGTCGCGGTACTCTCCGTAATTGCGCTGTTAGGTGGAGTTGCTTTAACTTTAGCAGCTTTTGAAGTACTTCCCGGTCGAGCCAACCTAATTAGCAAGAGCTATCCAGCGGGTGAGATAATAGGTATGATGACTACGGGGCTGGCAGCTGTTTCTTTGATATCCAGCTTATTTGTTCTCAATTACTTAAAACAACCAGCTCCATTAAAAACTTTCTAATGCGTGACGAAAAGGGGCTTTAAAAGTGGAATCAAAAAGACAATCACAATCCCCACAATCATCAATAAAATAATCGCCATGACAACCGTAATGACCCCCTTCCAGGCAGAAAAATGGTGTGCCTCACCGATCAGCTTAAAAAAAATAATAAGCGCCCAAATCAGCACTGCTAAATGCACAAGCTGAAGAAATAATCCCATCCCATAATGATTTCCCATCCCCGTCACAATCAAATTAATCATAAGAGCAATCGAAAAAGGGTATAAGCTCCATCCTGAAGCACATTTAAGATCAGAAAATTTCCCCTCTCCTCTTATCCACTTTCCCGTACACAGATAGAGCCAACTTCCTAAATAAAGAATGATAATCCCTTTAAGGATGCCCAATAGAAGCATCATCCCAACAAAAACAGGATTTTTATAGATAGACTGCCCTGGATGGGTAATCCATACATAATTTAAAATATTGAGGGAAACCAGAATACCCCAGAAAATAGCCAGTAAAAGGGGTGTCCTTGTAGACCCTTCTTCTATTAAAGATCTTATGGTTGCCTTGGGCCTTATCCATATCCTTAGCCAAGGAGTGATCTGCATGCGTTTGTTATTTATCATAATATTGCCTCGTCTAGGATAGGAAGCATGTTTCATGCCAAACAATAAAAATCCACTTTATACAATGTTGAACTCTTGAGTATGCTTGCCACAAAGAAAAGGAATTTATGGCAGCCAGCTCTATTTCACTAAAAACAAAAATCTACTTTTTAGTAGGTAATAATCCTCATCAAACCGCTCCCCATTTTTCCAGACAACTCTCCGATGCTCTTCAACGTCAAGGAATTGAAACCCGCCTCTATTGGATAGATGAGGGACATTTTTTTCATGCTTTCTATGACATTTTGGAGGATCCTCCCGACTGTACCTGTTCCTTTTCTCAAATCTTAGTGGGTCAAAAACGGTTGGGAGATCTCTGGCGCATTCCTCATCTCTCTTTTCTAATAGACTCCGCAATCTATTTCACCCCCCATTTTGAGGGAAACTACTCATGGATCTCCTGCGTCGATCAGGATAACTGCGCCTTCGTTCGCTCTCGTAATTTTAACTCTGTCTTCTTTCTTCCTCATGCCGCAGAAAAAGAAATTCTTACCCTACCGCATGATCATAGAACGTATGAGGTGGCTTTTTTCGGCTCCTGTGTAGATATAGATGCATGTGAGAGGCGGTGGAGAGGCTATCCCATGGCTAAAAAAGAGAGGCTGTACGCGCTGGCTGAAAGGGTCCTTTCCCCACAAGGAATCTCCCTTTATCAAGCCATTCAAGAAATAGGTGTCCATCAAGAGGAATTTTTACATTACTATCAAGAAATAGAACTCTATATAAGAGGCAAAGATCGTATCGAACTCATCCGTTCTATACAAGATCAGGAGGTTCATATTTGGGGGCCAGGGCCCTGGAAAAGGTACTGCCCTCAAGCAATCGTTCACTCTTCGATTTCTTTTGAGGAGACGCTTCTAAAAATGCGAGAGACTAAAATCGTTCTTAATAGTTCCCCCTCCTTCAAAAAGGGGGCGCATGAGAGGCTCTTTTATGCTCTTCTTTCAGGCTGTTGTGTCTTGACAGGAGAGAGTGCATTTGTAAATCATCATTTTGTCCCTGGAAAGGAAATACTTACCTACCGATTTGGTGAATATAGTCATGATTTAAAGGGTGCCTTCTCCTCGTGGAAGGAGATCGCCCTAGCTGGACAGCAGAAGGTCCTTACAGAACATACTTGGGATCATCGGGCTAAAGATGTTATAGATTTTTTGATTTCAAAAAAAAATATAAAGTAGAGTTTTTAAGAGTAAATGCGTATAATCTCCTATGTCCATGAGTTCGCATAATGTAGTCGAAAGACCCTTCTTCAGTAAATGGCGAAACCGTTTGTGGCCTATCCAGGGACACGAAGCGAAGAAACTTCTACCCCTTCTTCTCATGAAAATCGGGGTCTCTTTTAACTATACAGTCCTCCATGCAACAAAAGATACAGTCACTGTAACCACATCTGGTGCCGAGGCGATTCCTGTTCTCAAAGGATGGGTGGTTATTCTCTTCGCTTTCCTCTTTATGTTAGGCTACTCAAAATTAAGTAATCATCTTTCGAAATCTCGCCTTTTCTATGCAACGATTGCTCCTTTTTTGATCTTCTTTGCTCTTTATGGCTTTGTTCTCTATCCCTATCAAGAGTGGTTATGTCCCCATAAAATAGCAGATAGACTCGTTGACTTTTTAGGTCATGAGAGGGCTCATTGGGTCTCTGTTTTTCGTTATTGGATGAATTCTGCCTTTTTTCTTATGGCAGAACTATGGGGAGGAGTGGTCATCGCTCTTCTTTTTTGGGGATTTGCTAACCAGATCAGTACCATTTCAGAAGCCTCTCGCTTCTATACTCTCTTATCTGCAGGGGGCCATTTAGGTGTGATCGCAGCAGGCCCTCTTATCTGGTATTATGCACAAAAATTTAGCCATAATCAATTCGCTTTGACAGTTCAATGGTTGATGGGGATTGTAACACTCGTGACTTGCATGATTGTATTCTGCTATTGGTGGATCAATCGGCGCATTACCTTAGGCAGTGCTACCAAAAAACAGACTCCAGCTACAAAACTCTCTTTGAAAGAGAGTTTGCATTACATGATCCGATCCCCCTATTTGGGGTGTATCGCTTTAATGGTGATTGGGTATAGCCTTTCTATGAATATGGTAGAGGTCACCTGGAAAGCCATTTTAAAAACTCAATATCCAAATGCTAGAGATTATCAAGCATTTATGGGTATTGTTTCCTCCATTACTGGATTTGTCTCCCTCTTTTTAGCCTTTTTTGTAGGAGGGAATATGATTCGCAAATTTGGTTGGAGGGGGGGGGCTCTTTTTACCCCCATCATGTTGGGGATTATAAGCGTCATCTTTTTTCTCTTATACTTTACCCGTTTTAGTTTTTCTGGAGTTCCTCTTTTGGTCGGAGGGGGCTCGCTGATGCTTGTGGTGATCTGTGGGGCTGCTCATAATATTGCCTGCAAATCTATGAAGTATTGCCTTTTTGATACGACCAAGGAGATGGCTTATATTCCGCTTGATGAGGAGTCTAAGGTCAAAGGAAAGGCAGCGGTTGATGTTGTTGCAGCCCGTTTCGGCAAGTCAGGCTCCTCGTGGATTCAAGCTGGACTCATTGAGTTTGTAGGGCATGGCTCCATTTTTGGCATTGTCTCTTTCTTAAGTCCATGCGTTCTAGTCGCTGTGGTCTGCTGGATTGTATCTGTTTATGCATTAGGCAAGCGTTTCAAACAAAAAACTGAACAGAACCAACCCCTTAATGTTTAGAGGTGCTAGTTTAATTGCTCAATGACGTACAGCATCTTCTAGCCATTCCTTAAATTAGGTTGGTGTTACTTAATGAGTTACTCCATTAGTAATGGGGCTACGCCCCAAACCCCGTCGATCCACTTTGCTCCGCAAGTGAAAGGATAATACCTGTCGGGGGCAAGCCCCCCGCTCCCCTAGGGCTATTGGGACTGTGCGCAACTGCTGCCCTACGGGTCGCTGTGCGCTCGCTCGCCGTGCTAAAGCACTGATCTTCGCTCGTTTACAGCGATTGCGCTTTGCCCCAACAGCCATCGACCCGCAGTACCTGCGGTAACTTTTAAAAATAACTTAACTTTTTGGATTTTAGTGACTTAAAATGCTAAAAAGAAATCTAATCTTGATTATTTGTAAATACCGCAGGTACTGCGGCTCCATTTGTAAGTCAATGAGCATCTTCTAGCCATTCCTTAAATTAAACTAATGTTTAGAGGTGCAAGGACACTTGCACGAGGGATTGCCACCCGTTGGCATCTGCTGTTCCCCCTTCTTAGAATAACAACCACAATGGCCGTCTGGTGTACATGTACACTCCTGACTACCACAACCTTGCATCTTGTGAGATGGGGACTTCTTACTGCATCCCACACAAGTAGACATCAAAAGAGCTAAAATCAAAATACTTTTCATAGATGCAACCTTATCATATTTCGATTATTTTGTATTTTTTTTATTAAAACTTTTACAATGAGGACATTGAGAGATTATCTGCCTCACGCGTACAAGATATGCTGAGGTGCAGTATTCACAATGGAGGACCTCATGTAGAGGGGTCATGACTGTTTTTCTTTTCTGTTTCACATGGGAGTAAAACCAAGCACCTAAACAGACAAATAGGTAGAGTCCCAAGTAGATGAGAAAGATATTGGAAATATTAGTGGTAATCATAAATCCTCTTGCTCTTCAAAAAAATCCAAAAGATGGTAAGAGGTGATCTCCTGAAAATCTGAATAGATCGTCATATCCACATTCAAAAATTCTTGAGGTTGAAAAGAGGAGTAGGAAAAGAGGGGGAACTCAGGATGTAGGTTCCTTTCTAAAAGAGAGACCTCTTTTTCCATAGCAATAGGGGAGAGGTGGGTGCCTAGATCAATCTCGACATAGGTGGAGGGCAAGAGGGGAATGGCATCCAAATCTGGCGAAGAGGCAATGCGAAACATAAAAAAGAGAAGAGCGTGGATAGAAAGAGCACATGCCAGACCAAAAAGAAATTCTGATGAGAACTTTTTCTCACTCTTTCTAAAGGTTAGATCTCCCCTATCTCCTAATCTAAGCATAACTCTGTTGTATCACTATAAACTAAACGAAGCTTGAGACCCGCCTCTTGAGCTACAGAAAAAAGACGTAAAAAATCCCCATACTCTACACGACGATCAATGCTGAGCACAATGGTTGTATCAGCCGCAGGATGCATGCACAAGCTTTTCTCAATTTCATAGTCTAAACTCGTGCGAAAAGATCTTAAATCAACAATCTCCTTTTTACTCCCGACATAAATCACATTCTGTGCGTCCATAACAACTAAAATTTGCGTAGTACGTGGAGCGGACGGGCATGCAAGAGAGGGATTTTCAATATTTAAAGATTTTAAAGGTAAAATATCAGAGGTAATCAGAAAAAAAACCAGCATTAAAAAAATCACATCGACAAGCGGTGTGAGGTCGATCAGGGCATTTGTAGGCTCTAAGGAACTTTTGAACTTCACTGCAATAAATCCACAATTTCAGAGGAGGTGAGCTGTATTTCTAAAACAAAGCTTTTCACTCGACTGACTAAATAATTGTACGCCACAATCGTGGGAATCGCAACAACAAGCCCCGCCGCTGTTGTCACAAGTGCATATTCCATCCCCTCTCCCACTTTTGTTGTGGAAATATCCATAAGTCCTGAGGCTCTCATTTCGGAAAAAGTCTGAATAAATCCCAAAACTGTCCCCAGTAAGCCTATAAGGGGAGTGATATGTGCAATCACCGAGAGAATTTTCGCGTTTTTTTCAAGTTTCGCAATCTCACTTGTTCCTGTAATTTCCATGCTAGCCTCAATCTGATCTTTGGGTCGGTCATGCTTTAAAAGTCCTGCTCTGATAATCGCAGAAATAGCCCCAGGAGTCTCCTCACAGATTGCAAGAGCATCTATCATATTTCCCTCTTGAATGGCCTCCCTCAAACGGATGATAAATGTGTTGGTATCAATCTCCGATTTTTTCAAGTACAAAAAACGTTCACAAAAGACCGTCATGGCAACAATAGAACAAAAAGCAATGATCAAAAGAATAGAATTTCCCTCAGAAAAATAGCGAAAAATATATCCACCCCAAATAGATGCTAAATAACTATTCAATAATATAACCATACTGTCTCCTCAATTTTTCATTGGCAAGAGCGGCCCACTCGCCCCCTTTTTTGGCAAGAGCCTCCAATTGGCGGGTCGCAAGCTCTGGACGATCTTGAAGTTCATAAAGTTCAGCTCTTAAATACATAGCTTTTAAACGCAACGGTGAGGCTACATCCGCATTGATGGCTTTAGAAAGAAAACGCATGGCTATATCATACTCCATCTTTCCTCGATGTACCTCACTTTTTAATAAGAGAAGAGTCAGCAGCTTTTCATCGGTAAGATATTCTTTCCCCGTGACTTCAGAAATTTCAAAACAGTGAAGAGCTGTTTCAAAATCTTGACATTTTAAGGCAAGTTTTCCCTGATCTCTCCATACTAAAGAAAAATAATATCCCTCTCGTATTCCCTGCTGTTTGTAATAGGCAATCAATTTCATCAGTAGCTCTTGGGCAAGAGTGTCTCTGCCTAGCTTCAGATTACATTGTACTAAGGCATATACACTCTCTTCCCATAAAGTTTGGTAAAGAGGGGAGGGGTTGCTCCCGATGTCAGTATCAATTTTCTGAAGAAGAAGAACTGCTTTTTCAATCTCCACATCATGATTCAGATAAAGAGAGGCTAACGCATTTTGCATTTGATAATGTAATAAAAGATACCTTTCTTCTCCTCCAAATAAAGCAAGCCCCTTCTCATAGGCCTCTTGAGCTTTTTCAAAAGAGGTCTCCTGTTTTCCCATCAGATAATAGACTGTCATGATCAGGGGAGATTGAGGAAATAAAAGAGGGAATTTTTCTAAATGTTTGATGGCCTCCTCCTCCCCTTTCCTATAATCTTTCTCGCTAAATAGACGAAAATAGGCCTCTGGAGCATAAGGAGAGGAGGGGTATTTTTGATAAACCATTTGACGCCAATAAGAACCATTTTCCTTCAATTTTTCGGCCGCCTCTGCGGTCCAGAAAAGACTCTCATCCATATAGGGCGATTGGGGAAAAGAATGGATTAAAGAGAGGAAACTCTCTTTGGCTTCTAAGAACCGATGATGGTTGAAATAGAGGACCCCTAAGACAAAATAGGCCGCATCTGTATATTTCCCCTTGGGATAGGAGAGACAAAGTTTTTGGAGAGACTCTTGGGCAGTTGAAAAATAGGAGGGATCGAGCTGAGAGGCAATTAATCCTTTAAGGTAGAGAGTCTCCTCTCTTTCTGACTCTCTTTCATCAAATTCATTCAATAACTTTTCTACGAGGAGAAAGGAGGGGTAAAGAGCTTGCTCGTAATAGTTAACTTTCGCCTCCCATTTCAGAATGTGAGCGGCTCTTTCTCGATTATTTCTTTTTTCCAAATCAAAAGCTTTTTCAAGAGAAAATAGTGCCTTTTTCAAATGGATTTTATTGTTTTTGGATTTCAAAGCCTCTTGAAAATGAAAAAATCCATGCAAGTACCAACCTTTCGAATAGTTTTCTAGTGACTGAAATTCAGTTTGTTGTGCCTGTTCAAAAAGAGCCTCTTTGAGATCTGCCCCCTCCTCAATTTCTGTCAAAAGAAGGAGCGCTTCATGTTGAAAAGCAAGAGAAAAAGAGGATCTTGCACTTAAATATTTCTTCGCTTTTTCTACATCCTCTTTTTCATTTCTGATCAAAAAAAGGCGACATAAAGCGAGGATGCCCTCCTCTTTTTCTGAAGTTTGAGATTGCAAAAGACATAAGAAAATCGCTTCTGCCCGTTTCAAACACTCAACAGCTGTTTCAGACTGTTCTGCTAATTTGACAAAACAGCTTCCCCAATGTAAAAGCGCTCTGCCCTTCCATGCACTGGACAGATAATTTTGAAAGAGCGACTCCTCAAAATAGGAGGAGGCCTCTTGGAATTTCATCCGTTGATAGGCAATCTCGCCCCTAAGAAAAAAAACCTCATAACGGAGAGGATCGTGAACAGATAAAGAGGCGATCAAAGGAGAGAGAAGCTCCTCTGCCATCTGATATTTTTTATCTTTTAAGTAGATGCGAGAGAGATAAATTGCAGAAAGGGTCGCAAGCTTTCCTGTGCGAACCGATTCGGAGAGGATTCTTTCAAAATAGCTTTGTGCTTTATGGTCATTCTGATTTTGAAAAAAATGGATGCCCATCTCAAAAAGAGCCTCCTCAAAGTGATCTAAATCGGTATGACCTCCTGAATGGGAATATTTTTCAAAGCATTCTAAAGCTTTTTCAAACTCATGTTCTTCTTTATAAACCATCGCTGCCAGATAAAGCATCTCCCGATCAATCCGATCTTCAGGTTTATCTGCAAAAAAAATTAAAGAGATCGCCTTTCCATATTGTGCTTGTAAATAGTAGCTTTCAGCCAGTCTATAGCGCACTTTCTTTTCAATCGTAGAATGCGCAAGAGAGGCTTTTGGATAAAAACCCTTCTCAATAGCTTCTAAAGCTTGTCTATAAAGAGGAATAGCCTCCCCATATAAGCCACAAACCATAAATCTCTTAGCTTTTTTGAGAAGAGCATCATAAGTTTCGTTCAGTGAATATTCTAGAGCCTGGTACAAAGAACGGGTCTCTTTTTCCCAATACTCTTGAGGAAAAAAAGAGGCGGTCAATTTCATTTCTTGAAAAGCCTCTTGTGGGGAACGGAGGCGTGCGCGCGCCAATTGCACACGAGGAATTAACTCGGCAGGAAGTTGACGTAAGAGCAGCTGAGAAAGTCTCTGCGCACCTCTCTCCTTGTGTCCCAGTTTTTCTTCAGCTTCAGCAAGTCTTAGGATAGTATCCACATAGGTTATCCAATCAATACGGTATTTGTTGGATGCAACCACATCCACACGTCCCAAAAGATCCTCATAGGCTTTTTTGGCAGCCTCAAAATCCCCACTTTGCATGGCCCTTTCTGCATTTTGATGAAGTTTTTGGATCTGTTTTTCCTCATCTTTTCCAAAAAAAGAGGAACAACAGAGGAAAAAAAATGCAAGGACAAGGAGCCGTTTGATAGAAGAGATCACAAAAAAGATACTCGCAGATAGAAACATTTTAGTGAAGTTGAAGAAAATTTCTATAAAAAGGGTTGCAGAATATCTGCAAAGGGAATAATTAAAGAGGTAGTTGTATTTCATTATTTTATGGAGGATTCTCTAAAATGTCTCTCAAAGACTCATATAAAACATTAAAAACTCTGCTAGAAAGCATTCAGGGTGACCTGGATAAAGCTGAAGCAGGTAACAAAGCTGCCTCTCAAAGAGTGCGCACATCAACTATTCGTTTCGAGAAAGTCGCAAAGGTTTATCGTAAAGAGTCTATTCAAGCTGATAAATCAGGGGGATCGAAAAAGAGTGGTGGGAAAAAAGGTAAAGCTTCCAAACCTGCTGTAAAACATGCAGCGAAGTCTGCTGGAAAAGCAAAAGCAAAAGCTAAAGGATCTGCCTCACATAAGTCTGCTAAGAGTGCAAAGAAATCCTCGAAAGGATCAGCAAAAAAAAGAGCAACCGCGAAATTACCTAAGAAATCGAAATAGCTTTTAATTCTCGTGTGAAAAAAATAAGGGGGGAGGGCCGTGTATAACGAAAACTCCTCCCTTTTCTTTTCTCTTTTCTGCTATTCTTTCCTCCATGAATCTCTCCTTCTATTCTCAAACGAGTGAGGCGCCCTGTATCCATTTTGGGACATGTGGGGGGTGCCGTTTTCAAAATGTGCCTTATGATGAGCAACTTTTTCACAAAGAGTCTTATGTCCGTACTCTATTTGATTCCATAGGAGGAGAGGTAAGACCCATTATTGGCTGTCACTCTCCTTGGAGATACCGCAATCGGATGGATTTTTCTTTTTTTCAGAAGAAAACTGGGGAAAAGAGGGTAGGTTTTTCTCAAAAAGGAAAAAAATGGGGAGGGGTAGATTTGCATCAATGTCTCCTTACAAATCCTTGGATGATGGATACTTTGCAAGCTGTGCGCACATGGTGGCAAACAAGCGTTCTCTATGCCTATCACCCCCTTTCTAATAGGGGCACTTTTCGGACGCTGACCTTGAGAGAGGGGATGCATACTCAAGAAAAAATGGCTGTTTTTACCGTTTCTGGAGATCCAGAGTACCAGTTAACCTCTCTTCAAAAAGAGGAGCTGACTCAAGTCATCCTCTCTTCCCACCCCTTTTCCTCGATCATTTTAAGAACCCAGTATCTTGCAAAAAAAACGGCTACCCGTTTTGAAGAGGAGCTTCTTTATGGTAAAGATCATATTCATGAAATTCTCCATGATGATTCCGGGAGAAAATGGATCTTCAAAATAGGTTCTCAAGATTTTTTTCAACCCAATACAAAACAGGCAGAAGTTATCTATCAAACCGCACTTACTTATGCAGAACTTAAAAAAGGGGATAGTCTATTAGATTTATATTGCGGAGCAGGAGGATTTGGGATCTTTGCCTCTCCTCATCTCTCCAAAGTATGGGGGATAGAAATGAATGCTACTTCTGTAAAAAATGCACATGAAAATATCTCTCTTAATCAGGTCTCTAATATGGAAGTGTTTGAGGGAGATGTGGGGGCGCTTTTGAAAAAGAACTCTTTTGAGTCCCACTGCATGATTATCGATCCACCACGAGCAGGCCTTGCGCCCAAAGCTCTTCAAGAGATCCTCTCTCTCGCAATTCCAAAAATAGTTTATGTTTCCTGCAATCCAAAGACACAGGTGGAAAATTGCCAGATTTTAAAAGAGGAGGGGGGGTACCGGCTTGCTCTTGTCCATCCTATTGATCAATTTCCCCATACTCCTCATGTTGAAAACATCGTTTTGCTTGTGCGCTGAATAGAACTCTTGCATCGATGGTTTTTTTTTGCTACTCTCAAGCCTTTATTATCTAATCATTGGAGATTTGAACCATGTTCCGTCTATTTAGTCTGTTAGTCCTCTCCTTCTTCACCTCTGGCCTTTATGCGCAAGATGAAGCGCCGGCCGTGCGTGCTCAAGGCTCTTTTTGGCAAACCTTAATCATGATTGCCATCGCAATCGTTTTCTTTTACCTTATCCTATGGCGCCCTGAGCAAAAAAGACGCAAAACCATGGAAGCTCGAAGAAATTCCATGAAAAAAGGGGATATAATCACCGCTATGGGAATCGTAGGAACAGTGGATAAGATCAAAGAGGCCACCGTGATCGTTAACATGGTCGATGGTTCAAAAATTGAATTTCTTAAAGGTGCGATCACCGAAGTAAAATCCAAAGAAGAGGCAAGCGAAGGGGAAGTTGTTCAAAAATAAATCTCATGATGAATGATGCGATTTTTGCCGGCCTTGTTGTTGTGCTGGTTGCCATCTCCGCTTTTGTGGCAATCGGCCTTATTTTAACAACAATGATCCTCTATACTAAAAAAAAGCTGGTAAGAACTGCTCCTTGTAAAATCTCGATCAACGAAGACTCAACTCTTTCAAAGACAGTCCCCGGAGGACAAACTCTTTTATCCGCCCTTTCCCAAGAGGGGATAGCTATCCCCTCCCCATGTGGAGGAAAAGCTACATGCAAACAGTGTCGTGTACAAATTATAGAGGGAGCAGGGGAGGCCTTAGAAACCGACAAGGGCACTTTTAATAAAAAACAGCTCAATGAGGGGTGGCGCCTCTCTTGCCAATTTAAAATAAAAAGCGATCTTCATCTTCACATCGAAGAGAGCTATCTCAAAGTAAAAGAGTGGACGGGTACTGTCATCAGCAATGAAAATGTTGCCACCTTTATTAAAGAGCTTGTTGTAGAAATTCCTGAAGGAGAAGAGGTTCCCTATAAATCAGGAGGCTATCTTCAATTTCATGTTCCCCCTTTCAAAACGGATACAGAGAGGTGGAAAGAGACCATGGCTCTAAAGTATTGGCCAGATTGGGAAAAATTCAAACTTTTTGGTAGAACGATAGATTTTACCCATCTCTCTCCACATGAGGTGATTAGAGCCTACTCCATGGCCTCCTATCCTGCCGAGGGAAGAATCTTGAAATTTAATATCCGGATTGCCACTCCCCCCTTCATTAAAGGGGAGATGATAGAGCATCTTCCGTGGGGCATTTGTTCCAGTTATACATTTGGATTGAAACCAGGAGATCAGATAAGCTTGTCTGGTCCTTTTGGAGAATCCTTTATGATAGAAGATGCGCGTCCTCTGATTTTCCTGATTGGGGGAGCAGGTTCCTCTTTCGGCAGAAGTCATATTTTACATCTCTTCAAAACGGAGAAGACAAAGCGGTCGGTGGATCTCTGGTATGGGGCACGTTCTTTGAAAGAAAATATCTATCAGGAAGAATATGAGGAGCTGGATCGTCTCTTTGAAAATTTTCGCTACCATCTAGTTCTTTCAGAGCCCTTGCCTGAGGATATCCAAGCAGGCTGGCCCCCCTCAGATCCCTTAAAAACAAATTTTCTTTTTAGAGCTTTTGAACAGGGTCAACTAGGTCATTTGGAGGAGCCAGAGGAATATTTGTACTATGTTTGTGGTCCCCCTCTGCATAATTCGAGTATTTTGAAACTATTAGATGATTATGGCGTTCCTAGAGAAAATGTTGTACTCGATGATTTTGGGAGCTAAAAATGCGTGTAGCTCTTGCCCAGATTAATCCCCTGGTGGGGGCTCTTTCCGATAATCGCAAGAAAATTCTGGAATATATTGAAAAAGCACGAGAAGAGAGAGCTGATATCGTGGTTTTTCCAGAAATGGCTCTTTTGGGTTATCCCCCTCAAGATCTTCTTTTGCTTCCCTCCTTTATCAAAGCATTAGTCGAGCAGTTACAATACATTATCCCTGCCACTTATGGACTGGCAGTGATTGTGGGATGTGTTCGAGAAAATCCAGGAAAGGAAAAAGGGCTTTATAATTCAGCGCTCTTATTAGAAAATGGGGAGTTCATTGGATTTCAGGACAAGACTCTCTTACCGACCTATGATGTTTTTTCAGAAAGACGTTATTTTGAACCCGCCTCTCAGAACAAGGTATGGACCATTAAGGGTAAACGCATAGGGGTGACAATCTGTGAGGATATTTGGCAACACGCAGAGAGTGTCGAGGAGACAAAATATGTTCGAGATCCCGTTTTAGAGCTAAAAGAGGGAGCTCCTGATCTTCTGATTAATCTTGCAGCCTCCCCCTATTTCCTTGCACGGCATACCACCCGTTTAACTGTGTGTCAAAAAGCTGCGCGTACTCTCAAATGCCCACTTCTTTATTGTAATCAAGTCGGAG
>JABDCM010000002.1 GCA_013288105.1 Chlamydiota bacterium
TAAAAACGGAGTGGTAAAGAAAACAGAACTTTCTGCATTTAGTCATCCGCGTAGTCGAGGGATCAGGGCTTTGGAGATTGATCCTGAGGATGAGTTGATTGCGGCGCGTATTGTGGGGGGCAATGAGCAGATGATGCTTTTCACCTACCATGGGATGGCGGTGCGTTTTGATCACCATCGAGTACGTGCGATGGGAAGAGCTGCTCGGGGAGTCAGGGGGGTCTCTTTAAAGGATACTTCAGATCGAGTGGTTGGTTGTGAAGCTGTTCATACAGAAGAGGAGAGCGTTTTAGTTGTTTGTGAAAATGGTTTTGGAAAACGTTCTGCAGTTGGAGAGTTTCGTCAAACGAATAGGGGTGGAGTGGGAGTGAGATCGATTATCACAAGTGAGCGTAATGGAAATGTAGTAGGAGCGGTCTCTGTGACCGATCAAGATGGACTTGTGATGATGACCTCACAGGGACAGACAGTCCGTATTAGCATGAGTGATTTACGTGTGATGGGACGATCAACGCAAGGGGTTAAACTTGTCAATTTGCGAGAGGGAGATGTTCTTTTAGCGATTGAGAAATTATCTCAAGGAGAGATTGGAGAGGAAGAGATAGGGGAAGATGGAACACAAGCAACTCAAACCCTATGAGGGGATCTTTCTAACGATTGAGGGGGGGGGAGGGATGTGGAAAATCGACCCTTGCCTCTCGTTTGGAGGAGGAGTTGAGAAAGAGGGGAGTAGAGGTTATGCATACACGCGAGCCTGGAGGAACCCCTCTTTCAGAGCATGTGCGTGATCTGCTTCTCCATCCAAAGAAGTTATCCGCATTTAAGATAGGAGAAAGGAGTGAGCTTCTTCTTTTTCTTGCATCAAGGATGCAGCATGTGGAGGAAAAGATACTTCCCGCCTTGCGTCAAGGCTTTTTTGTCATTTGTGAGAGATTTAATGACTCGACAATAGCCTACCAGGGCTATGCGCGCCATTTAGGGGCTCACTATGTCACACAACTTTGCCATTTAGTCTGTGAGGGGCTCATAGAACCTCAGAAAACGCTTTTATTAGATTTGGATCCGAAAGAGGGGCTTCAGCGGCGCAAAAGAGAGGGTAAATCTTTTGACCGTTTAGAAAGAGAGCAGCTTCAATTTCATCAAGAGGTGAGGCAGGGATTTTTACATCTTGCCGATCAATATCCTGAGCGTATACAGGTGATAGATGCCTCATTGCCCTCAGATGTTGTTTTCTTTCAAGCCCTAGAAATTTTACAATCTATTTTATGAAGATTCCTGTAGATAAAATTCCTCATGCCATTTTGTTAGTAGGGAAAAAAGCATTTTCTGAGGCATCTGCCTGGGCTTATCAACTCGTTGGAGGAGACGCATCAGAGGGGCATCCTGATGTTCACATCTATCATCCTGAAGGGAAGCTTGGAATGCATCCTATTCAAACAGTAAAACTTGTCATACAAGAGCTCATCTTAGCTCCCTATTGCGCCCCCTGGAAGGTGGTGATTTTTCAAGAGGCGGATAGGATGTTACCCCCCTCTGCGAACGCTTTATTAAAAGTGGTTGAGGAGCCCCCTGCTCGTAGTGTGATTATTTTGACAACAAACTATCCAGATAGAATTCTTGCCACTCTGCGTTCACGTTGTCACCGTTTTATTGCATCTGGTGTAGAAAATGAGGAGTTACCTCTTAAAAAGGAGTTTGTGAATTTTCTTGCGGAGGGGGATTTTTCCTTTGAGAAGTTGGAAAAGGTGGCAGCTCTCTGTGAATCTGAGGAGGTTTTGGAGTATCAGGGGCGGGTCACTACTCTTTTTGAGACGATTTTGTTCTGGTTTCGAGATCGAGCTTTTTTAGAGATAGCCAAGCCAGAGCAGCTCCATTTTCTTGACTATCAAAAGGAGTTGAAAGAGGCGCCTTTTTTTCCGTTAGAGGAGTTACAGAAGAGTATTTTGCAGGCACAAGTTGCCTTTGAGCGTTCGCTTAAGCTAAGCCTCTGTCTAGAGAGAGTTTTAGGAAGGTAGAGGCCTCTCGCAGAATGGGGGAGGGAATCTCATGCCCCCCTTGAAAGGCATGGAGTTTGCCTTGGAATCCCCCCTCCACAAGAAGCCTCTCCAGAGCTTGCGCCTGCGAAAAGGGGAGAAGAGGATCCTCCCTTCCATGGCTCTGAAAAAAGGGGGTCCCTCGATGAGAGGGGAGCAGTTTTTTCCACCGCTCTGCATGGATAGCAATTCCAGAAAAAAGCAGAAGTCCAGCGGAGCGCGTAAGAGAGTGGAGAGCAATGTCAACAGCAAGAATTGCCCCCTGACTAAAACCCCCAAAAATCATTTTGGATCGCGGAATGTTGAGTTCCGCAATAAGCATCTCCACCTTTTCTCTCACCTCGGTAAGATCGGTCGGAAAAGCTTGCACCACAGAGGCTAAATCCTCTTTTCTCATAGCTTTCTGAATACCTTCTATATCAATGGGAAACCAGGCGCGTCCGGTATAATGAGGAGAGAAGGGAATTTCTAAAGGACCCTGAGGAAAAATCCAGTGCGCTTTAGGAGCTCCCTCATAAAGAGAATGCAGAGAGCTAAGATCATAAGCATCTGCGCCAAATCCGTGGAAAATAATAAAAGTGGGCCCAGCAGGTTCTCCAGGAATCTCAAGAGTAGAAAGTCCTCCTCTTTTTAGTTGTTCCATTTGAATCTACTTTCCACAACAGGCCAGTTGATATTTTCGAAAAAAGCCTCCATATAACGTTTGCGATCAATTCCATAATCGATGAGATAAGCATGTTCAAAAACATCCATAATCAAAAGAGGATGACCTCCTGCGAGATGGCCCGTATCATGCTCATTGATCCAGGTATTAATCAGCCGTTGACTGAGAGGATCATAATAGAGAATGGCCCAACCAATCCCCCGCATAGCACCTGTTGCAATAAAATCTTTTTTCCAAGCTTCAAACGACCCAAAATCATTTTCAATTTGCCTGTAAAGAGGGCCGCTTAGATTCATTTGAGAGCCCTTTCCCCCTAAATTGGCGAAATAGTTTTCATGAAGGCGCATGCCATCGAATTCCCACATTAACCGTCTTTTAATTTCAGAATATTGAGGAGTTTGTTCTTTTTTATCAGTTGCATACTGTTTCAAAATATCCAGCAGAAGATTGGTATTCGTGACATATCCCTGATAGAGCTTAAAATGGATATTGAGAGCCTGATCGCTAAAGCCTGGCATGCCCAGAAGATGTGCATAATCTTTAACTACATAAACCTGATTGGATGGAGGGGGATTGTTTTCCCCATAAATGGGGGAGATAGTGATCAGAAGGGCGTATAAACTTAGGGTTATATTTTTCATGTTTGTATCATAATCGATTTTGAAATAGAGTAAACCTTAATCTTACGTCAGTATAATTTAAGGAACGTCTGAATCTGCTGTAAGTCATAGAGCATCTCACGCGATCCAATTCTCGCAAAGCCCCATTGAGGGGATTTGCTTCGAATAGGATCTCGTAATCTGCTCAATGCCTTCTCAGCATTTTCTAGACATTCCTTAAATTATACTGACGTTAATCTTTTTTCGGAGAAAAGTGATGACAGAACAGGTGACTTTTAAGGGAGCTGCCCTAACGTTATCAGGTGGTTTGCCTAAGGTGGGGGAAAAATTTCCGGAGTGCACATTGGTCAATCAGGAGATGCAGTCTATCAAGTTATCCTCTTTGCAGGGCAAGCCTCTTCTGATTTTGAGTGTTCCCTCTTTGGATACAGAAGTATGTCAAAAGGAGGGGCGCCGTTTTCATATGGAAGTGGCTAAATTTGAAAGCAAAGTGCAACTCATCATCGTAAGTATGGATCTTCCTTTTGCGCAAAAAAGATGGTGTGGACAAGAGGGGATCAAGAATATGGTGACCCTCTCTGATTTTAAATATAAAGATTTTGCACATAAATTAGGATTAGAGATCAAGGAGCTTGGTCTTTTAGCGCGCGCGGTCTTTCTTTGTGATCATAAAATGGTGTTGCGTCAAGTACATCTTGTGAAAGAGATCACCAACGAGCCTCCTTACACGGTTGTGATTGAGCAACTCAATCATCTTTTAGCTAAAACATGATACACATACGCCGTTCCTTAGAGAGAGGGTATGAGAATAAGGGATGGCTTCAAACCTATCATACCTTTTCTTTCGATACCTATTATGATCCTCAATTTTTAGGATACCACTCTGTCCGTGTGATTAATGAGGAGATTTTGCAAGGAGGCAAGGGGTATGGGGCTCACTTTCATAAAGAGATTGAGCTGATTACTTATGTTTTGGAAGGAATTTTGGAATACCAGGATAATGCAGGTAGAACAGGGGTGATTAGGCCAGGTGAGGTGCAATTATTGAGTGCAGGAACTGGGATTACTCATAATGAGTATAATTTGTCACAACATTTACCTGTGCATTTTATACAAATTTGGGTAGAGCCTGAGCAATTTGGTGGAGAGGCAACCTATGCACAGAAGCTTTTTTCTTCGGCTGCCAAGTGGGGGCAGTGGCGTTTATTGATTTCAAATAATGGTCGAGAGGGGTCTTTGAGGGTTCATCAGGATTTTGATCTTTATACGACGCTATTGGAGGAAAAAGAGGTCATTGCTTTTCCTGCTTTAGAAGACAGATATTATTGGGTACAGGTGATTTCGGGCAAATTTTTTGTTCAGGATCTACTTTTGGAAGCAGGGGATGGGGCTTCTCTGATCAATGAGTCTACCATTGAGTTTAAATGCATTGAGGGTGGGGAGCTGCTCTTTCTAGACCAGGCCTAATTAAATCGACCCGCAGTACCTGCGGTAACTTTTACAAATTAATCGTCGCTGTAAGTTTTTCAAGCTCATGGATGACTAGCTATGTTTCCCGCAGGCACTGCGGTTCCTTTACCACAGATGGAAAAGCTTCCACCAAAAAGGACCAATCACTAACCAGAAAAAGATATTTAATAAACTGACAAAAAAACCAATCCTCCACCACGCCTTGACATCTACATAACCTGAGCCAAAAAAGAGGGGCGCCGCACTGCTCCCATAATGCGTCAGACCACCAAAAAGACTGCTAGAAAAAGCAAAAACAAGAAGGGCTAGTGAGGGGGGAGTCCCAAGCCCTATCGCCATCATAAAAAAAGCGGGAAACATCGCCCCCACATGCGCAGTGCTGCTTGCAAAAAAATAGTGAGTATAAAAATAGACGATCTCTAAAATAATAAAGGCCACAGGCCACTCCATCCCCCCCACCATCCCAATCACCTGACCGCTTAACCAGGAAATAAAGCCAAATCGATTCAGAGCACTTGCCATCATAATAAGCGCTGCAAACCAAAAGAAGGTATCCCAACCGGTCTCCTCCGCTGTCATCTCCTTCCAACTCAAAATGTCCGTAATCAAAAGAAGAGCCACACCTAAAAGAGCAGTAACCGTCGCATGAAGAGAGAAAAAACCCCCAAAAATCCACAGCAAAATCATTAAAATAAGAATGATCATCATAAACCACTCTCTTCTATCTAATTTTCCCATCTCAGCAAGTTTCTCTCGAGCATGGAAAACAGCATCCATAGACTCTTTGATAACAGGGGGATATATTTTATAAACTAACCAGGGCATGAAGATCAAACTCAAGATCCCAGGAAGAAGAGCTCCCAAAGCCCAGGTCCCCCACGACAAATGATAGCCCGCCTCCTCAGCCAGACCTGCCAAAAAGGGGTTTGCCGCCATCGCTGTCAAAAACATTGTGCTTGAAATAACAGAACCTTGATAGGCCACCTTCATCAGAAAAGAACCTACCCTTTTTTCAGTTCCTAAATGGGGATCACTTCCAAAGGATTTGGCCAACCCTTGAACAATAGGAAAAATAATCCCTCCTGAGCGGGCAGTCACACTCGGAATCGCAGGAGCAAGAAGCACATCACTTAAGAGAATGCTATAACTTAATCCCAAAGTCTTTTTGCCAAAAATCGAGATGAAGTAATAGGCGATTCTACTGCCTAATCCTGTTTTAATAAAGGCTCTAGCGATGAAAAAGGCAAAAAGAACAAGCCAGGCAACATGACTTTGAAAGCCAGAAAGAGCCTCCTCTAAAGTGAGTGTATGTGTAAGAGTAGAAACAGCAAGGGAAATCAGCACAATTCCTCCAAGAGGAAGGGGCTTTAAGATAATTCCAAAAATAGTTGTGATGAAAATAGCAAATAGATGCCATGCTTTTAGAGAGACACCCACTGGCTCCGGACAGATCCAGATGAGAAATCCCATAAGAAAAAGGGTGAGGAGAATCAGAGAACGCTTCACACTTCAAAACTCATATTTGTTAACCACTTTTCCATTTCACTGACCGTATCCTCTATGAGTTCACTATTTTGGTGTAATTGAAAAAGATGGCTCTCTTTTTTCTCAGATAAAATTGTAGTGACGTCAGAAAGAGAGATATAGGTAGGATCTATCAGTCGATCATAGAATGCGTGACTGATCTCCTCATAAATTTCATCTGGATAAAGCAGACACGCACTCATCACGAGATGATTCCAGACCAGAGAGGGAACCTTTTCAATTTTTTCTCGAAATAAGCTTTTAAAGTAGGAGACTACTTCACTTCGAGCAACATGTTTCACTCCCACCAGAGTCACAAGACTTGAAAGACAGGCGCATCTCACATATTCATTGAGCGTAGAATTTTCTATCATCCGTTCTAGAGCAGCTGTTTTTTTTCCACAAACACTTGCTAATATACGGCTGATATCCTCTGTTAACACATCTCCTGCAATTGCATGTGGAATATCCCCAGGAAAAGAGATCAGCTCAAGAATAAATGGAAAGGCCGCCTCCTCTCTGAATTGCGCTAAAAGATACATGGCGTAGAGATGCCCTTGATAATTATCATCTTCTACAATCTCATCGACTCTTTCTATTGCATCTTTTAGTATATCAAGAAGATAGGGTGTAATCTGTTCTTTTTTTGTGATGGCAGCTTCGATGGCATCTCGTGGAAGTTCTCCCATATCGTAAGCAAGCTCTTCTAGAATATGCGGAATTTCCATAAACAACAGTAGGCTTTAGAGTGTGATCAAGATCAAGAGGCCTGGTTATAGCATTTTGGAACTTTGGGAAAAACCTTTTTCTTTTCTGATCTATTTCGATGTATCAATAGAACTGCCGCAGGACACAAGCAGCGCCGTAGGTGCCGCCGTCGGAAGGGTTGCGGTTCAAGTCGATGTCGAGGCCATTAGAACTAAAGCCTCCAACAATGACTGGATAGTTTAGAATCGCCTCTTCACAACGTGTATAGGTGGGTTCACTAAATAGTTGTCTTCCAGAACGTGCATATTCCGCAAAAATACAAACCACTGCTTCCAATAGGCGAGGGATGTGATAATTCTTACCGAGAGTAGTAACCCGTATTTGCTGGGCGCTGTAACTTTCTTTCTCGCTACCTGGAATAAGCTCCCTAGACATCATTACCCAATAAGAGCGAGCAATAGGTGTATCTCCACCTGCTACAGAACCCCATCCGCATCCATTTTTATAACCATTCTCAGACTTAGGAAAATAAAGGAGTTGCATAAGTTCTCCCAATGTTCGAAGAGTAAGAGGTTTTCCATTTACTGTTGCAGGAATCAGCACAGGCCGGAATGTCTCTTGTACAAGTTGTCCTCTCCAAATAGAACAAGGACGAAGTAAAAGAGCCTTCATATAAGGGGGAAAGGGCGGCTCTTCTCCTATGTCTACTTTAAAAGAACGAGCCCAGTCGGCTCTGCCAAATGCTGATTCGGGAAGGTGGAAAGCGATTACCAGAGGCCTTTCTACTGAAAGAGTTTGAAGTGCTACTTGTACAGTTTTCAACTCTCGTATGTCCGCATCCCATTCTTGTTGTATAGCTTGGAGTGGATGCTGTTGTTCGGGCATAGCGCGTAGAGCCTCTGCTAGCTTCTCTCTTGTTTGTAAGAGGTGTGCAATCACTGAACCTATCCTCTGCTCAACTTCTGTTACAACCGTAGAGGGATCCTGATCAGTAGGAGCTCCTCTGCTTGCTTCTAAAAAGAGGGGGTAGCTAGCCATAACATCACCTGTTTGTAAAAATTATACGAAGGGGATAACTTAACGTGTGCGCGGAAAAAAATGCAAGATAAAAATGAGACTCTTGATGGGAGTAATTAAAAAAAAGTATTTTAATTAATAAACTGTTTGATATACTAAAAATAGTTACAGATTTTTGGTTATTTTGTATGTTTAAGTTCGCGGCTGCTCTTATTATAATAGCAACTCCTCTTCTATCAGTAGAATCAGATCCTACTTTGAATGACTATTCCACAGATCCCTATTCTAACAATTATGATGATTCCTATAACTACTTCTACTTTCCCGAGAGTTATAACACAAATTCAGTAGAGGAGAGAGGTTCCTATTATGAAAGAGGAAATGGATACAATTATAGGGAAAAAAATGGTTAAATATTTACAATCACTAGTAGTTACCTGTGCAGCAATCGCTGCTATCTTTTCTGCATCTCCTCTTCTTGCAGAGAAAAATGGGTGTCAATCAAGCGCTTGTCCTTGTCAAATGGGGACATGTGCGAAAGATTGCCCCTGCAGGCAGCAAAACTATTATTATAATTATGGATATTCCTATCCTTACAATTATGGGTATTATTATTATCCCCCAAGAAACCAAGGATATCCACGCTATTGGGGTGGCTATCGTCGATGACAGGCGATAAAATGAGCGGGGGAAATTTCTCGCCACTCGGGATGTGTCGTATAACAGGTGTCAATAGCTAAAGGACAACGACTAGAAAAAGGACAACCCTTAGGGGGATCTAAGGGATTGGGAATCTCGCTCTTTAAAAAAATGCGCTCCCTTTTTTTCTCTAAAATAGGATCTGGTATCGCAACAGCTGATAAGAGCGCTTGTGTATAAGGATGAAGGGGATTTTTATATATTTCTTCGCTCGGTCCTAACTCCATAAACTCTCCTAAATACATAACTGCTAAACGGGTAGCTAGAGATTTAACGGCTGCAAGATCATGAGAAATAAATAGATAAGTTAAATGCTTCTCTGTTTGTAACTGTTTGAGAAGATGAATAATCTGTGCTTGAATGGTGACATCTAGAGAAGAGATAGGTTCGTCACATACGATAAATTGTGGACGAAGAGAAAGTGCACGTGCAATGGCTATGCGCTGTCTTTGTCCTCCGCTAAATTCATGGGGAAAACGTTCTTTATGCTCCTCTTCTAAACCGACTAGTTGAAGCAGTTGAGAGATCTCTTTTTCTAGAGCAATTCCTTTTGCAACTTTATGGATATGAAAAGGTTCTGCAAGAATAGTGCGAATTTTCATATGAGGATCAAGGGAGTTATAGGGATCTTGAAAGATCATCTGCATCTTGCGACGCATCTTTTTCATCTCTTGTGGTGAGAGTTTTAAGAGCTCTTCTCCCTCAAAAAAGATTTTTCCGGATGAGGGGGTAACTAAACGAAGCAGAAGACGGCCCAGAGTAGATTTACCACTTCCACTTTCTCCTACAAGGCCTAAAGTTTCTCCAGAGTAAATAGAGAAGGAGAGGTTGTTGACTGCGCGGAGGATTTTTTTCCCCACGAGATAGTTTTTTGATAGTTTTTGAATGTCAATGAGTATTTTTTGCATTAAGAGATCCGAGGTACTGAAGACAAAAGTCTCTTTGTATAGGGGTGTTGCGGGGAATAATAGAGAGCTTCAACAGGGGCCGATTCTACAATTTTTCCCTCATGCATGACAAGTACATGTTGCGCAAATCTGGCTACAATCCCTAAATCATGTGTAATAAGAATAATACTTAAATTTCTCTTTTTTTGGATCTCTTCGAGAAGTGCAATGATTTGGGCTTGTACCGTCACGTCCAACGCAGTTGTGGGTTCATCTGCGATCAGTAATTTAGGTTGACAAGCAAGTGCCATCGCAAGGGCCACTCGTTGTCTCATTCCTCCACTCAATTCATGGGGGAATTGGTCTAGCCGCTTGTCTGGATTCGAGATCCCTACATCATGTAAAAGAGTAAGAGCTTGATCGCGAGCCTCTTTTCTTTTAAGTTTATGATGCTTAATAGCTCCCTCCATGATCTGTTTTCCGATACGCATCGTGGGATTGAGAGAGGTGAGAGGATCTTGAAAGATCATCCCTATGTGATTGCCTCTTATCTGTTCTAGCTCTTTTTGAGATTTCAACAGAAGGTCCTGCTGTTCGAATAATATTTTTCCCTGTTCTATTGTGCCCATAGAGGTGGGGATCAAGCGGGTAATCGCAAGAGCCACGCTGCTTTTTCCTGATCCAGATTCTCCGACAATGGCTACATTTTCCCCCTTATGAACGGAAAAAGAGATATCTCGGACGGCATCTACCTTTCCTCTCGAAGAGTGAAAAGAGACAACCAGATTTTCAACTTTCAACAGAATGTCATCTTCGTGATTTGGGGTCGAAAGCATGGTGAAGCCCTTCTCCTAAGAGGTTAAAAGATAACATAGTTATGCTAATAAAAAGCGCAGGAAAAAAAAGACGCCATGGATAGTAGCGAAGAGCGGGAAGGCCATCGTTGGCCATCGTTCCCCAGCTTGCCATAGGAGCTTGTACTCCAAGTCCAAGAAAACTTAAGAAAGCTTCAGAAAAAATAGCGACAGGAATGGTGAGGGTTACTGTCACAATAATGGTACCTAACGTATTGGGAATAAGATGGTGGAATAAAATTCTTGAGCGACTGGCTCCCAAAGAGATAGTAGCTAATATGCAATCTTGTTCTTTTAATTGAAGAAATTCTCCTCTTACGATTCTAGCCATTCCAATCCAACCGGTGAGAGTGAGCGCTAAGATAATGGGAAAGAGTCCAGATCCCATAACGACCATCAGCAAAATCACAGTCAAAAGATAGGGGATGGCGTAGAGAATATCTGCAATACGCATGAGAAGATTATCGATTTTGGGAGTTGAAAGAGCTGCGATTCCCCCCCAGAGCACTCCTATCACAAGATCTCCACAGCCACTGGCGATTCCCACAAACAAAGAGATGCGAGCCCCCCAGGCAAGTCTTGTAAACATATCTCTTCCTAATTCATCTGTTCCAAACCAGAACTCTTGGGAGGGGGGGGAATTTTTTAGAGAAAGATTGGTCTCGTAATAACTGTGAGAAGAGAGAAGGGGTCCAAAAATGGCAAAAAGGGTGATTAAAATCAAAAGAGAGGCCGCAAACCAGGTGAGTTTCATGAGGGGGCTCTCCCTAATCTGATCCTAGGATCCATCCAGCCATAGGCCAGATCCACCAACAAGATTAAAGAGAGCAAGATCACGCTATAAAAGACCGTTAGCCCCATAATGACCGTATAGTCCCTATTGGCAATGCTATTCACAAAAGCTTGTCCAAGACCTGGAATTCCAAAAATTTTCTCAATCACAAAACTACCTGTGAGAATATTTGCAGTTAAAGTCCCCACATAGGTGATGGTTGGAAGAAGAGAATTTCTAAGTGCATGACGGATAATAATTTGAACTTCTCCAATCCCTTTTGAACGGGCTGTTTTTATATAATCTTGGTTGAGAGCCTCGATGAGGTGATTACGCGTAAGACGTGTGATAAAAGCAGAGGGAAGGGCTGCTAAAGAGAGAGCTGGCAAGAGAGATTGTTGAAAGGTTCCCCACCGTGCAACAGGTAGAAGATCTAATTTAATAGCAAAAAGGTACTGCAAGAAAGCGGCTAAGATAAAACTTGGAACGGAAATTCCCAAAACGGATAGAAGATGTGCGCTGATATCTTGCCATTTATTTTTTTTCAGTGCAGCTATCGTACCCAATGTAAGACCGAAAGTCACAGCAAGCAGGAGGGCTTCTAGCCCTAAAAGAGCTGAAACAGGAAACCCTTTATTAATGATATCATTTACAGTGCGCGACTTATATTTAAAAGAGGGGCCTAAATCCCATTTAGCAATCGATTTAAGATAGTTCCCATACTGGATATACCAGGGATCATTGAGTTTGTAGTGTTCATAAAGGGATTGAAGAATTTCAGGAGGAAGTGCTTTTTCCTCTGTGAAAGGATCTCCAGGTAGCCCTTTCATAAGAAAAAAGGTGATCGTGATGATGACCCAGATAGCGATTATATTAGAGAGGATTCTTCCTAAAAAATAGCGTTTCACTTTAAAAAGGCCTCTTTAAAGTCGATGATGCCCAGAGGAGAGAGAAAGACATTGTGGACATAGGGTTTTTTCATATAGGTAAAATTGATAAAATAGAGGGGGATAATAGGCATTTCATCAATGAGAAGCTCTTCTGCCTGCTCCAATAGTTTTTTTCTTGTGAGAAGATCAATTTCCACCTCAGAGGCATTAAGAAGGGAGATATAGTGAGGATTTTCCCAGCCCGTCCCATTTGTCTCCCCATCTTGATATTTAAAGGGGTCTAAAAATGAAATGGGATCATTGACATCAGCAAGCCATCCCATGCGTGCGATCTGGTAATTTTCTTTGGCCAGTTTGTCTAAATAGACTCTCCAATCGAAGGTTTCCAGTTCGATTTCAATATCAAATGTCTCTTTCCACATCTGTTGAATGGCTTGCGCAATTTTTTGGTGTTCCCGATTAGCATTAAAACTTAAAAACGTTTTAGGGAAGGAGAGCAGGCCAAGTTCTTGGATCCCTTCTTTAAAAAGAGCTTGTGCCTTTTTTTTGTTGTCATCCTTAAACAAGACTTGACTCTTCCAATCCCACATATTGGGCACTAATGCAAGAGCGATCTCTTGATCTGCTTGCGTGATATGATCTACGATTTCTTGTCGATTAATGGCATAGGCAAGAGCTTTACGGATTTTGGAATTGTGGAGATGGGGAATTTGAGTATTGATTTTATAATAATAGGTGCCATTTGAGGGGTGTGTGATGACCCTGCCTTCGGCTTTGAGCGTAGGAAGAAATTCGGTGGGCAAATTAGAGAGAGGAGCTCCTGCCCAATCTAATTCCCCATTTTCGTACATATAGAGCTCAGTGGTTGCATCCTCTACTATTAAAAGCTTAAGTCCAGCTAGGGTTACTTTTGAAGCCTCCCAATAGAGGGGGTTTTTTTCGACTCTTATTTCATTGTCATGATCCCATTGTTTAAGAATAAAGGGGCCATTTGAGGGGGAGGTTTCAGGATTTTTTTCGTCAATCGATGCGTGAAGGGGAAAAAAGAGGGGATAAGAGAGCATTTCAAGAAAATAGGGGGCAGGATGCTCTAAAGTGACTTCCAGAGTTGAGACATCGAGAGCTCTAATCCCTAATTCTGTAAGGGGAACCGTTCCTTTTTTTACAGCAGCTCCATTTTTAATCAGAAACAATTTATAGGCAAAGGGGGCTGGAAAAGAGGGGGTCAATATCTGTTTCCAGGAGCGTTCAAAATCGAGAGCTGTGACAGGATCCCCATTTGACCAGAGACTCTTTCTTAAAGAAAAAGTGTAAGTTGTTCTATTTTCGGAAAGGGTAATTTTTTCTGCAAGAGCGGGCTTGGGAGTATGATCAGCACCGATTCTTGTGAGCCCCTCGTAGAGCATAATCAGGACATTATTAGAGGTGACATCCGTGGCTTTTCTAGGATCTAGAGTGGGGGGCTCAGAGGAGAGATTAATCCTTAGAATTTGACTACGTTCTTTGGGGGAGGAGCAGGAAAAAAATCCCAGCCCCACAGCCAATAAGAGAAATATTATAATTTTCGAGCCCATTTAAAATCTGCAGTTCCTAGAGGAGAAAGAACAACATCTTTTACATTATCTTTCTTTACATAGTCAAATGCATAATGATAGAGAGGGAGGATTGGCATTGCATCTATAAGAATGTGCTCTGCTTGGCTGAGCAGTTCCTTTCTCTGTAGAGGGTCTATTTCGCAACGAGAGCGGTCGAGAAGCTGGTTATAACCATCTTGATTCCAGTTGGTAATATTTACCCCCTCCCTCCATTTAAAGATTTCTAAAAATGCCAGAGGGTCATGATAATCTGCGACCCATTCCCCCGTTGCAATCTGGTAATGGCCCTGTTTGAGATGAGTGCGATGCACATGTAATTCAAGAGCTTCTAGTTTCACTTCTATTCCAAAGGCTTTTCTCCATTCATCTTGGAGGAATTGAACGATCTTGGTATTTCTTACAGAGGGGGAATATTTTAATGTGATAGGGGAGAGTGTTGTGGAACCTAACTCTTGAAGAGCCTCCTCAAATAAGAGACGCGCATAGGTGACATTTCCATCTTCAAAATAGGGTTGATGATGAGAGCTCAAAGAGGGGGGAACAACGCCTGTGGCAGGAATCTGATGCCCCTGTAGAATATGTTCGATTAAAGCTGCTCGATGCACAGCATAGGAAAAGGCCTTACGGAACTTTACTTGATTGAAGGGGGGAGCATCTGTGTTGAAATTCAACCAGAAGGTTCCATCAATGGAGTAGGAGTGGAGCTGTTTATCATTTTTCATTTTTTCCATGATTTCAGGAATCAAAGGGGCAGAGAGGG
The DNA here is from genome assembly GCA_013288105.1 of Chlamydiota bacterium. GTDB lineage: Bacteria > Chlamydiota > Chlamydiia > Chlamydiales > JAAKFR01 > JABDCM01. The sequence continues at coordinate 14,494 of JABDCM010000002.1, forward strand.
GCTGTCCTAACCAGTCCAGCTGATTCTTCTCAAAAAGAAGCCCCTCTGTTCCGCTATCTGCGATGATGGAGAGGGTAATGCCAACAAGCGCAACAGAAGAGCAATCCCAATAGGTGGGATTTTTTTCTAAGATAAGCTCTCTTTGAGGCTCCCATGTTTTGAGAGTAAAAGGACCATTATAGACCTGAGTTTTGGGTTTTTGATGGACAGGAAAAAAAGTGGGAAAAGCTGTGAGTTCTAAAAAATAGGGGGTGGGACTCTCCAGTTGGATGGTCAACAGGTTAGGGGCTAGAACAGTGACCCCTAATGAGTCCACAGGCAGTTTTCCTTCACGAATCTGTCGTCCATTTTTTATGGGATAGAGCATATAGGCATAATCACAGGCGAAGGAGGGGTCTAGAGCTTCTTGCCAGCTTCTTTTGAAATCTTCTGCCGATATAGGATCCCCGTTAGACCAGAAGGCCTCACGGAGAGTAAAGGAGTAGGTCAAAAGGTCATTAGAAATTTCTATTTTTTCAGCAAGAGCTAGCTGAGGTGCCCCTTGAGCATCTAAACGCATGAGCCCCTCATAGAGCTGTTTCATCAGAGTTAAATCTCGTTGTAGGCGCACTGCGCGCGGATCGAAGGAGGCGGGGTCTGTCGGAAAGTTAAGGAGAAGCTGTTGGTTATTATCCTTGGATGGAGGAGGCTCCTGACAGCTGGACATGAGGAGAAGTAGGAGAAGCAGAAGTTGGGGCACGTGCAGACTCCTTAAAAGGGATACGGGGTTTAGCTTCTAATGTCCAGGGGCTGATCCCCTCGCGTTTAAAAACATGATACCCGAGACCTGCAATCATGGCCCCATTATCAAGACACAGACCAGCAGGTGGATAATAAATAGGAAGAGAGGATTTTTTTTCCAAAAGAGTGCGCATATATTGATTATGCACCACTCCCCCTCCCAGAATTACACTCTGACATCCCCACTCTTTTGCACTAAGTGAGATTTTTTCCACAAGATGAGAAAAGGCGACATGTTGAAAACTTGCAGCCACATCTTTTTTATCCTCTTCAGAAATCATAAGAGGGGAGTTTTTCTGTCCATTTTGTCCTCGAATTAGATAGAGAGCAGCTGTTTTAAGGCCACTGAAAGAGAAATCGTAAGGACGCCCCTTAATGGTTCCAGCTTTCAGAGGATATCTGAGAGGGTTTCCCTCTCGAGCAAGTTTTTCAATTTCTGGTCCTCCTGGATAGGGTAGATCTAACATTTTTGCCACCTTATCAAAGGCCTCACCGATGGCATCATCTTGAGTTTGACCAATCAACTCATATTCTCCCAGTCCACGCACAAACAAAAGGGCAGTATGTCCTCCTGAAAGCACAACTCCTAAACTAGGAAGAGGGGGAGAATGGCTCATGAGCGAGGAGAAGAGGTGAGCCTCCACATGGTTTACCCCTATAAAAGGTTTTTCATGAGACCAGGCCAGCCCCTTTGCAAAGTTGATTCCTACTAAGAGAGCACCTACCAGGCCGGGTCCATGCGCGACAGCAATGAGGTCGATCTCTCGCATCGAAACAGCTGCTTGGAGTAGAGCCTGATGGAGGAGGGGTTCGCATACATCTAGATGACGCCTACTGGCAAGTTCTGGAATGACCCCCCCATAGGAGGTGTGGAGATCTCCTTGAGAGGCCACGACATTAGATAAGATTTCAGAGCCGTTGCGTACAACGGCAAATCCTGTCTCATCACATGTACTTTCAATCCCTAAAACAAGCATATGGGATCACATTATATACTTATCCGCGACTGGCATCAAGATCGATGATCCAATAAGCAGGATGAAGAGGGGTCCCAATTTTTTGAGCAGGAAAAAGATCAGAAAAAGGTTCTAAAATTTTCTCTAACATCTCTTTTTTTTCTTTTCCAAGCACATAAAAAAAGATGTGATGCGCCTGATTGATAAAATCAAAAGTAAAACTCATGCGCCAACTATTTTTTTGAGGCACATAGTTTGCAATAACCCACCTATTTTCTACATGAAGTCCCTCTGTGTTTGGAAAGAGGGAGGCTGTATGTCCATCATCCCCCATTCCAAGCATGATGAGATCTAAGGGTCTATCTTTTAATATTTTTTTTAAAATTCTCTCATATTCTATTGCTTGGCTTTCTATATCATGCTCTGCTTCCATACGAAAAATATGTTTAGGATTGAGAGGAAGTTGATTAAGTCCCCCCTCCTCCATTGCCATACGATAATTATTATCTACATGGTGGGGGGGAACGCTTCTTTCATCTCCCCAAAACAAAAACAGTTTGGACCAATCTATTCGGTCTCGATTATGAGGAGCGCTCAATTTTTGGAAGATAGCCAGTGGAGTGGAACCCCCTGATAGAGCGACAGCAAAATACCCATGATCAGCTATGGCCTCTTGAGCAACTTGAAACCAGTGATCTACGCAATAATGGATCGTTTTTTCTCTATCTCCAGGGACAATAAGGCGGCGTCGTTCATCAATTACTTTTTCCACTTCAAATAGATCTCCATGCACGACCCTCTTTTGCCATCATCTCATCTGCAGCTTTTGGTCCCCAAGTACCTGAGGCATAATTCGGGAAATCTTTAGGGGGGAGGCGATTCCACTCTTCTAAAATAGGAGAGATTAGCTTCCAGGAGGTGAGAACCTCATCCCCTCTTGCGAAGAGAGTCCCGTCACCCAAGATACAATCACAGATGAGCCGTTCGTAGGCTTCGGGAGGGGCAAGCCCGAAGTAAGAGCTATATTTGAAGTCCATTTTTACAGGTTGTACGGGGCTACTTGGACCGGGAACCTTGCAATTGATACGCAGTGCAATTCCCTCATCGGGTTGAATTCTAATGACGAGCACATTTTTTTCATTCTGCCTACCCTCTTGAGTGAAGAGGATGCCTGGGGCATTTTTGAAGGTTACAGCGATTTCTGTCGCTCTTTTGGGGAGCCGTTTTCCAGCTCTTAAGTAAAAGGGGACATTAGCCCAGCGCCAGTTATCGATGTAGAATTTAAGAGCGACGAAAGTTTCTACATAAGATTGAGGATTGACATTTTTTTCCTGTCTATAGCCTATGACCCCTTGCCCATCGATAGCTCCTGGACCATATTGCCCTCGAACAACCAGCTGGTTAAAAAGAGAGAGATCGATAGGACGGATGGCTTGAAGGACCTTTACTTTTTCATTATGGATAGATTCTGGACGCAAGCTAGAGGGGGGTTCCATGGCGGTTAAAGAGAGCAGTTGCATCATGTGATTTTGGACAATATCGCGCAGCATGCCCGCCTCTTCCCAGAAAGCGCCTCTTGTACCGATTCCGATCTCCTCGCCTACGGTGATTTGAATATGATCGATATAATGGTTATTCCAGAAGGCCTCGAATATGGAGTTTGCGAAACGGAAGACGAGGATATTTTGAACAGTCTCCTTTCCGAGGTAGTGATCGATACGGTAGATCTGAGATTCAGAAAGATGTTTAGAGACAAATTTTTGAAGCTCTATTCCTGATGCAAGATCATGACCGAATGGTTTTTCTATAATGATCCGCGACCACTTGTCTTTTACTTTATGCACGTCGTAGATCAGACCATGTTGACTGAGTTTTTCAACGATAGTGGGGAAAAAACTGGGAGGAGTTGAGAAATAAAAGATACGATTACCGGAGGTTCCCAGCTCTTTATCGAGCTTTTGAAGAAATTGATTGAGGGAGTCATACCCTTGGTCATCATCGAAATTGGCTTGATGGTAGAAAATTTGATTAGAGAAGCTCTTCCAGAGAGTTTCATCAGTCGGTTTTACGCGAGAGAATTTATTGACCGCCTCATGCATTTCTTGACGGAAAGCCTCATGAGTTTTTTCTCTTCTAGCAAAGCCGACGCAAGCGAAGTTGGAGGGGAGCTGCTTATCTCTAGCTAGATTATAGAGAGCAGGAAAGAGCTTACGTGAGGTAAGATCGCCTGTAGCGCCAAAGATAACGATGATGCATGGCTCTATGGTTTTAGAAGTTTTTGCTTTTTCTTCAGAGGGGAGGGTGGATGTTGTCATAAGGCTTTAGCCAATGTTTTTTTCAGACATTAACCTGAGAGGTAAATTCTGCACAAGGGGGGAATAAGAAAATTAAAATCTAGTTGACAAAATCTTGATATATTTCTGATACTCTCCTCCGAAATTTACATTTTTATGGGAGAAATAACCGCCATGGCAACAATCGCATCTGCAACAGCGAGATTTCATGCTTGTGATCATTCAAAACATTGGCGTACTCCTCCCTTAACAGGTTACTCTCCTTATCTCAGGATAGTACAACAAATTTTGACACTGCAGGTGGCATGTTTTCGTGGAAATCAAGAGCGTAATCTTAAAGAAATTGAGGAGGGAGGGGAGTTGAAGTATGAGGTCTTATTTTGTGGTAGTCAGCCTGTGGGAGTTGTAGTCTACCAAAAGGGTTATATATTTAAAGTACAAAATTTAGAAGTTAGAGAGGATGACCTATGTCACGCAGCCCTTTTAATTGATAGAGTAAAAGGGCTGGCTCAGAGAAATTATTCAGCAAGAATCGAGCTGACCCTATCAGGAGAACCTAAAAAAATAATTGGATTACTTCAAAAAAAAGATTTTGGGGCGCAATCCGTTTTAAAAAACATCTATAAGCCAGGGGTAAACGAGATTATATTTGGTCATAAGGTCACGCGAGAAGAAGTAGAAAGTTTGTTGGTCGAAGTAAGAGAAGAAACATCAGCTCCGGAAAGTCGTTTTCCAGAGAAGAGTAAAGCTAAAAGGAAAAAAGGAAGCGAGCTTGAGGAAGAGGAGGGATCTGCAGGACCTCCTTCGAAAAAAAGAGGAACAGAGACCGATTATCAGAAAGATCGAGAGGCAAGCAATTTTGATCCTAGAGAGGAGAGACGAGCAAGAAGAGAGAGGGTTGCTTCTCAAAGCATGTCTCATGAACCTCCTACTCCTAAACTGGCTTTATATAGAACAAATTTGAAGCAGAAAGATATTGATCAAATCAAAAGTGGTGAAAAAACAATTGAGGTAAAAATTGAGTGCGGGGTCTTCTTAAAATATAAACCAGGCGATCTGGTTCAATTTTCTGATAAAAAAGCTCAAGCAGATGGTGTCCTATGTACAATTGTCTCTATTCGCAAGTATCCGAGTTTTGAAGAGCTATTTCAACAAGAGGATTTTAAAAAATGTCTGCCAGATGCTCAAAGCCTAGAAGATGCAGTCAGCGTTTATCATGCAATTCCTGGATCTGTGAAAAAAGCTGTCAGATTTGGCGTAATAGCAATTGAGTTTCGTAAGAAACCAGCCTAAAAGTAACTGTGAAATGAATCTTATAAGATTGATGATGAGACTTATAAATTGCAGAGCGCCTCGATTCTATGGCAAGAACCAGAGAGCTTGCCTCCTCTTCCTAAGCAGTTATAAAATTAAAATCTAGTTGACAAAATCTTGATATTTTCCGATACTCTTTCCCAAAATTTAAATTTTTGTGGGAGAAATAACCGCCATGGCAATAATTGCATCTACAACAGCGAGACCTCATGCTTGTGATCATTCAAAATATTGGCTTACTCCTTCCTTAACAGGCGACTCTCGTTATCTCAATATAGTACAACAAGTTTTGACACAGCAGGTGGCACCTTTTTGTGGAAATCAAGAGCGTAATCTTAAAGAAATTAAGGAGGGAGGGGAGTGGAAGTATGAGGTCTTATTTTATGATGATTGGCCTGTGGGATTAGTAGTCTATAGAAGGGCAGGTTGTATACTTGAAGTAAAAAATTTAGAAGCTAAAGAGGATGGTGCATCTACAGCAAGTCATGCAACCTTCTTAATTAATAGAGTAAAAGCTCTGGCTCCGGAAAATCTTTCAATACGCATCTGTCTGACTGTATCAGGAGGATCTCCAAAAATAACGGAATTTCTTCCCAAAGAGTGTCTCCTGAACCTCCTACTCCTAACGTGGTTGTTCATAAAACAAATTTAAAGCAGAAAGATATTGATCAAATCAAAAGTGGTGAAAAAACAATCGAGGGAAGAATTAATTGCGGGATCTTCTTAAGATATAAACCAGGCGATCAGGTTAGATTTTCTGATAAAAAAGCTCCAGAAGATGGTGTCTTATGTACAATTTCCGCTATTCGCCAGTATCTAAGTTTTGAAGATCTGTTACAACAAGAGGGTTTTGAAAAATGTCTGCCAGATGTCGGGAGCCTAGAAGACGCAGTCAGCTTTTATAATGCAATTGCTGGATCTGTGAAAAAAGTTGCCAAATATGGCGTGATGGCAATGGAGCTTCTTAAGAGCCCATCCTAAAAATTCTATAGGCGAGTTAATAACCAAGATAGCTTTGAAGTAAAATCAATGCGCAGACAGAATCTACTCTCTGCTTCCTCTTCTTGCGCGAAAATCCCCCCTCCCTAAGAGAACGGTCCGCCTGCCTTGTCGATAGCCTCTCATCCCAAAGAAGAACCTCATAAGGCACCTCCTTCTGTAACAAAGAGATAAAATGCTTTACCTCATCTGCTAAAAAACTTACCCTCCCATCCATATGCAAAGGATAACCCACAATGATCTTCTCAATCGTATAGGGTTCTAAAAGACGCAGTAGCTGCTTAATCGTGCCTGCCGTCTGCGCATCTGCTTGAATGGTGGGCAGGGGAGTCGCAATCATCCTACTCTCATCAGAAATGGCAACTCCCAATCTTTTGAGCCCAAAATCTATACATACTACTCTTCCCATAAAATCTGCTCCACTCTTTGTATATCTTCGGGAAGATCAACCCCAATCCCCTTATCCTCAACAAGACAGGTCTGTATTACAAAACCATTTTCTAATACCTTTAACTGTTCTAAATCTTCTCCCACTTGAAGAGTAGAGGGGGGAAGTGTCACATATTTCAAGAGAAAATCACGCCGAAAACAGTAAATTCCAATGTGCCGGTAAGCCTGTCCCTTATGAGGAATAGGAGAACGGCTAAAATAGAGCGCTTTTCCCTCTTTATCAAAGACACATTTCACAATTGAGGGGCTCAATAACTTCTTTTCACAATCGATTTTAGCCACCGGAGTAGATAAAACAGCCTCAGGGTTTTTCAAAAGAGAATCAACCAAAGTATCTATAATCAAAGGATTTAAGCAGGGCTCATCCCCCTGAATATTCACAATCAAAGTAGCTTGAGGACAAAAAGAGGCTGCCACTTGCGCAACTCGATCAGTTCCTGTAAGGCAAAAAGGGGAGCTCATCACAACTTTCCCTCCAAATTCCTCAACATGATTCCTAATCTGCTCATTGTCAGTCGCAATGATGAGATCATCTAAAAGCTTTGATCGAGATGCGTTTTCGTATGTTCTTTGTATTAAAGACTTTCCAAGAATAGAAGCTAAAGGTTTTCCAGGAAAACGAGTACTACCCCATCTCGCTGGAATAATTCCAATAATTTGCATAATGTAAGGAGCATACAAAAAAACATTTAGGGAGTCTATCTAAATCATACAAATAAATATTCTTAAAAAATAGAATAGATAGTATTATAAGTTTAATACTAACTAACTAGGTTTATATGGGTATTTTTCCAAATAAATTTCTTCTGAATATCTGTACATGTGGATTTGTTCTTTCATCTGCTATTTATGGAATCGGATTAGAAGCACAAGAAAAGAGAGTGCAAGAGAAAAAAGAGGTAAAAGAGTGGAAAAAATTTACATCAGAGGAGAGTGGTTTTGCTATCGATTTTCCAAGACCTCCCGAGCATATTGAGCAGACAATTGATATTCCTAAAACTGATCTGAAGATTATCTATAACACCTATTTAAGTGAACCCAGTGATGCTGTAGTTTATGTGGTTTCTGTATGGAATTATCCGGCTGAGTTAGATATGTCCAAGCCTGAGGTGAATTTACAAGATGGATTTCATGGAATGTTGCAAGCGCTTCCAGGTTCACAGGTTCTCTCTATGCAGATGGGGGAAGATGGGGGATTTAAGGCGCTCAACTTTTTGGTAAAAAATGAGGATATCTTTTTTCAAGGGAAGTTGGTTCTTGTTTACAATACGCTTTATCAAGTGTTCACTGTGTATAAGGAAAGTGAAAAGATGGAGGATAACTATAAACGGTTTAGTACCTCTTTTAAGCTTGTTCAGCCAGAAAAGAGAAAAGTAAATAACAAGAATGGCAAGAACCCTCAGATGAATATCTGAAAACCTGAATTTGAGGAAGAAAAACCCAAAACTCAGGTTAAAAGGCTTTGCCGAAGTGCTTTTTTTCAAGCCAGTAATCGATAGAAAAGAGCCCTGGACCGAAAGAATAGACAAGCAGTGCAGTCAGAAGATAGAGGAAGGGTTCTTGTTGAACAAAAAGAGAGGGGGATGTTCCGAGCGCAGCCACCGCCTCTTTATGAGCAGTTAAATAGGCAACGATAAAAACGCACGAGAGAATCAACCCAAAAAAACGGGAAAAAAGTCCGAGAACAAGGGCCAGTCCCCCCAAAACTTCAAAAGTTGCCACCATGTATGCTGAGAGTAGGGGGTAAGGGAGGCTAAGCGAGGCAAAAAATTCACCTACTGCATGGATATTCATCCACTTCCCAAAACCTGTGACCACCAAGAGCCACCCAAAGTAGAGTCGTAGAACGAGCAGAAGAAAGGGGGCTACAAATTTACTTGAAAAGACAAACGCCTTATAACCCTTTTTTATCCAATTTGCGGCCATATGGGCAGTCTAAATGATTTTTTAAAATACTACAAGCTGACAATACTACAAGCTGACGTTGTATCCGCGAAGAATAGCTCTGATTTCTCGAACCCCAATCTGAGAACGGCTGCAGAGTAAAAATGAACTTTTCCCCTCAGGTTGAAATTTTTCCCAATAACTTCTTCTCCCATCTAAATGGAAGAGAGCTTTACAGAGATTAAATAACTTTCGAACCGTCCATTTTGAGAATTTCCCAAGACCATGAATCGTTCCTAACTGTTTTGCAGGGGTTGTTCCAAAAGAGAGAAAAGAGGCCCCCTCTTGACGCAAAATTTCAATCACATGCATGACTAAAAGTTCCGATGTCCCGTTCGGCGCATCGGGAGTTGTCATCAAAAGATTCACGACCCATCCATCCGTAATCTGATTCATTAACAGAGCCCCTACCATCTTGTCTCCCACCTGAGCGTAAAACCACCGTTTTCCCTGACGGACAGAAAAAAGATGAACATGAGAGAGAAAAATTTGTAATCCTCGACGTGCTTTTAACCACTCTTTACCAACTTTTTCAATAGCTAACTCTGTTTGAGGGTCATGAGAAATATATTCCTGAACAGTTACGCCAGCTTTAGAGGATTGATTCATTTTTTTTCTAAGAATACGTCCTGTGCCACCCGTTGTTGGATCCTGTTGAGGATTAACGATAAATTCTTGACCAATTTCTACACTTAAGCCGCATACACTCTCTAAAGCCCAATCAGAAAATTGTTTGGTTGTATCCACATAAACAATACTCTTTTTCTGTTCATCACAAAATTGGTGAAAAGCGCGCACAAGAAGAGGCCTCTCTTCCTGAGAACAGACAGGATCTCCAAAAGAGATCACACAACCTCGTGTTGTCTTATAGCCTACAAATCCATTCACTTGAGGTGAAGTGAAAATATGGCAAGAGGGGTCTAGTAAAACGATGGAGGCAGAATGACCCCACTGTTTGAGGTGATCTGCAATCAGGTCTCGTTCTTCTATATTATATTCCATGAAGTTTCGAATAAGTTTTGTGTTTAATATAGCTATTCAGTTATGATCTCTTTTTTGAATTATAAAATTTATTTTATAATCTTGTCTATTTTTTTATTATAGATGGGTTTAGAGTCTAACGTTCACTAACAGGAGGTTTTTATGGCTAGTGGAGCAGTAAGTAGATCAGTAGTTTGTTGTATTCAAAGAGTTATGCTCGATGGGCTTTTAGCTCAAAAGAGATCAATATCAGGAAGAACAGCACAACAAGTTGTGCATGGTCATGCAACTCTCAGTCAAGCGCTATTAGCTCAAAAGAGATCAATATCAGGAAGAACAGCACAACAAGTTGTGCATGGTCATGCAACTCTCAGTCAAGCGCTATTAACTCAAACAGAATCAACTAGGGATATAGTAAAAACCATGCTTACGTGTGCTACTGATTCAGCCTCTTCAACTCAAAGAAGCGCAACGGATGAATCAATGCTAAAAAGATATGTAACTCAGTATCAATTGCAGTATGATCTCTTGCGGGTATTGGGAGCGCCAAAAAACTTTGATCGAGAAGTTATGGAAGTATGTTTAAGGACTTTAAATGTTTTAGATAGAAGTTTGCCTGATGTTTTTGAAGCGTCCGTTTAAATTAGGCAATATTGTATTGCCTTCCAATATCTTATGCGCCCCCTTAGCGGGGTGCTCTGATATTCCATTTCGTAAAATGACAACCAAATATCGTCCTGGTCTTGTCTATTGCGAAATGGTTAAAATGGATGCTCTGGTAAGAAACATTCCTAAAACTTTTCGTTATTTGGAATTTGAGCCTTCAATGCATCCCATTGGAGGCCAACTTTGTGGCAGTAAACCGGAGCTTGCGGGGCCCTGTGCAAAGATCATTGAGGAGTTAGGATTTGATGTAGTGGATTTAAATTGCGGCTGTCCTGTCGATAAGGTGACAAAAGATGGGAGTGGTTCTGGAATGTTAAAAAATCCAGAACTGATAGGGGAGGTCATCTCTAATATGGTGGCTGCTGTTAAGATTCCGGTCACAGTTAAAATCCGCATAGGTTGGGATTTTAATCAGATAGTCGCACCGCAAATCACGCAAATCGCGGAAGCTGCAGGGGCATCTGCCATTTGTATTCATGGAAGGACCCGCTCTCAGGCTTATAAAGGTCCTGCAAATTGGGACTATATCCGTGATTGTAAGCAGGTGGCCAAAAACATTCAAGTGATTGCCAATGGGGATATTGTAGATGCGTTTAGTGCTGAAAAGGTGTTTAACCATACAGGGTGTGATGCTGTTTTGCTTGCGAGGGGTACGATGGGGCAGCCCTGGTTAATTGAGGATATTTATCGTCATTTTGAAGAGAGGGCTCCGCTCATTAGAACGGGAGCTGATTATAAGCAGGCCTTTTTAGAACATTTGGAACATATCGTTACCTATCAAGAGGCTCATCGTGCGGTTCTTGACCTGCGTCGTGTGGGCTGCTGGTATCTTAAAAGGGGACATGGAGCTAGGGAGTTGAGAGAGGCTCTTAACCGTTCTCGATCGGTCGATGAGGTAAGAGAGCTCATCGCGCACTATCCCTGGCACCAGATCCACTTTTCTCCATCCAATGAAAATACCCTGGATAGCTGTCTTATTTAACGCCAGTTTAATTTAAGGAATGGCTAGAAGATACTGAAGGCATCAGCCGTTCTTTAAATTAAATTGGCGTATTATCAATGGGGCTACGCCCCAAACCCCGTCGATCCACTTTGCTCCGCAAGTGAAAGGATAATACTTGTCGGGAACCTTTCGGTCCCCCGCGCCCCTAGGGCTGTTGGGACTTTGTGCAACTGCTGCCCTACGGGTCGCTGTGCGCTCGCTAGCCATGCTAAAGCACTGATCTTCGCTCGTTTACAGCGATTGCACTTTGCCCCAACAGCCATCGACCCGCAGTACCTGCGGTAACTTTTATAAATAACTTAACGCCAGTTTAAAATAAGAAAGCATTCAACATTCTAAGAAATTGATATAAGTTTCTTTTTCTTAGAATGTTGAATGCTTTCTTATTTTAAACTGGCGTTATTTAATTGTTTTTAAGATGAATGCGGATGATCTTCTGATCCTCTTTTGGACGATCTCCCGCTCCTTTAGGTGTTGTTTCAATCTTCTGAATCACTGAGTACCCACTGGTCACTTCACCAAAAATAGTATGTTTCCCATTAAGCCATGTAGTAGGCGCTGTCGTAATGAAAAATTGACTCCCATTTGTGTTAGGTCCCCTGTTGGCCATCGCAAGCAGCCCACGATGGTCAAACTTTAAGGAGGGAACAATTTCATCCTCAAAAGGCTTTCCCCAAATAGATTGCCCCCCAGTCCCTGTACCTGTAGGATCCCCCCCTTGAATCATAAAACCCTCAATCACACGGTGAAAGATAATTCCCTCATAATATTTTTTATCCATAAGAGCAAGAAAGTTCTCAGTAGTTTTAGGAGTAAGATCTGTGAAAAGGGTAACTTCAAAAGATCCTTGAGTGGTTTCAAAAACAACAACGGGACGGTCAGTGGTCATACAAGAGGCCTCTATAGAGTTTAAAAATAGGATGTTAATAACGACAAATAGAAAAGAAAATAAAAAACGTTTCATGCGAGAAATCCTATCACACTGCTTGCATTTCTGAAAAATAGTTTTTTGTGTATTGAATATCTTGTGCAATTTGTTGCTGGAGAAGACTTTCAGAATGAAAAGCTCTTTCTGCACGTAAAAATTTATGAAAAATTACCTCGATTTCCCCCTCTACAGGAAGAGGAGAGTTCAAAAGATGTACCTCCAAAAGCAAAGAGCGTTCTTTATGAAAAGTAGGTGCCCGACCTAAATTTGCAACAGCTTGAAAAAGAGTGCCTTTTAGCATAACTTCCCCAATATAGACGCCAGGAGGCGGTAAACAAAGATTGTCTACGGAAAGGTTAGCTGTTGGAAAACCCAGCTTCCTGCCGCGCCCCTCTCCAGGCTCAATTTTAGATAAGATGGAAAAAGGGCGCCCTAAAAGTTGAGAGGCAATATGAAGGTCTCCCTGTTCAATTTTTTCTCGAATTAAACGGCTAGAAACAAGATGGCTCTCCTTGTACACAGGTGCTAAATATTCAAGACCAAAATGGAGAGATTGGGAAAGTTCTAAAAGGCAGGAGGGGTCCCCCTTTCTCTGATATCCAATACGCGCATCATATCCTAAGACCAAATGGCTAAAGGGGATATTTTTTTTGATTATACTTAAAAATTCTTCAGGAGTTTGCATCGAAAATTTTTCAGTGAAATTCAATAAAATGACAGTATCCACCCCATTTTTTTCTAGTAAGAGCAGTCTATGTGAAAGAGAGGTTAGGCAACCATTTTTTTTTTGATACAGCAAGGTGGCTGGGTGATTTAAGAAGGTTAAAACGACCCTTTTCTCTCCGAGTTCGCACAGTTTTTCTAAAAGAGCCAAGTGGCCTACGTGAACCCCATCAAAATTCCCAATAGTGAGAGAGGTTACATCAGAAGAGGGAATGTATGCATCTAAGCTATAGAGGACTTGCATGAAATTTCAACGTTTTTTAGAAGATGAGGTATGATATCAAACCCATGCTGATCTAAAAGTTCTCCTGCGATACACTGTTCAAGGCGAAAATGGCCACTTCTTGTGCGCTGCAGTTTGGATAAATGCGCTCCACATCCTAAAAGTTGCCCCAACTCATGAGCAAAACTGCGTATATAAGTTCCTTTGCTACAAGCAATTTTTAAAGAAAGACGCGGATAGTTATAGTTAAGAAAAGTAGTATGAATCCAGACTTTTGCGGGAGCGCGTTCTACGACCTCTCCTTTACGAGCCAGAGTATATAACTTCTTCCCTTTGATTTTTTTTGCGGAGTACATGGGGGGAATTTGCTCTATTTCTCCTTGAAAATGGAGAAGAACTTTTTCGATTTCTTCAAGAGAGGGAACCTTCTTGGAACGTGCGACAATTTTCCCATCACAATCGTATGTATCTGTACTAACCCCATAATAGATTTCAGCGAGATACTCTTTGTCTTGAAGAAGCAGTTTATCTGAAATACGCGTATAGTTGCGTCCTATTAAGAGAACCATAACTCCCGTTGCAAAAGGATCTAGTGTGCCTGCGTGACCGATCTTCTCTATCCCTGTAAGCTTTCGAAGAGAACGCACTAAACTAAAAGAGGTTTTCCCCTGGGGTTTATTAACTAAAAGAAGTCCCTCTTTTAGATCAGAAGATTCATGATTCAGATTCACGACTCTTGCGCTCTTGTTGAATTTTATAAATCAGTTCTTCAATTTTCATATGCGCCTCCAAAGAGGAGTCTACAATAAAGAGAAGTTCAGGAAAAAAGCGCATTACCACCTTTTTTGATGCATGGACAGCTATGAAGTTAGCAGCTGACTGCAAAACGGCAATGGCCTCTTTTTTTACAGCATCATCTCCAATGGCGCTGATATAAACCTTTGCGTGATGTAAATCTTTAGAGACCTCTACGCGTGTTACCGTAATCAGTTTGGGAAGATGAGGATTTTTTACATCTTGATGAATCACATCAGAAATCACCTCTTTGAGAAGAGAGTTAAGACGTTGAACGCGCCGTTCACTCATAGTTCCTGCTCATGGTAAATGATCTCATAGGCTTGGAGGAGATCACCCACTTGAACATCCTTGAACCCTTCTAAAAGAATCCCACATTCCAACCCTTTTTTAACCTCTTTTACATCCTCTTTCACCCGTTTTAAAGAGGAGATATTTCCCTTCCAAACCACCTGATTGTCCCGAAGAGCTCTTATTTTTTGACCACGCGTGATCGTTCCATCGATCACTTGGCAACCCGCGATCAGTCCGAGATGAGAGGCCTTGAAAAGAGCTTTAACTTCCGCTTTACCTGTCTCCTTCTCCTCCTCAATCTTATCCAAAAGACTCTTCATGAGTTTTTTTACCTCTTCGATGGCATGATAAATGACATCGAAAAGACGGACCGTTACACCACGCGCTTTAATAAGCGCCTCCGCATGATTTTCAACTCTTGTATGAAATCCTATGATCACAGCTTGAGAGGCAAAGGCCAATTCGATATCTGATTCAGAGACCTCTCCCACACCCACAAAAATGATATCCGCATCTATCTTATCCGATTTAATTTTCATAATAGAGGTTTTTAAGGCCTCTACAGAGCCTTGAACATCTCCTCTAAGGATCAGCTTCAAGATCTTCTTCTCTTTTTTCATCAATCTGTCCATACCAGAAGACTTCTTAATGAGAAGAGCTTGCTGTTTTTGACCCGCAGCTCTCGCCTCAATAATTTCACGAGCCTCTTTTTCATTTTTTACAACGATGAAAGGATCTCCTGCAGAGGGAAGACCTGATAAACCCGTGATTGCGACGGGGGTAGAGGGACCAGCTGAGCGCAGATGTTTCCCATATTCATCTTGAATGGTTTTTACACGTCCCCAATGTTGTCCAAACACAAGAGCATCACCGATATGTAAGGTTCCATTTTGTACTAAGATAGTCGCAACACTTCCCATACCCTTATGCATCTCAGATTCTAAAACAGTTCCTCGAGCGCGCGCCTCTTGTGAGGCAGTCAACTCTAACACTTCCGCTTGAAGAGCAAGCATCTCTAAAAGAGTAGAAATTCCCTCTCCTGTAACAGCAGAGGTATTGACTGTAATGGTTTGCCCCCCCCAAGCTTCTGGTAATAACTCTTTTTCAGAAAGCTGGCGATAGACAGTTTCAGGATTAAATCCAGGACGGTCACATTTGTTAACTGCTACCACGATGGTGACTTTTGCATCTTTTGCCTGTTGTAAGGCCTCATAAGTCTGCTCCCGCATCCCCTCATCACCAGCAACGACTAGAACAACGATATCTGTAACCTCTGCTCCTCGAGTACGCATCGCAGAAAAAGCTTCGTGACCAGGCGTATCTAAAATGGTGATATCTCCTACAGGAGTCTTACACATAAAGGCGCCAATATGTTGAGTAATCGCACCCGATTCTCCAGCTACCCGATTACTTTTTCGAATTGCGTCAATGAGACTTGTTTTACCATGATCTACGTGACCCATAAAAGCTACAACAGGCGCTCTGTAAATTAATTGAGCACGATCTGTTGCTTGAATTTCTTCCTGAATCGTTTGAGCTGTGATTTGAATTCTCTCTTTTTCCGATGTATCGATCGTGATTTCACAGCCAAATTCATGTCCAATAAATTGGACAGAGGTCTCATCTTCAAGAAAGTCATTAAGAGTATAGGTCATTCCATGGAGAAAAAGCTTCTGAATCACATCAGAGGCTTTTAATTTCATATCTGAAGCCAGATCTTTTACCGTGATAGGAAGACGTATCTTGAGCTGAGAGGGACGAGAGGCTTGCGTTTCCTCAATAAAACGTTGCTTGAGACCTCTTTTTTTTCTCCAGCGATCATCCTCTTCAGTAAGACCCTGACGATCTCTGGCATCAAATGCTTTAGGTTCTTGTTTCTTAGCAGGCTTTAAATCCTTAAAATCACGCAGCTTCTTAGGTTTTTTAACCTCTTTTTTAGAAAGATCCTCTTTTTTCGGCTCCTCTTTCTTAGGGGATTCTTTTTGAGTAGTTTCTGCGGTTTTAATGAGAGGCGCCTCCTCCTTTTTCTTTTTCACAGGGAGAAGGTCATCAACATGTCTTCCTGTAGGCCCCAGTTTTTCATAGAGGGGTTTGGCTGAGGAGGGGGGAGTAACAGGAGAAAGAATGGGTTGCGAAGGGGGAGTCGTGGGAGTGACAGATGGGGAGGGGGATTCTACAGATTCTTGTTCTACGATAGGGGGAGGGGGAGCTGTAGGAGATGAAGAAACAACAGGGAGCTCCTCTTCTTTAACTTCAACTTCCTCAATAGGTTCACTCGTAGGGGGTTCTTCTACGGAAGAGGGGAGAGCGGAGCTTTCAGAAGGTGCGAACGAGGATTTAGTTTTTGCACGAATGCGGCGCGGCTCTTTATCTGCATCTGTCCCAGCCACGGGTTTTGCTGCCTTAGATGCTACCTTTTTGTCATCTTCTTTAGGTGTTTCTCTAGCAAGTTTAGCTTTTAATTTATCGAGGCCTGCGGCTTTAGCAAGTTCTGTCTTTTTTATTTTGAGTTTAAAGTTCTTAGTCAATTTTATTCACTCCGTTTGGTAGCATCTTCCAGTATTTTATAAGCCATATCAACGGTTATCCCTGGGACGCTTGCGATCTCATCAATACGGGCAAGTAGAACTTTTCTCAGTGTATCAAAACCTGCTTGCTGAAGGTTTTGGAGAATTAATCTATTGAATCCCTCAATTTCTAAAGGCTTATCTAGATCTGGATTTGTAGATTCTGCAATTTGGAAGCGCTGAATTTCGAGAGCCTTGTTATACTCACTCATCCGTTGAACTTCCAGTTCATAGTCAAGTAGAGCCCCTGTCAAACGGGCATTCATTCCCCGTTTACCAATGGTTGCTGCATAATCCTCATCATCTACAACAATAGCAATGACATTATCCTCTTCATTGACTCCAATTTTTCTAACTTCAAGAGGGGAGAGGATATTTTGAAGAAATTGAATGGGATCGGGATTGAATGGAATAATATCGATCTTTTCATTATTAAGTTCTCTAATGATATTCTTTACACGTCCTCCGCGCACACCTACGCAGGATCCTACAGGATCAACGCGTGGATCTGTAGAACGCACGGCAAGCTTCGTGCGGTATCCCGCATCTCTTACAATACGCACAATTTCGATGGTCCCATCTTCAAGTTCTGGAACCTCTTGAAAAAAAAGCTGTTTCACAAATTCAGGATGACTACGCGATAAGATGACTTCAGCTCCCCCATTTTCTAGATCCTGCACCTCTAATAAAAGAGCATAAATTTTATCGCCCACCTTATATTGCTCTATCTTAGGATAATTTCTTGCAGGAAGCAGAGCCTCTACTTTTCCAAGATCGACTACCAGATTCGCCCCTTTAGCAAAACGCTTCACAACACCAGAAACAATCTCGTTTGCTCGATGACGATACTCCTCATAAATCACATCTCTTTCTGCTCCACGCAATTTTTGAGAAATAATTTGACGAGCAGTTTGAGCTGCAATACGGCCGAAGTTTTTAGGAGTGACAGGAACATCGAGAAATTGACCAATTTCAGAATCAGGATCCAATTCTTGGGCAGCAGCAAGGGAGATCTCTTTTGCAGGTTGGAGGACATTTTTTACAATCTCTTTTTCACAAAAAACTTCGATATCACCACTCTTAGAATTGATCTGGATGGATACGTTGGCCTCCTCTTTAATGCTTTTACGAGCAGCCGCTTTTAAAGCCAACTCAATGGCTCCAATCACAACTTCCCGTTTAATGCCTTTCTCTCGTTCCATGTACTCAAATATGGCTACCAGATCTTTATTCATCTACAAAACTCCTTAATTCTTATACACAATAGGTTCACGCAAAAAACCGAAGGAAACAACCTTCGGTTTTTTTAGAAATTATGACGCAGGCAGGGGAAACTACCGGCTCTCCCCATTTTTCATATCAACGGCATCTTCTGTATTTTCAAATTCATCATTTCCAGAAGATTCGCTGATGACAATATCATCTCGATTGACCTGATTTCTTTCGATCATGTGCTCTTTGATGGATAAAGAGACCTTTTTATGTTCAGGATCAACCTTAATGACTTGAGCAGTTACCTCATCTCCTACAGAAATCACATCTTCGACTTTAGCAAAGGCTTGGTCAGACAATTCTGTGACATGAATAAGCCCTTCTATTCCATTCTTCAACTCAACAAAGGCTCCAAAGGCGGTAATTTTGGTTACTTTCCCTTTGACTAAGGAGTCGATAGGAAGGATATTTTCTATCTCTTTCCACGGGTTTGAGCTCAACTGTTTTACACCAAGTGTAATTTTTTTACTCTCCTTATCTACAGAAAGAATAACCGCCTCAACATGATCCCCTTTTTTGAATAACTCTGAGGGGTGAGAAACCTTACGAATCCAGCTCATATCGGAGATATGAATCAGCCCCTCAATTCCTGGTTCTAGCTCTACAAAGGCGCCATAGTTAGTTAAGCTTTTAATTTCAGCTTTTACAGTAGAATCGATGGGATACTTCTTTTCCACATCATCCCAAGGATTGTGTTCTGTCTGTTTCATCCCCAGAGAAATCTTTCCCTCATCCTTTTGAATAGAGAGGACAATCGCTTCGATTTCATCCCCTTTATTGACGATTTCGCTTGGATCGGAGACGTTTTTAATCCATGACATTTCAGAAACATGGATAAGACCCTCGATACCGGGCTCTATCTCAATGAAAGCGCCATAAGGGAGAAGTTTTACGATTTTCCCTTTCACACGGACGCCAGGAGGATATTTTTTCTCAATATCATCCCAAGGATTATGCTCTTTTTGTTTCAGACCGAGAGCAACTCTTCCCTTATCTTTATCGATACTGAGAATCATCACCTCAAGTTCTTGACCTACATCTACCATTTCAGATGGATGTTTGATACGTTTCCAGGTCATATCTGTGATGTGTAAAAGACCATCAATACCATCTAGATCTAAGAAGACTCCGAAATCTGTAATATTTTTGATAATACCTTTACGAACATTGCCAACCTGAATTTGTTCCAAGAGCTCCGCTTTTTTAGAAATTCTTTCAGCTTCCAAAAGTTCGCGTCGAGAGACGACCACATTTTTTCTCTCGATATTAATTTTTAAGATTTTGAATTCACATGTTTTGCCGAGATAATCGTCAAGAGAGCGAATTTTTTTGTTATCAATTTGAGAACCTGGAAGAAAAGCCTCCATTCCAATGTCAACCATCAAACCGCCTTTGACCTTGCGGATGATTTTTCCCTTAACGATAGAACCCTCTTCACAATGCTCTAGGATATATTCCCACTGTCTTTGACGAGAGGCTTTCTCTCTGGAAAGAACGATTTGCCCCTTCTCATCTTCTGCTTGATCAAGGTAGACTTCGATCTCATTATCTAGAAATAGCTCACTGGGATCGTTGAATTCGACAACAGGAACAAGCCCTTCAGATTTAAGGCCGACATCGACGACCACATAATCTTTTCCTATTTCAACGATTCTGCCACGTAAAATGGTTCCTGGAGCCATATGCTCCTCTTTTTTCTGTTTGGGGATGGCACCATGGAGGAGTTGTTTAAAGGTTTCAGCATCAGACTCATGATATGTAATATCATCAAGAAAATCTTTTGCTGTCCAGGTGTATTCGCTATTTTTTGACATGTTAATTGTTTCTCCTAAATTCAAGTATCAAGCGGCTAGTGTAATTCGAGAGGTAAAAAAAGGCAAGAAGAGGATCAAAAAGAGTTGAAAACTCTAAATTAAATTTTTATTTTAACCTGAGTTTTGGGTTGTCTTCTTTGAAGTCAGACAAGCACAAGAGATGCACGTAAACTTCCTGAATTTGAGGGAGAAAAACCCAAAACTCAGGTTTTTATGGAAGTTTGGATTCAAAATAGGCGGCAAGTTCGGGATCCTTTTCTTTGATCCATTGTCGCGTTTTCGCTGAGGTTTTTTCAGCATCCAGATGAGCTACATTTGATTTTTTCAACTCCTGGTTTGGATAAAAGGCCCCCACGTCAAAAAAACGGGCCTCTCCTTGATGGAAGCCCATATTTTTATTCATTCCAGGATCCTCATCCCCAATTCCTTTTAGGTATCTTTTTTTGAGTAAAGAACAGAGGGAGTCTATCGCTTTTTTTGCCCCCTCTTTATTCCCCGTTTCTATCAGTTGAGAGAGGTGGTGAAGAGAGAGATCCCCCTTTTCTTGAATCAAAAATTGATAATGATCTAAATCGATACAATAGGTGCGTTGTAACTTATCTTGAAGGGTGATTTTTTGTTTGAGATGAGAGGAGGGATTTAAGTGAAGATAGATGAGGCCTGTCTCCTCTTTGAGATAGGTATCGGCTAAGAGGCAGCTTTCAAAGAGCCGCTTTTTTTTCTCTATTTTCCCCACATAACGTTTTAGATGGATCTCTTTAAGAAAGGAGGGGTAGGGGGGATTTTCTGTAAAGGGGATGCGATAGCGATTTTGGCGGAAAAATTTTAAAATATACCTATCATCTGCGCTGACAAAGGCGTAGCATTGAGATCCCTTTCCTAAATAGTAAAAGGGTTGCGAAAGAATAGGCTTTAAAGGGGAGGTGGGGGGATCTGTTTCCCATTCAGAATGGTAGGTGAGGGGGGGGGGAGGTAATGTTTTTTCTAGAAAATCCCTCAGAGAGCAACCCTGTTCCAGAGATATACAGGGCATAGAGACCCCCTAAAAGGGCTATCCATTTGAGAAATCTCATCTGCGTTCTGCTCGGTAAGAAATGACTCTCCATTCTGCAAGAGGTCCCTCTGTCATGAGGACAAAGGTTTCAATAGCTCCAGGCAATTTTGAAAAGTTTGTTTGGTAAGAGATGATCATGAAGGTCCCTTTTGTCCCGTTTTTTAACACCTGCGTGGTTTGAAAATTGGAAACTTTCCGAGAGCGCACACTTCCTAAACGGGCTCTTGTGGCCTGCATGGCAGCTGCCCACTGTTCTTGTGAAATGAGATCTTTGATCAGTCCCCCGGTTGCTAACCAAGAGGAGGCCCACTGCCCCTGGTCGATCAGGGCTACCCAGTAGATCGCTTGCTCATTGGCTTGAGAGAAGGCTGGGGAGGTTTTCCCTCCCGATGTGTCTGTATCGGCAACTGGGGGGGGAGCTATGGTGCTAGGGGGAAGACCTCCAGGGGGAGGGGCTGAAACAGGAGGAAGGGAAAAAAGAGGGGTGGTTAGGAGAGAAAGAGAGGTTAAAAAGAGTAAAGATTGTGCGCTCATAGAGAAACCGTTTGCGAAAATTAAATTGTTTCGATATGTTTTTCTTCTTTTCCTAGTTAAAGGGAAAGAGCAAGAGAAAGCAAGTGTTTTTGGGGGCTTAGCTCATTTGGTAGAGCGTCTGATTTGCATTCAGAAGGCAAGGAGTTCGAATCTCCTAGCCTCCATTCTTTCGCGCGGTTATAGCTCAGTTGGTTAGAGCGCGACACTGATAATGTCGAGGTCCCAAGTTCAAATCTTGGTAACCGCATATGATACGCATACTTTTTGTTTTAGCTGTTTTGATTGGTTCTCTGGTCTATCTTCCGGAAGAGGTTAAAGAGGAGATTTTCTTTTATCTGAATCCTTTAGTCGAAAGAACTCTGGATCAGATTTCTGATCGCGTCAATGCTCTTTTAGCGCTTATTTGATATTTCGGAGATACTGCTTAGTATCTCTTTTCGCAATATAGACCCTTGCCTCTAGAAAAGCTTTACTCATCGCCTTTTCTTCGAGAGAGCCCTCTTTTTTAGGGAAAAGAGGAGGAGTCACTTTATCATCTTTAAAATCAGGCTCATGGTTAATAAAAGCTTGTAAAAAAGCGCTGGCAAGGTTTTTATTAAATCCTAATGGCCATTCACCTCTTGCTTGAAGTTTTGCATGTAATTTTTTGACGCGAGTTTTTTCCGCTTTTTTTTCTGCTGTAGAGGGATGCTCAAGTGAGGTGCAGAGGAAATTTCTTAAGATAAATTCCTGTCTTAAAAGTTGCTCCTTTTTTTCATTCACGTGATCTAAATTTACAAAAGATCTCTCTACCCGTACAGGGTCTGCAAAATACGAATATTCCTTTCTACACAGCCTAATTATGATCCTAAAGAGTTCAAGTTCTGTTCTTTTTTTCTCTCTTCCTTTTCTCACGCTTGCCACTATAAAGGGAATGCTTGCCAGAACCGCAAGCGACGCGGGGAGCATGGCAGGAAGCACAATTCGAGAGATCACATTCACCCCAGGAACCGTCATCGTAACCCCAGCTCCTAAAAAGACAATGGCCCCTCCCAAAAATAAAAAGGTGGCGGCACACGTATAACGGGCCCCCTCTGTGGCTCTTTTTGAATACTCTTCACAAAGCGCAAGATAGGGTCTTTTATCGTCATCAGAAATAAGAGGAACTTTAATAGGGCCAAAAGCCATAATCGTTATTTTTTAAATGTGACAAGAAAGGCAGTATAGCATGTTTTCCTCTTATCCTTTCAAAATTTGTGATCCCATTCACGGTTTTATCCGTTTTGAAGAGATAATTCAAAAAATTATTAACTCTTTGCCCTTTCAAAGGCTCCGTTACATCCATCAGATGGGGGCAGCTTTTCTGGTCTATCCAGGAGCTACGCATACTCGATTTGAACACTCTTTAGGGGTCATGGAGCTGGTAACGCGTATTTATAATACACTCATCGCCCCTCACCATCTCAAGGTTCACCTTCCCGATGTGGATTTTGATTACTGGCGGCTGATTCTTCGCTGTGCGGCTCTCTGCCATGATTTGGGCCATCTTCCTTTTTCTCATACAGCAGAAAAGAGCCTTCTTCCTCCTGGAGGGCATGAAAAGATAACTATTGCAATGATTCGCAGTCCCCGGTTGCGTCCGATTTGGCAAGAATTAGAGGCCCGTTTTGGTCCCCATGTAGAGGATGATATCATCAAGTTATCGGTTCAGGAGGAGGAGCTAAAAGAGCTCAAAACAGGTTTGGAGTTGAACGCGTGGGAAAAAATGCTTTCACAGATTATTACAGAGGATAATTTTGGAGCAGATCGGATTGACTATCTTGTCAGAGATGCACGGTATACGGGAACGGGGTATGGCCACTTTGATTACCACCAATTGATTGATTGTCTTAGGATTTTGCCCAGTTTAAAAAAAGAGGGGGAATTTGCTTTAGGAGTTTCTGCAAGTGGGATTCAATCTGTAGAGGCTCTATGGATTGCACGTTATATGATGTATGCACGCGTCTATCAACATGGAAAGTGTCGCGTTTTTTCCAACCATTTGGAGAGGTTTATGACGAAGTTTTACAAGGGGAAAATATCAACCGATCTGGAAGATTATCTTGCTGAGGTTGATGCTGTGATCATTGCAGAGCTTATCCATGCAGCTAAAAGAGGGGATAGGGATGCGGCCTGTCTTTTGAAGATGGAGCCCGCTTTTTCTGAGTTGGCATTAGAAGAAAGAGAGGAAAAACCACTTTTACCCCATCTACAGCAGCTGAAAGAGGCCTTTCAAGAGAAAATCTTTATTGATGATCAGTTTCAAAAGAATAAGAATCGTGAGTTTCCTGTGCTTATGGAGGAAGGGAGGGTGCTCTCCTCCTACCAGGTTTCCCCCTTTCTAAGAGATATTCCTCTAGGGGGAAAGGCGCTTAGGCTATTTGTGGAGAGGGCAAGCTTGCCTCTTGTGAAAGAGTGGATAGCAAAGAGGATCTAACCTCCTGGATGAGCGCTTCGCACCTTTCATAATCATGCCTCATTTCAGGGGAGAGCTGATAAGAAGAGACGATGGTGCCATGCGAGAGAACGAGGAGACGATCTGCAAGGGAGATCGCATCCCGAAAATCATGCGTCACCATGACAATGGTTTTCTGATACTGATCGCGAATTTCCCTTAAAAGCTTATAAAGCTGTTCACGGAAGATCACATCCAGAGAGGCAAAGGGTTCATCGAGGAGAAGGAGGGGATGGCCTTGCAGAAGAGCTCTGGCAAGAGAGACACGCTGTTTCATGCCTCCAGAGAGCTCTTGAGGAAAGGCCTCTGCATAACCTGCTAATCCTACGCGCTGAAGTAGGTAGTAGGCTTGCTGGATTAAGGCAGCTGTTACAGTAGATTTTTTTCCAAGTTCTGCAAAGAGGAGAAGATTTTCTAAAACTGTGCGCCAAGGGAGGAGAAAATCCTCTTGTCGCATACAAGTAACATGTTCACAGGCACATTGGATGGTTCCTTTTTGAGGGGAGAGAAACCCATTAATCAATCTAAAAAGCGTAGTTTTACCAGAACCAGAGATTCCGATAAGAGCGATGATCTCCCCTTTTTTTACAGAAAAAGAGACCCCATCTAAGATGGTTTTGTCTTCATAGGAGAAATGGACATTATCTAAAGTAAGCAAGCAAATATACCTATGCATCAAGATGGATAAAATGTGTATCTATGTAAGTGGCTGTGGGGAGACGAGGAGAGGTTAAAAAAACCTGCCCAATCTGACCTAAAGAGGCAAGTAATTTTTCCTCCCTATGTGCATCAAGAGTGACCCCCACATCATCAATACAGAGAAGAGGGCTCTCTAACGTCTGTTCTTTTAGCCTTTTCCACTGAGCAAAGCGGAGTGCTGTAATCGAACATCTTTTTTGCCCCTCACTTCCAAAAAAACGGGCAGGCCTCCCACCCAATAAAATCTCAAGGTCATCTCGATGAGGGCCCACTAGGGTAAAACCTAGAGCATACTCTCTCATCCGATATTTAGAAAATTTTTCCAAAAAATACTCTTTTTGGTTTCCCTTTTCCTGGACAGGAGCGTGTGTTTTGTAACTTAAAGAGAGAGTATCGATTTCTCGACTGAGAGTATCTAAGCTGAGAAGTTGTAATTCCTGAATGGCCTGATAACGAGCGCAGGTGATATAGGCTGCAGAGTGGGCCATCTCCTCCTCCCAGATTTCGATCGTTTTTTTCTCCTGATTGCGTAACAGGGCGTTGCGCTGTTTCATCGCTTTCAGATAACGGAGCAGATGGTGCAGATAGAGGGGATTGGTTTGTGCGATCTGGAGGTCTAAATATTGACGACGAATAGAGGGGTCCCCCATAATGAGATCTCGATCTTCAGGTGAGATCAGTACCCCATTGACGATTCCCAAAAGATGGTGTAGAGAGAAAATGGTGGTTGCATTATGGGTGATTTTTTTCTTTTTTGATTCAAACTCAAATTTAAGAACCTGTTCGATCCCATTTTTTTCAAATTGAGCCTCAATGGCAAAAGAGGAGGTTCCGAATAAAATCAGTTCATCCAAGCGGGGGGTTCTGAAAGATCTACCGAAGATTAGAAGATAGATTGCCTCTAAGAGATTGGTTTTCCCTCGCGCATTTTCCCCATGAATATAGTTGATTCCCGAGGAAAAAAAGAGGGTCTTTTTCTGATGGTTACGAAAATGGTGTAGGGAGAGAGCCCGTAAAAAACACATTATGAACCATTAATCATTATAAAGGCGCATAGGCATGATGACGAAGAGACTGGGAGTGGAATCGGTAATGATTCCTGGATTATAAGGATCTGAAACTCCTAACGTCACGGTCTCATCATGGGTATGCCGTAAAATATCTAAAAAATAGAAGGGATTAAAAGCGATTTCTAATCTTTCCCCCTCATAGTTGACTGGCATACTGACTTTTCCCTCTCCCACTTCTGGAGAATTGGCAGTCAATACCAGTTCTCCTGGAACGAAGGTAAAGCGGACAGATTGAGAGGTATCATTTGTGAATAGGGAGACCTGTCTTAAAAGGGTGACAAGCTCCTCTCGGTGTAGAGTAATTTTCATTTCACTTCTTGAAGCGATGACCTGGTCAAAATTGGGGTATTCACTAGCAAGGAGTTTGGTTGTCAAAATGGTATTTCCAGCCTCAACACCAATTTTATCTTCGGTGAGATAAACGGTTGTCTCCTCCTCATCAACCAGGATTTTCATAATCTCATCGACAGCTTTTAAAGGGATGACATACTCGCCAGAAAAAGGGGAGTTTAGGGGGATGGGAATCTCTGTTCTTGCAAGTCTTTTTCCATCAGCTCCCACAAAAATTGCCCGTCCCCCCTCAATGCGCATCAAAACGCCTGTTAAGGCGTAACGACTATCCTCTTTTGATACGGCAAAAGAGGTGCGATGGAAAACCTCTTTCAGAAGAGAGCCTGAAAGGGCAAATTGCACAGCCTCTTTAAGATTAGGGAGCGAGGGAAACTCCTCCTTGTCCATCCCATGGAGGCGGAAACGGGAAGAGCCTGATTTAATTTCTACCATCTCTTTATCAGAGGCCTCTACTTCAATATTGGCCTCAGTCAGTTCTCTAACGAGCTGGAAAAAGCGCTTAGAGGGGATAGAGAGAGAGCCCTGCTCATAAATTTTTACTTTTATAGAAGAGCGGATACCGACAGTAAGATCGGTTGCGGTAAAAATAATTTCATCCTCGTGAGCTTCCATGAGAAAGTGGGAGAGGATAGGGATGGGGGCGTTTTGGGGGACCACATTCTGAATTTTTCGAATTAAGTGGCTGAGTTCTTGACGAGAGACAATAAATTTCATGAGATAATATCCTTATAATCTGAGTTTCGGGTTTTTCTCCCTCAAATTCAGGAAGTTTACGTGCATCTCTTGTGCTTTTCTGATTCGTAAAGGGCCTTTGGCCATTTATACCCCACCCGGCGGATAAAGTCCTATTTGATGACAGCGAAAGCTCCCGCGGTTGAACGATTGCAAGTCGAGCAATATTTTTAATATTGTCCGACTTGCAATCGTTCAACCCCGGGGCTTTGGCATCATCAAATAGGACTTTATCCGCCGGGTGGGGTATAACTTCGTCAGAAAATCCCAAGATCTGCGATGTAAACTTCTCCGACTTCGAGGGAGACAACCCAAAACTCAGATTATGAAAAGAGAATAAAAGAGTTGGCGACGAATGTCAAGTGGAAGGAAAGAGGAGATTCTGCTACCCTCTTTCCCTATGAAAGAAAATGAACTTGTCAGTAATCGCCGTGCTTTTCATGAGTATGAGATTCTTGAAACTTATGAGGCGGGGATTATATTAGCTGGCACTGAGGTTAAGTCGCTTCGTGATCATGGGGGGAATTTATCGGATGCCTATATACGTGTGATAGGTGAGGAGCTTTGGCTGGTGGGGGCAAGCATTGCGCCCTATCGTTTTGGCAATGTGCATAATCATGAGGAGAAGAGGGATCGCAAGCTTTTGATGCACCATCGGGAGATTGCTCATTTAAAAAATCAGGTTCAGATTAAGGGTTTAACACTGATGGCTCTCTCTTTATACCTTAAGAGGGGTAAAGTGAAGGTGAAGATAGGGCTTGCGAAGGGGAAGAAGAAGCATGACAAGCGGCAGGCGATCATGGAGCAGGAGAAGAAGAGGGAGATGGATCGCCTGGTCAAAAAATATAATGGGTAGCCTCTTTTAGAGGCCATCCTCATCTGCATAACTGAGTTGAAGATTATAGTGGTTGCCTGTGTATTCAAAACGATATGTTCCCCCTCCGCTCCTTGCGAATTGAGGATTAAATATATCAGTTGCTGCTCTTTGGCCTGGATAATGAATGTAAATTGTGGCACGGTGACGGCAACTAATCGCATGAATCTCTGCAGCTCCCGCATGAACTCCCGATTGCGATATTTCTGCTAAATATGCCTCTACCATATCTTGTGGAAAAGGGATGGTTTGGAAAAGAGCCTGATAGCTTTTCGCGAGTAGTTGATTCATGAGAGCTAACTCCTTATGTAGTCTAGCTGTTTCTGCAGCATATGCTGGATCAGTGGGGCTTATACTTGAAAGCGCTCTACCCACCTCTCTATCATGTAGACTCTGTTTCAGTGTTGTGACTTTTTTGTCATAATGCTCAGCAAAAGATCTCGCCAGATTGATCTGTACTGCTTTATCTTCAATATTTTCTTGAATCCAAGCAACGGTCTCGACTCTTTCTTGATGGGCTCTTTCTGCTAAATCTTGGCCTCTCTGTTCAGGGTCTCTTGCATTAATAGCTGTAGTAAAAAGACAATTTCCATCATCTTTAGATGAAATGACTCTAGGAATTACTCTTTGTGCAAAATCAAAATTACGTTGAAGTGCTTCATGCCAAGCAAGTAATAATGCATATTCTATAGCTAGAGGGTCTTTGGGGCTTTCAAGAACAGTCATATAGCAAGAAAAAATAGGATTATTTAATAAAACGCGTATCTGATTTAAGTCGTTAATATCTAGTCTACGAGATTCAACTGTCCTATTCAAATGTCCTCTTATTTGAACAAGAGCTGCTTCTCTCTCCTCGTCAGTTCCTATTACTGTCGGAGCTGTTGCAGGAGTTAACTCTAAAGCCTCTAGTCCCAACGGATCGGTAGTATCAGATAATGTTACCGAACTTGCTGCTGATGTTTCTATTGAAGCTGGTACAGAGGTAGACGAAGAGGCTGGAGAAGAACTTCTCTCCGAATCTGGAGTCTTTGGTATCAACGGACTTTTAAGCTCAGATACTGTCGGAAATGACTCTGGATTATTTTGTCCCAATGGATCCATAGACTCAGATTGTACTGAATCTGTGTCTGAGGCTCCATCATCGTCTTGTACCTCAAGAGCCAAAGCGCTTCTTGTTGTCTCTTGTGCTTTTTGTGCATCCATAGACTTAAAGAGATGTCGGCCACAATGGACTCGAAACGCAATCAGCGTTAGCGAAGTGACTGCATAGATAGGAACGACTATTTTTGAAAGCAGTTGACCAACAGTCCACCCCTTGGGGAAAGCAACAGATCCACTTCCAAGGAAGTGGTTAATAACGGTAAGAGCCAAGATTCCCAAGACAATAAATGTAATCACTGCCCCCGTGCAAACTTTAGGTGTACTATCATGTCTAAGAGCTTTTTGCAGCAGCAAGGGTGTACGTTCTGAGGCTGAAGAGTTTCTTGAAGACATAGATGAGCTATCATTTATTGGCATATAAACACTCTTTTTATTTCTCTTGATTATACCATTCAATTATTAATTAAACATCAAGATTCACAATTAAAAAAAATATTATGTATTCATCTCTTTCCAATTTTATGTCTCTTCGAGGCAATTACGAGAGAATATGGCAGGATAAGAATAAAGAGTAACTGCTCTGGAAGGGAGACAAGCTCTCTGGCTCATTATCATGGGAGAAATTGCCAATTCCATGCTTGCAGTCGGTATTAGCCGAGAATTTGTAGCTTCCATCATCATGCTTGCCTTCCGTTATGAGGGTGTTTATGACCTTCTAGTCATGTGGTCTATGGAGACAGACTCGAGATTAAAAGATGAAATCATCGCTGATCTTCAAGAAGAAATAGATGAAAGCTCCCAGCTTCTTTTACCCAAGTATGTAGAAAAAAGAGATTATCTCCATTTTGATAATCTTGATGAGATTGCCAAAAATGTTATGGCATTCAAGAAAAATTTAAAAGCAGAAATCGAACGATGGGGAGGTGTGAGTAAACTTGCTAAAGAAACAGGGATTCCCCAGGCCTCTTTGAGTAGGCTTCTTGGTTCACCCTCATTGCCTCGTAGATCAACGTTAGAAAAAATTGCGAAGGCTATGAATTTACAAGAGAGCCATCTACTTTCCCAATGGAAATCGGTCTAAATTAAAATTCATAATGTGCTCCGCTACCGTATCATGATAAAGTATTCCCTTCTCCGTAAGAGAGAGAGAGCCCTTTTTATCCTGTAAAAAACCCTCCTGTTCTAGAAAATAGACCGTTTCTTGAATCTGAAGGGGCCAGTCAGCCTCTCGGGGGACCCCCGAGAGCATGCGTAATCCCACAGCTAATCTCTCTTTAAGACTCTCCAACGGGGAAAGGGTCTCCCTAAAATCAGAGGGATCCTCCCCGCTTTCCAGCAGCTTTGCCCACCGGTTAAGAGAGGAGTGGTTACGAAACCTACTTCCCTCCCAATAACTACATGCAGAGGGGCCTAAACCTAAAAAGGGGCGCCCCGTCCAATACCCTATATTGTGTCTAGACTCATAATCTCCTCTCTCAAAAGCAGAAATTTCATAGCGTCTAAACCCATGATCTTTTAGGGCAGCCACCGCCATCTGCAACATATGAAGACTTGTCTCCTCATCGGGAAGCGTGGGCGCTAATAAATGCCGTTTTTTATAAAAAGAGGTATGTGGTTCAATGGAGAGGTTATACAAGGAGAGGTGGGAAATAGGAAGAGCAAGCGTCCCTTTTAATGTCTCTTCCCACTCTCCTAAATTTTGATCGGGAAGATCATACATCAGATCAATCGATATATTTTCCATTCCTGCACGAAAGGTCTCCTCTACCGCAAAAAGCGCCTGTGCAGCAGTGTGCGTCCTTCCCAATTTTAAAAGAAGGGGATCATTTAAAGACTGTACCCCTATACTGACTCTACTGATTCCTGCCTCTTTGAAGGCGACCATTTTTTCATAGGTGATCTCTTCTGGGTTGGCCTCCAAAGTGATCTCTTCTGGTAGGGAGGGAATCCAAGAGAGAATGGTTGCAATTTTATCGGGTCCTAGAAGAGAGGGGGTCCCTCCTCCAAAATAAAGAGAGGCCAAATTCGGAAGAAGGGGACCTCTTAACTCCCACTCTTTTTTTAAAGCCTCTAAATAGAAGCGCTGAAAACGCTCTTGATCGGGAATAACATAAAAATGGCAGTAGTCACACTTTTTTGTGCAAAAAGGAACATGGATGTAGAGTGAAGCGGTCACCACTCCGTTGCATCAGGATCGATAATTCCCCCTCGCCTCCACCGGTTACGATCACTAAAGGGGTCCTCCTCATCCTCCTCCTCCTCTTCTTCAATAGTCTCAGGCTCGCCCCCTTCCACAATCTCCTCCGCAGTGACCTCCTCCTTCTCCTCCTCCGTAGTCTCCACATCGACCGATTCTGTATCCATATCAAGCCCTAACTCAGTCGTCTCCCCAAACTCTATATCAAGCATACTCGGTGTTTCTGGATAAGCATTTTTTACAGCAGAACGACGGGGAGCTGTATACTCCTCTACATCCCCACTCTCTTTAAGAAATTGAAGCCGCTCTTTCTCCTCAACAATTCTCTCTTGAAGATTGGCAATCTCCTCCTTGTGTCTCACTAGCTCTTTTTTGGGAACCAATCCTAATTTCATCCACTGCTCAAGATCGTGTAATTCTGTTTCTAACTTTTTTAATCGTTCGCTCTTCATGCTTTTTTTTTACTCCCAAAATGGAACGGGTTTTACTACTTCCCCCCTTTTTTTTCAATTAGAGATTTTTTATAATTTTTATTTGCAAAAGTTAAAAAGCCAATCTCTCCTAAAATGTACAAGAGATAGAGAAAAATCCCGCCAGATCCAAATCCATAACTATGTAGCCCAGTACCTAAAATGTAATTGACCCCATACCAGGTAAAGGAGATCAGGATCAGGCCGATCAGAGAACCTGAGGCAACTCCTCTCCCTGAAATGTGTTTAAATCTATAGGCGTGGATCAAAATGAGATAAAACCCAATGGAGATAAAGGCCCAGGACTCTTTAGGGTCCCAGTCCCAAAAACGACCCCAGCTTACTTGCGCCCACATTCCTCCTAAAAGGGTCCCCACAATCAAAAGAGCTGTTCCTAAATAGAGCGTTTGCATGAGCGTTTTTTCTAGAGAAGGGGAGGGATTTTTCCGAAGAAGATAAAAATGGGACAAAAGAGCGGTCAGAAAAAAGAGGCCATAGCTTCCAACGATCATAAGCACATGCACCACTAACCAGTATGGTGCATGAAGAACAGGGGGCAGGGGGGAAAAGGTGAGGGGATCGGGAAGAAAAATAAGAGGGACCAGTGCTGCGAGGGGAACCGCGTATTTTAACTTTTTAGCAAAAAGCAGTCCAAACAGAACTGTGGTCCAGGGAACATAGAGAAGTGTTTCTCCCATATTGGAGACAGGGGGCCTTCTTAAAGTATACCAGAGGAGCCCTAAAATAAGGGTGTGGAGGAGAAAAGTTGTCCATAAAAAACCTCTTCCGATTTTTTTGGGCCTGCCTTTTTGAAAGAGGAGGGCAAGAAGATAGCCTATTATCAAGATCCACTTAATAGGAAGATCATGGAGCATAGCGCCGCCTAATCAAAAAAGAGAGAATACCTATGATAAGTAGACAAATACCAGGATAGGTGAGCAGATATTTTGCGGGGTCATAATTCACAATCAAATCGACTCTTTTAATCCCCTCTTGAACAGAAAAATGGGAGAGAGAGAACTGGTATCTGTTTTTCTCATAGACATGATTCACGCGTAATGAGATGGGTTGGCCATCAATCAGTAAATCCCCCTCCTGTTCTGAATGGGGATAAGAGATCTTAAAGGGGATCTTTTTCTCCATCGGTTGGAACCGTACAAGAGTATGACCCTCTAACATTGGCCATTTAAGCCCCTCACCCCTAGGATGATATGTGAGAGCAATTTCCTCTTTCTCATGGATGAGAAGTTTGATTCTCGGTTTTAGCTCCTCCTGTTTCGCATGGGGAGGAAGAGGGTAAGAAAAAAAGGTAAGGGGGGTAAGAAGTTCCTGATCAGCAAAATGGGCTTTGAGCAGATAGCCGCCAAACCCCTGATCCACAGCATAAAGAGACTCTGGAAGTGTTTTTTTTTCCTTATCAAACGCAATGAGATGCTCATGGCCATTCGTTTCTTGGAGTATTAAAAGAAGGGGTCTTCCTCTATACGCCTTTTGTTTTGCCTCTTCGATGCGATCTGTTTTAAGAGCAATGATGTCATACTCTTCTGTTCTTAAAGAGAGAGGAAGAGGATCTTGATAGGCGTGCACGGGAAGGGGGGGGAGCCCTATAACCATTCCCCACTCCCCCTTAATCCACCCCTCCAGCCTCTCCTCCGAGTGGGGGATCCACTCAACAATTTTAAAGGCGGGGGGCAGATGATTCAGGGGAAAACAGCTAGTCTCTTCTCGATTTTGTACAAGCAGAGCATATGTATGAGGCAGAAGGAGTGAATCTCGCGTTTCCCCCTCCGTTACT
The DNA here is from genome assembly GCA_013288105.1 of Chlamydiota bacterium. GTDB lineage: Bacteria > Chlamydiota > Chlamydiia > Chlamydiales > JAAKFR01 > JABDCM01. The sequence goes on from JABDCM010000002.1 coordinate 47,847, forward strand.
GAGAGAACTCCCTGCATACCAAACTGGTTTTTTATTAAAACCCCCCCCAAGATCATGATTAATCCAAAATGTGTCGTTAAAAAGGGGAGCTGTTTCTTTTTAAAGGGATAGCGCCTGATGGCTGAAAAGGAGATATTAATCAGATACCCCCATAAAAGGGCACTAAAGAGGGGATTATGATAGGTCCAACGGCTTGCAAAAAGGTGAGATTGGCTCCAAGCTTCCAGAAAAGTTCCCGCAGCTACAAAGAGTAAAGTGGATGCAATCAAGAAGATGGCAAAATGGATCGTTCCTAAAAAAATAAAAAGATGGATGAGTAGGTTCATTGGTATGCATTCTGCTAGCAGTGGATGAAGTTAACATAATCCATTTTTTTTAAGTATGAGTTCTTTTCATGCATTTACATACATAAATCTCTCTAATATAGAAATAGTTGAGAAAATCTATGCAGATTTTAAGCGGGATGCAAATCTTGTAGATCCCTCCTGGCGTTATTTTTTTGAGGGAATGGAATTTGGAGGATGGGATGTTCTTAACGAGAAAGATAGACAAGAGGGACGCGTTCCTCTTTTGATTGAGGCTTATAGACGTTATGGCCATTTAAAGGCACATATCAACCCCCTTGAAGAGCGCCCCGCATCTCCCATAGAGCTTGCGTTGCGCTCTTTTGGATTTGAAGAGAGAGAATTAACTGCTCTTTTTCCAACTTATGGACTTCTTTCTGAGCAAGAGGCCCCTCTCTCCTCCCTCATTGCAGCTCTTGAAACCATTTATTGCGGGACGATTGGGATGGAGTGTACTGGATTACAGTCACACGCGCTTGAGAAATGGATTCAACAACAGGTGGAATCTTTCCATTTTAAAACACCATTTTCCATCGATGAACGACGCTCTATTCTTTATTATCTAAATAAAGCGGAGTTATTTGAGGTTTTTCTTCACACAAAATATGTGGGTCAGAAAAGATTTTCGCTTGAGGGGGCAGAGACCCTGATTCCGATTTTATCAGAGATTATTCACTATGGAAGTGAACAGGGTATGGGGGAGTTTGTCATAGGAATGGCTCACAGGGGGCGTCTTAACGTATTGGCAAATATTCTTGATAAATCCTACTCCTGGATTTTCAGTGAATTTGAAGATTATATAGATCTCTCCCTAATTAAGAGTTGCTCGGATGTGAAATATCACAGGGGCTTTTCCTCAGACATCCTGACTCGCAATGGAAAAAAGGTACATATTGGTCTTACCGCCAATCCGAGCCATTTGGAATCGGTGGATCCTGTAGTTGAGGGGAGGGTGAAGGCAAAACAGATTTTTCATCAGGATGAGCAACAGACTAAAATCGTTCCGATTTTGATTCATGGGGACTCCTCTCTTGCAGGGCAGGGGGTTGTCTATGAAACGCTTCAGTTTGGACAATTACCCGGTTATGGAACGGGGGGAACGATTCATCTGATTGTGAATAACCAGATTGGGTTTACCACGCATCCAAAAGAATCCCGTTCTACGCGCTATTGTACAGATATAGCAAAAACGGTGGGAGCGCCCGTTTTTCATGTGAATGCGGATGATCCTGAGGGGTGTATTGTAGCAACACGGTTAGCTATTTTAATTCGACAGAAATTTCATGTGGATGTCTTTATTGATCTCAATTGTTACCGTAAGTATGGCCATAATGAGGGGGATGAGCCTTTTTTTACCCAACCTTTGGAGTATACCACGATTCGTAAACGGGCATCTATTCGAGAAAGGTACCGTAATCTGCTCATTCAAGAGGGGGTTATGGAGAAAGAGATGGCTCTTGCTTTAGAGGAGGAATTTAAAAAGGGGCTCTCCCATGAACTTGAAGAGATGAGGAGTAAAAAGCACCCTTTTCCTGAACCAGCTTTTGAGGGTATATGGAAAGAATATAAGCAGGCCACGCAAGAGGAGCTCTTTAAACCTGTGCATACAGCCGTTTCTTCGGAGGAGCTTCGGAGGATAGCGGAGGCTTTAAGCCATATTCCTGCAGATTTTACTATTCATCCCAAACTTAAAAAACTCATAGAAGAGAGAAAAAAAATGGGTGAGGGGCAGCATCCGTTAGATTGGGCGATGGGGGAGCAGCTGGCATTTGGAACACTTCTTTCTGAAAATGTTCCCATACGTCTTTCTGGGCAGGATAGTCAGAGAGGAACATTTACCCATCGGCATAGTGTTTGGGTGGATCAAAAGAGTGGGGAAAAATATTTTCCTCTTGCCCATCTTGGAGAAAAGGCGGACTCTTTTACTGTCTATAATTCCCCCCTCTCTGAATATGCGGTTTTAGGTTTTGAATATGGGTATAGTCTCTCCTTCCCCTCAGCGCTTGTCATTTGGGAGGCGCAATATGGGGATTTTGCCAATGGGGCGCAGATTATTTTCGATCAATATCTTTCAGGATCTGCGGAAAAATGGCACAGATATTCAGGACTTGTTCTTCTATTGCCTCATGGTTATGAGGGGCAAGGGTCGGAGCACTCTTCTGCCCGTCTGGAAAGATTTTTGCAGCTGGGTGCACAGAGCAATATGCAAGTTGTCTATCCAACAACACCTGCTCAATATTTTCATCTTCTGAGGCGGCAGATGAGAAGAAAGATTCGAGTGCCCTTAGTTGTGATGAGTCCTAAAGGACTTCTCCGCCATTCTGAATGTATCAGCTCCCTTGAGGATTTTAGTCAGGGAACCTTTCAAGAATTTCTGGATGATCCTCAAGAGAAAACAGGAGTGAAGAGGGTTTTGTTGTGCACAGGTCGTATCTATTATGATCTGATTGCAGAACGAAAAAAAAGAGCAAAAGAAGAATATGCGATTATTAGATTAGAGCAGCTTTACCCCTTTTCTCATGAGAAATTTGCGCCTATTTTGGAGGGATACAAAAATGTGGAGGAGTATTATTGGGTTCAAGAGGAGCCTGAGAATATGGGGGCCTATAGTTTTATAGCTCCGCTTGTGCAAGAGTCTCTTCCTAAAAAAAAGAGCTTACATTATGTAGGAAGAGAGAGAAGTGCTGCAGTGGCGAGTGGTGTGCATACATTGCATGCAAAAGAACATGCTGAACTTATGAATAGAGCTTTTGATTAATAACCTGAGTTTTGGGTTGTCTTCCTCGAAGTCGGAGAAGTTTACACCGCAAATCTTGGGATTTTTTGACGAAGTAAATGGCCAAAGGCCCTTTACGAGTCAAAAAAGCACAAGAGATGCAAGTAAACTTCCTGAATTTGAGGAAGAAAAAACCAAAACTCAGGTTAGAATGCAAGAAATTAAAATTCCAACATTAGGGGAATCGATTACAGAAGCCACGATTGGGAATCTGCTGAAACCCTCAGGATCACTCGTTCGCGAGGGGGAAGAGATTATTGAGCTTGAAACTGAGAAGGTCAATCAGGTGCTCTATAGCCCTGCATCAGGTGTCATTCAATGGAAAGTGACAGGGGGGGAGGTACTTCCTATAGGAAGTTTGATTGGGACTCTCGAGGAAAAAGAGGTTCCACAAGAGAAGGAGGGGGAGAAAGTAGCAGTTGCACCCTCACCTGCTGTTGAGATCAAAAAAGAGCGAGAGGAAAAAAAGCCCACAGAGACTCTCCGAGAGACTAGACGGCCCATGAGTAAAATACGACAGACGATCGCCTCTAGAATGGTTACCTCTTTAAGAGAGTCTGCCATGTTAACGACGTTTAATGAGGTGGATATGAGTGCGATTATCGAGCTTAGAACCACACAGAAGGACTCTTTTCAGAAAAAATATGGGGTGAAGCTGGGTTTCATGTCTTTTTTTGTTAAAGCAGTTGTGCAGGGATTAAAGGATTTTCCCGATCTCAACTCTTATATCGATCAAGCGGAGATTGTCCATCGGGAATATTATGATATTGGTGTGGCAGTGGGAACTGAGAAGGGGGTGGTGGTTCCTGTGATTCGCCATGCCGATCAGCGCACCTTTTCCGAGATAGAAAAAGAGATAGAAGTTTTTGCTGATAAGGCTCGAAAAGGGGGATTAGCGATTGGAGATCTTCAAGGGGGAAGTTTTACAATTACAAATGGGGGAATTTATGGCTCTCTTCTCTCGACTCCTATTATTAACCCTCCCCAAGCGGGAATTTTGGGCATGCATAAAATCATCAAGCGCCCGATTGCGATCGAAGATAGGGTAGTGATCCGCCCGATGATGTATCTTGCTTTAAGTTATGATCATCGCATCATAGATGGCAAAGAGGCGGTCTCTTTCCTTGTGCGCGTCAAAGAGGTTTTAGAAGACCCCTCTCGTTTGTCTATCGATTAGTACCCTTGAGAGGTACCGCAGCCGCAGGAGGATTTCACATTGGGATTGGAGATTTTAAACCCTGCACCCTGAAGACCATCCGCATAATCAATCACAGAACCAATCAGCCGCTTAACCATTCCCTTCTTCACATGAATCTCTAGCCCTTCAGAATGGAAAATAGCATCATCCTCTTCAGCTCCCTCTGAAAACTCCAGAACGTACTGGAAGCCCCCGCATCCCCCTGCAGAATCCCCAAATCGAAGGCCACACCCCTCAGCTCCCTCCTCCTTGGCAAATTCTCTAAACTTTTCAGCTGCACGATGTGTGAGCGTAATCGTTGACTCATCAACCTCTTCCAACAAAATCTCATTGAGCTCTCTCACCAGCTGCTCTAACTCATTTTGAGACTTGCCATGGCTAAACATCCCCACTTCCAGAGTTTCCCAAGTCGCTGCACTACAACTAGAACAGTGCAATCCCGCTCTAGTCATTGCCTGAGCAATCTTCTGATTTTTTTGAGGAAAAGAGGAGAGGATTTCCCCAATTGTCATGGTTGCAAAAATTTTGTCTTGAGTGGTCATGAATAATCCTTAAAATGTTATTTTAACAGAGCCTTTTTTAATCTTACACTGACAGGCTAACCTCTCAGTTCCGAGCTCGCCTAAAAAATCCTTTTCCTCTTGAGTAAAAGGGGAGAGGTTTTCCATTCCCTCTTTAACTTCGATGACGCAGGTACCGCATACCCCCTCAGTACAGGCAAAAGGGACTCCCGCCTCTTCACAAACAGGGGCAATCGCAGAGCCATCGGTGAGCTCAAATTCTTCTTTAGTATCTAAAATGATGAGTTTAGCCATAAAAAATATCCAATCGGAGTAGAGGGATTCGAACCCCCGACCTACTGCTCCCAAAGCAGCCGCGCTAGCCAAACTGCGCTATACTCCGCCACGGGTCAAATTTTAGGAAACAGTGTAGTTAATAGCAACGATTTTTACAATTGTCTTGTGTTTGTAAATAAAATATTTTAATAGGGTTATAATGAATGATCTCAATAAAACAGACCCGCCGACACAAAAAAAACTGCAGAAAGCAAGAAAAAAAGGGAGAGTAGCAAGATCCCCTCTTCTCTCTTTTTCTCTCCTGCTAGCAGCCGTTTTTATCCTTCTCTACTTTGTCATGCCCCCTCTTGGTAAGAAAATAGAGACTCTCTTTTTAGAAATCCTCCAAACTCCTACGTATACAGAGACCCATTTTTATTCTTTGTGGAGAGAGTTTCTCGTTCCCATAGCTCTTCTTGTAGGGGGCCTCCTCATAGGGATCTTCCTATTCACTCTTCTCTCCTCTTTCGTCCAAACGGGCTGGATATGGAGTTGGAAAAAAGAGGGGGGAGGGGAGAAAAGCTATTTTGTTTTACCTCTCATCGCCCTTGCGATTACAGCTTTTTTTCTGCTCCGTTCAGAAAAACCTACCTCCTCTCTTCTTCTCTCCTCCTCTTTTCTTCAACAACATCTTATATGGATGAAAATTCTTTTTTTTTCAGGAAAGCTAATTTTTCTTCTTCTCATAGGCGGAATTTTTGATTTTTTTTATCAAAAGTTGTTGTTTATTAAGAGCATGAAAATGACAAGAGAGGAAATTAAAGAGGAGAGAAAAGAGGAGGAGATGGATCGGGACTTAAAGAGAAGATTGCATAAAAGGTCATAAACTTTTATTGAAAGGGTATGTTAAGTGGCTGGTTAAAAAAAATTCGATTGCAGACAGATGCCCTATTAGCCTGCATTGCGATGGGGCTTGTCCTGCTTTTAATCGTTCCTCTTCCTCCTCTTCTTCTTGATTCTCTTTTAAGTTTAAGTATCGTCTTTTCTGTAATTACTCTGCTTTTAACTTTGTATATCGAAGATGCTCTGGAGTTTAGCTCATTTCCCTCCCTTTTACTTTTTCTCACTCTTTTTCGTTTAGGATTAAACATCGCCTCTACCCGGATGATTCTTACAAGAGGGGAGGGGGGGGATATCATTGCAACTTTTGGAGCGTTTGTCATTCAGGGCAATACAGCTGTAGGTTTAATCCTCTTTTTGCTGCTTACAATCATTAACTTTATTGTCGTTACCAAGGGAGCAGGAAGGATTGCGGAGGTGGCTGCCCGTTTTACATTAGAAGCTTTGCCTGGTAAGCAGTTGGCCATTGATGGGGAGTTGAATGCAGGCATGTTGAACCAGGGGGAGGCAAAAAAAGCACGCGAACGAGTTTCTCAAGAGGCTGAATTTTATGGAGCTATGGATGGGGCTTCTAAATTTGTTCGAGGAGATGCGATTGCAGGGTTGGTGATTACTGGGGTAAATATCTTAGGAGGAATTATTGTCGGCTTCTTTTTTAAGGGGTATTCTTGGGAAAAGTGTTGGCAAATTTTCATAAGGTTAACTGTGGGAGATGGTTTAGTCAGTCAAATTCCAGCGCTTCTGATTTCTTTAGGAGCTGGGATGATGGTCACACGGGCTTCTAAAGGCAGTTTAGGAGAGGCTCTCACGCGAGAAATGTTTCATAATTCGAAGGTCATTGGGATTTCTGGGGTCATTCTTCTTATTTTAGGCTTTTTGCCTGGAATGCCCTTTTTTGTGATGAGCCCTATTTCAGCTGCCTTTCTTATTTATGCGTATGCGCAAAGAAAGATGAAAAAAAAAGAGCCTTCTCCCCCCTCTTCACGTCAGGAGGAGATCCCCCATCAGGTCTTTCCTGTTGAGATTTTACTTGGGTATACTTTGAGTCGCCAGGCAGAGAGTTTTTATGCTATTTTGGGACAGATGCGCGCTCAAGTAGGGGCACATTTAGGGATACGTATTCCCTCCATTCGCATGAGCGATCACCCCTCCCTTTCAGCCACAGGTTGGGAGGTTAAAATAAGGGGGATTTCGGTTGCAAAAGGAAGGGCAGATGAGATCAGTGTATTGCGTCATATCTGCACGCGCCTTCTTTTTAAGCATGCCTTTGAGCTGATCAATCGACAAGATGTGGCAGAGATGGTGCAAAAAGTAAAACAGTCCGATGCAGCTGTTGTTGAAGAGCTGATTCCTAAAAAGCTTGCGCTTGGGGAGTTATTAAAGATTTTGCAAAACCTCCTCCGAGAAGAGATCCCCATTCGTGATTTAGAGACCATTTTGGAAATGGTTGCAGATTTTGCCTCTCAAGAGGAGAAAAATTTGGACAGATGGACAGAAAAGATAAGACTTGTTCTTTCTAAGGGGTTTTTCGAGGGTTTTTTTGGTGATAACCGGACAGCCTATGTGATCACCCTAGACCCTAAGATCGAGCAGTTGATTTACCAAACCAGGCTTGATCCCAAAGCGGTCGACCTTTTAGGAGCTATTTTACTGAAAATGGATCAAAATGCCTCCAAGATGGAGGGGATACGTCCTCTTGTGATGACTACGAGTACCTTCCGCCCCCAGCTGAAACGATTAATTGAAAAATACATTCCCCATCTGCCTGTGCTCGCCTACAGCGAAATTCCTCAGGATATTGATGTTAAAACGCTTAGAGTTATTACATATGGGGAGTTAGCGTAAAAATTATGGAGCGAAAAAAAAATATTGCTGAAATCAAAAGATTATTATCTGAAAGAAAAACGATGCAGCAGGCAATTTTCCGTTTTCTCCAGTCAAAAGGGATTTCCCCCTCTCTTTCTGAGGAGATTGCAGAGGAATTTGTTCAGAAAGAACTGGAGTTTTTGCATCTTAAAGATCTAATTTCGAAAAGGATAACTCAAATAAAAAGAAAAGAGATCACGCATAAATCGATTGCTCTTATAGGTCCTCATGGGGTGGGGAAAACAGCTGTATTATTAAAATTGGCCCACTATTTTCAAGAAAAGGGGAAAAAAGTGGTACTTCACTCCTCCTCTTTTCAGGTCAGTGAGGAATATGATCATCTTTTAATTGATACGCAGCTTAAGGGCCCCTTTTATCACACCTCCTCGATTGACCAATTAGGAGAGGAGTTGGCCCCTTTTGGGCAGGTTTTAATCCTATTGACATTGAGTGCTGCATCCAAAGAGGTGGATCTTTTTGGAGCCATTCATCAATTCTCACTTCTTTCACCCTCAGGCTTAATTTTCACAAAAGTGGATGAAACTTTAACTTTAGGAAATATATTAAATGTGCTTCAAAAAACCGAGATGGCTCTCCATTTTTTAGCGGATAAAAATGAGCTCTGGGCGGCGGATATCGAATGTATTGTGCGTAAAATATTAATCGATTTCAATCAAGAAGAGTTTCAGATGATTCGACAATTTGTTATGTCAAATTAAAAAATAATATTCTACAATAAAGTTGTAGTGAATTAGGATATATTACGTGGAAGTTTTAAAAGGGGAAAAAGAGGCATTATCCGAGCGTTGGATTAAGTATAAAGAGACGCGAGCGATAGAGTATCGAGATGAGCTGATCGTGCAGTATCTTTTTCTGGTCAAATATGTTGTCAATAAGTTGGGGAATGTTCTGCCTGGTTATGTGAAGTTAGATGATCTTTATTCCTCTGGGGTGACGGGCCTTATTAAGGCTGTGGAAAAATTTGATCCCTCTCGTAACAGCAAATTTGAAAGTTATGCCATTTTACTGATTAAGGGGGCCATTATTGATGAGTTGAGGGAGTTGGATTGGATTCCTCGTAGTATTCATCAGAAGGCCAACCAGATTGCATCTGCGCAAGAAAAGCTTCAGCAACAATTAGGAAGAGAGCCGACCGACGAGGAATTAGCAGCTCACTTGGGCATCTCGGAGACCGACCTTGCAGAATGGCTAGATCGGGTACGTCCGGCTATCTTAATTCCATTGAATGGATTTGTTTTTCATGATGAGGAGAAAGCCTCTCTGGTGGAAAAGATAGCAGATACGAAAGCAGAGACGAGCCTTAAAATTGCAGATAGAAATGAGTGTGCCTCTCTTTTATCCCAAGCGATTTCTGAATTACCAGAACAGGAGCGGCGCGTCTTGATGCTTTATTATTATGAGGAGATGGTTTTAAAGGATATTGGGAAGTTATTAGGAGTAAGTGAATCAAGAGTCTCCCAAATTCATACAAAAGCTATCTTAAAATTAAGAAGTCGTTTAGATTCTGTAGCTAAGGAATACCACTTAGATTTTTAAAACATGTCGAGTTATCTCTTAGTCTTTTTTTCAGCTCTCAGCGCAGCTGTAGGATTATTTTTGCTTCGTAAAGTCTTGGATTACAAAGGACATCCATCCGGGTATTTATCTATCTTCTATTTTTTTACTTTTTTGATGGCGCTCGTTATGAATGTGCGCGCGCGCGTGCCTTTTTCAGAAACCTTTGATTTAAAGATGGGTGGGGTGGGAATTTTTGCGGGGGCTCTTGCTGTAGCGATGATGTTTTCTGTAGGAAGAGCTTTAAAATTAGGACCTTCAGGAATTAGTTTTGCTTTTCAGAATTCGGGAGCTGTTTTACCCCCTCTGGTTATGGTTTTGCTTTTTCAAGCCCCTTTTGGCTTTGCTTTAACGATAGGGAATGTGTTAGGGATGGGGTTGGTGGTGGCGGGGCTTTTTTGGGCAGCAAATAGCTCTTCTGAAGAAAAGGGGAAGAATAAGCTATCTAGAAAGTGGGCTCTCTATGCGATTTTGAGTTTTATTTTTCAAGGAGTGCTGCTCTGCCTTTATCAATGGAAATGTTTTTTAACCTGTCATAGCGTGCCGGAGCATGGTTTGATTCCTTTCAAGTGTGCGGAGAGTGGGGAATGTTGGTTTATGCCGGCGATGTTTATTTCGGCCTGGATTTTTCAGATCCTGATTTTTGGAGTGACCTTAAGGAGGGGATTTCATCTTTCAGAGCTTCTTTTAGGTTGTGTAGGGGGGATTGGGAATACATTTACGACGATTTTTCTTTTACAGGCGACGAAAGTGGCGCACACCCCGTCTGAGAAGGCGATGATTTTTCCTCTTTTTGCGGGACTGATGATTCTTTTATGCAGCTTTTCGGGGCGTCTTTTTTACAAGGAGAGGATCAACTGGCCTGCGAACCTTGTCTGCGTAGCAGGCATTCTTATCGGCACCTTTATCTAAATTCCTCTGCATCCACAACAGCCCCTCCAGCTCCAACAATGAAACCTCCGCCTGTTGAAATAGGTGGGGGAAGTGGGTACAATCTTTCTCCAATACCCAAGGGGGTTTTATATGTTGGGTAAGAGACAGTAGGACGGGGATAATAACTATAGGATTTTTGTGTATATGCCACTGTACGCATGGTTGCGCATGCCTCTCCATGTCCACCAGGTTGTAGCTGAATTACCAAATTTTGATGAGTCGAATAGTAATTTGCTAATTTAGGAAAGAATTCTGGATGCGCCCTCGTCACATTATAGAGTTGAGAGTCTTCCCATTTAATAATTATTTTCCCTGAGGGATCTAATTCTACTCTGGAATATTGTGGGAATTTATGTTCTTTTATAAAAGTATCCGCATACCGCTTTGCTTCATCATAATTTGAAACCTGAAAGGTCCTCATTTTATCTGCATAAACAGCACGTTGAATCCCTCCGATAAGTAATCCCATACAGAAGCCTGTCAAAGCAGCCTCCGGAAGCTGCTCTGCTTGAAAAAATAAATTTTGCTTAGCAGCCTTTAATTTAGAACCTTTTTCAGCCTGGATCGCAGCTTTTAAAGCTCCTACTGATAACCCAGCTATTAAAAGAGCGGCCCCTATTCCTAAACCAATTACGGATAATGGATTGCCTGTAATTAATGCCTGTCCTAAACTCGCCCCCATCATACCAATGCCCATTTTGGACCAAGTTTCAGGTTTAGTGAGCTCATGAATCAAATTGATAAAAAGTTTTGCTAAATGGTTGAGGGCCTTTAAGGGGTGAACCGCTGCAAAAATCGCTCCCTTAATAAAGTTGTAAAGAAGGCGAATGATATTGCGCACAGCACGTATGGGAAGTTTACCCAAAAAGATCGCTAATTGTTTATACCATCTGCCCTGCCCATTACTATCAAGCCAACTATTAAATGCTTCTAAAGGAGCAAATTGGGATTCAATATAATTTCCGATGTAATCTAATCTGGTTTGAAACAGAAAATTTGGCATTTTTTTATCTAACAGAGATTCTTTACTATCTAGGTAGGTAATTGCACGTTCATGCCAACTTTTTTTGATTGTCTGTTCATTCTCTACGGTTTTTCGTAATAAACCTGCTGGGATTTTACCTGAATCGGGAGGGTTAAAAGAGGATTCATCAGATGGGATTCCGTCATAGAATTGATTGCCAAAACAACGCACATTATTCATAATAATAACCTATGTTTTATTTATTAAAACAATAAGATATTAACAAATTCATATTAAATAGTGAATAAAAATATAGTTGCATAACAAATGTTTTAAAGATGAAGAGATAACAGATTCATCTCTATTTCAATCGCCTGCCGCTCAATTGTAATATACATATTTTCAGCTTCTTCAGTCCATTCCAAGTCAAACACTATTCACATCGGTGGGCTATATTGTCAAGTGGGATGGTCCTACATCCTGGAAGGTTCTGAAAAAGTAGTGATAACGGTGAGGTCTATCAAAAAAATGGAAAAAGCCCCCCTCTATCCAAATCTCTTTTCCCCACTCCAAGGAGCGTACACACTTTCCCGTTTCAGGCGCCTCTAAAGCTCGCCTCTCCGTATCATATAACAGGACATGTGAAATCCTCTCTTTCTGAAACTCCCTACAAAGAAAAATAGCATCCCCTTTCTGAGGAGATCGCGTCGGAATACTTGCTAAGTATTGATCATGAGCATCTCTCGGAATCGCAATCCCTTGCGCACGGTATACAAGATCAATAAGCCCAGAGCAATCCACACTTGAAATCGCCCCCTTCACATTTCCCCCTCTTCCTCCCCATAAATAGGGAAGCCCCAAAAATTTAGAGCCATCCTGAATCAATTTTTCTCGATTAAAGGAACCCTCTAGAGGTCCAATATCTAAGGGGAAAACAAATCCCCTTTCTGAGGCGGAAAGCTGGATCGCCCCATCCTCTCTCTGATGCAAATAGGTTCCAAATGAGAGCGAAAGATTTTGTGGCTTGATAAGGGTCGTAAGGGCTGTGACGACAACATTGGGGGGAAATACAAGCCTCTCCTCACGCATTTCCGAAACATGAATCCACCCCTCATAAGGGCGCCACCCCTTTTCTTGATCATATTGCATCTGCTCAAGAGCTTGAATATAAGCCCAATTTCCCTCTTTACGCACCACCTCTATTTTTTCTTGAAAAAGAAGCTGAGAATCACGCAGAGGGTGATGAGAATAATCTTGAGTTAACTGTTCAGGTTTTTTTCTTAAATCGGCTACAGGGACTGCAATGAGATGCATGATAATCTCTCAATTCCTTTGAAAATCTCCTCTCGGTGGCCAAAACCGCTCACACGCATAAATCCCTCTCCTGAAGGCCCAAACCCTCTCCCAGGAATCAAAATCAGATGGGCCTGTTCTAAAAATTGAGAAAAAAGATCCCAAGAATTTCTCTTGTTAAAATCTACCCAAAGAAAAGGGGTGTGATGCCCCCCATACACAGCATATCCCTTTTCAGATAGGGCTCTTTTTAAAATCTGTGCATTTTCTTGGTAATAACCAATTTGTTTGGAAAGCCCCTCCAACCCCTCTTTTGTAAGAGCCGCTATACCCCCCTTTTGAGAAATACGGGAGGAGCCATTATAGAAAGCTGAGACAAGACGGTCCCAATCTCTCAGCAAGGGGGTTCCCTCCTCATAACAGAGCTCTTTAGGCACAACGGACCATCCCAGGCGGACCCCCGTAAATCCAGCACTTTTGGAGAAGGAACCCACTTCAATGGCAACCTCTTTTGCCCCCTCAATTTCATAGATCGAGTGGGGAAGGGTGGGATCAGTAATATAAGAGGCGTAGGCTGCATCAAAGATAATGATGGTTCCCTCTTTGTGTGCCCAGCGAACAAGATAGGTCAGCTCATCTCTTGTAAAAACAGCATCGGTTGGATTATTAGGGGAGGAGAGAAAGAGAAGATCCACGGAGGGGATTTTTTCTACATCAGGTAGAAATCCATTTTCTTTTAAACAGGGAAGAAGGTGGATCTTCTTTCCTGATAAAAGAGAGGTATCTACGTAAGCTGGATAGACAGGATCTTGAACAGCAACCGAAGAGCAGGAGGCAAAAAGAAGTTGCAGCCTGCCTATATCGCACTTTGCCCCGTCAGAGATAAAAATCTCCTCGGAAGAAAACTGATGCCGATAGACAATCTGTGCAATTGCCTCTCGCAGCTCTTGAGTTCCTTGCTCGGGTCCATACCCCTTATACCCCTCCCTTGTTCCTAACTGATGAGCCTCTTTGACAAGCGCTTCATGAATGGGGGGGATGAGAGGTTGGGAGGTATCCCCAATACTCAGATTGACTAGATGCACATGCGGATTTTTTTTCCTAAAACTCTCAACTCGTCGTGGAATCTCCACAAAAAGATCTGCTTGAGAAAGGGTAGAAAAATGAGGACTTCTTTTAACCAAGATAACCCTCCTTATAAAGCAGTTCTGCTGTCAAAATCCCCCCGCCTGCTCCTCCTCGAATGGTATTGTGTGAAAGTGCATGAAATCTATAGTGAAAAAGAGGACAGGGGCGTAAACGACCTACAGTTGCACTCATTCCCCCCTGGCTATCCCTATCGAGACGTACTTGTGGACGGTCCACTTGAGAGTCATAAATCACAAGTTTTTGCGGAGAAGAGGGGAGGTTCAGAGAGGGGGAATGGTTCCATATTTTTAAAATCGTCTCGATATCCGGTTTTTCCTTAAAAGAGACGGAGACACAGGCAAGATGGCCATGTAAAACGGGGACACGATTACAAGAGGCGGAAATGGTCATGTTTGGATGAGAAATACACTCCTCTTTCTCTATTTTTCCGAAAATTTTTAAAGGTTCCTGTTCAATTTTTTCCTCCTCTCCTTGGATAAAGGGAATGATATTATCGAAAATTGCATGAGAGGAGAGAGTGGCTCCTGCACCACTAATTGCTTGAAGGGTTGTCACCGAGAGGGTCTGAATTTCAAAAAGCGTATGAAGGGGAGCCAGAGGAAGCATAAAAGATTGGATCGCACACGTCGGCTTTGAAACAATAAAACCCTTTTTCCATCCTCTTTTTTGCTGTTGAATGGGAAGGATTTTGAGATGCGGAGAGTTGATTTCTGGGATGAGCAGGGGAATAAGAGGGTCTTTTCTATGGCAGGCAGCATGAGAAAAAAGGGGAAGATCTGCTTCTGCAAAGAGGGGTTCATAGAGAAGCGCAACCTCATTGGGTAGGGCAGAGAAAAGAAAGTCACACTCTTTTTTCGCTTCAGAAATGGCTTCAATGGAATGAATTTTAAGGGGGAGGAACTCTGAGTAGAGCCTATTTTGAGATTGCAGGGAGGCTGCAATAAAGCTCACTTCAAACCAGGGGTGGTTCTGGAGTAGCTGGACATACTGCTGCCCAATGATACCTGTTCCTCCCAAAATACCCACTCTAAGTTTTTTCATAAAGCCTATCCACGATGTTTGTAAGCGTCTCTCTAAAAACTGGAGAAAGAGGGGTGAGGGGTAGTCGGGGGGAGCCTGAGGGAAGTCCAGCCATTTGCATGGCAGCCTTGATAGGAATCGGATTGGTTTCCATCGTGACTCCCTTGAAAAGAGGCAATAGCTGGTAGTGAAGGGTGCGCGCCAACTCCCAATCTTTCACCTGAAATGCAGACATAAACTTTTTCATTAAGCGGGGAATGAGATTGCTAGACATCCCAATCAGACCATCTCCTCCGAGTGCCATTAGAGGAAAGGTAAAGATATCATCTCCAGAAAAGAGGGAAAAAGAGGGTCTTGCTGCTTTAATTTCGGCTATAATATCTCCCATCTGCACAACATTTCCTGAAGCCTCTTTGACGCCAACAATCGAAGGGAGATCGGCGATTTTTTTTAAGGTTTCGGGCAGAACATTCACTCCTGTGCGTCCCGGAATGTTATAGAGGATAAGGGGCAGGGGAGAGGCTCTTGAAAGAGCTTGAAAATGTAGGTAGAGTCCCTCTTGAGTGGGTTTGTTGTAGTAGGGGGTGACAATGAGCGCACCTTGAGCACCTAAATGAGCTGCTTGGTGCACATTTTCGATCACTTTTTGTGTGTCATATCCTCCACAACCGACAAGAATAGGAAGAGAGCCCGCCTCCTCTTTAGTCAGACGGATAATGATCTCTTTTTCTTCAGAGGTTAGTGTAGGGGCCTCTCCTGTGGACCCCAAAACGACAAGACCATCGACCTCTGCCTCTTTTTGAAGGCGCACAAGTAGACGTAAACCTGCTTGATCTAAAGCGCCCTGATCATCAAAGGGGGTGATGAGTGCTGTAAAGAGACCGGACCAGATCTTCAAGAGTATACCATCCTGTTTTTTTCTGATTATAGAGCCATTCTGCTGCCTTCAAAGCACCGACAGCAAGTCCCTCTCGATTATGAGCCTCATGCGTGAGGTGAATAGAGTCAAAGGGGGAGCTGAAAGTCACCTGATGGGTTCCTGGAAGAGACCCCAAGCGCACACTTGCGAAGGGTTCTTGCATGCCAAGAGCCTCACCGATTGCTAGAGAGGTTCCCGAGGGGGCATCTTTTTTTTCTCTATGATGCCATTCGACGCCTGCCACATCATAATCCTGGAAGAGAAGGCGAGCCTGCTTAAGGAGCTGGAGAAAGAGGGCCATGCCTAAGGAAAAATTGGGAGCAAAAAGGAGAGAGCCCCCATTTTTCTCAGAAATTTCTCGACCCTTCAGAAGCTCCTTATCCCACCCTGTGGTGCCGATGAGATGGGGCTTTTGAAAAGAGGAGACGTGAGCGATTCTATCAAGGATTCCCTCTGCGAGGGCAAAATCGATCACCACGTCACTATTTGCAATTTCGTCGGAGGGGAGGAGGATGTGGCCCTGTTCTAAGGCAATCTTTTTTATTAGAGAGCCCATTTTCCCAAGACCGATCAGAGTGATGCGCATATGCTCCAGAAGAATAGCGAAAAAAGGTCAATTTGTAAATAGGTTCACACTTTGTATGTTAAATTTTAGATGCAGAATATGTAGCTCATATACTACAATTGTATCATGAGTATCGACGTTGGCTATCTTGAAAAAAGTTAGAGACTACCAAGAGCATCTTTTGGAGCAATTGCAAAATCCTGAGGAGGCCGCAGCCTATCTCAATGCTGCTTTGCATGATGATGACCCACACGTCTTTTTATTAGCTTTGCGCGATATTACAGATGCTCAAGGTGGAATGAGTTGGTTAGCTGATGTGGCGGATCTCAATCGTGAAAGCCTTTATCGTACTCTTTCTTTACGGGGCAACCCACGATTTTTCAGTTTGCTTGCCGTACTTGATGCTGTAGGTCTTGAATTGTCTATCCACCCGCGAGAAAAGAGAAAGCAGAAAAGAGCTTAGGAGCTTATTAATCTTGCCAGAGAGATACTGTTACATCTCTATTTTCAATCATTGTCATACCTTGACGACCTTCTTGCTTGTAGATTATTTGTAACTCAGGTAATCCTATTTTTTCTCCCTTCAAGATGCGAGGAATCCAATTAAGCATAGCATCTGTCAGCTTACTCCTTTGAATGAGAGGTGAATTAGAGAAGTATCGACAATCTCCCTTGCTACTAACTATAATTACTAAGGTAACATCATCTTTAGTACCATCACGATGAAGAATAGCCAAGCGCATTCCAAGAAATGGCATACCATACTGTTGAGCGCGTAGGATACTACGCTTGGTTTCCTGGAAAAAAGGTCTCAAAACTTCACTATCCCAGCTACTGTCCCAATTCTGAAAATTCTCATCAATAAAAGATTGAGAAAAAACAGGTAACGCATACAGGTTTAGACCTAGAAAGAGTGTGCTAACAGCATTAGCATAGGCTCTTTGTCTCTCTTCTTGCATTTTTCTTCCTCGAGCTGCAAGCGTTTCCCCTTCTTGTAATATTACTCGTACTTCACGACCCTGCTCTCGTTTTACACGCCTCTTCCTTAGCTTATCTCTTTGTATTTGAGTTAAATGCGCGTTCCTAGCGTCCCAATGCGCTTCAACTATTCTGCATGTCATCTCTTCAAACTCTTGTTCTGCCCTCGCTGACGCATCTTCTGGAGATAGGCCTGGATATAACTCCGTCATACTTTGAAGATATTTTGAAGCTATTTGCTCAGTTTTTCGACTTAAAAAAGCTTTAACAACATAAACTGCTACCGTAGCAATGCACGCCGCAGATGTGATTGCCCAAATGCAATAAATAGAGGTCCTGTTTCCCCCATAAAAATAACTACATGTTGCCACAATAATGGCAATAAGTGCGATCGCAGTAACCTCCTTTAGTCTGTCTGCCTCTTTGAATACATCAATAGGCTCATGAAACCAGGATTGTATGGAAGAGATAGAACAGGGCATAAACGATACTCCTTGGCGGAGATTGTATGGGAAAAACAGGTTTGGTTCAAGAAAATCTTAATTAAAAGTTTTTAAGCTGCTAGCTCAACCAAAACATTGTAAGAATTTTTTTAAAACAATAGATAATTTGAATAGTTCAATCTTAATGAAAATTAAATCAAATGCGTGTACCATCTGTGATCTTTTTAAATGTAGGCACTTACTATGGATAGTTTAGCTTCTAGAGTTGGATCAGGAGACTTCGATCGTCATGTGCCAACGCCCTCTTCTTCTTCCCCAGCATTAGAAACATATAGTTACGCTACGGACATTATTGAGAGCTTGGGTAGACTTACTGTAGGAGCAGGTAGATCTAAACGCGAAGAAATTATCCGAGCCATCGATACGGAAGGTGGCTCGATATATAGACCGGAAGCATTGAGCATTTGGGGTATAAAGGTTTTGGATAGGGTTCCGCCAGCTCCACTAGTTGCCCTGAACAAAAAACAGGTTCTTCTATATATCCCGAATATGGTTCTAGTTAATGGAAAAGTAGAAAATTTTACTTTGAACGTTTTGAATGGCGCCTATGCCTATGGCTCATTTGGGTTTTTCGAGGCAACTGTTAGGGAACAGTTTGGGGATGCCACGGCTCCTGGATGGGTTCTAATAGACAAAAAGTTGCTTTCTGGGAGTCGAGGCAAAGATTATGAAACCCAGAAAAGGATGGTAGAAGAAAAAGGCTGTAGCATGCCGAGAGTACTGGAGGCTGTCCTCCTTAACCTGATAGTATTTGCCTTTACTGGGGAACGATTATATGGCACTGGCATTTATACTTGTTGCATGGAAAAAGTTGATGGCGAATCTCCTGTCATAGTTGGGAATTTTGACCTTAGAAACCGCCTCTTTATCGAAAATGACCGAGCCGGCTATGGCGTCGCGTGCGTCCAGCGGTTCTAATGCCATAAGTTCCTGAAAATACTCAAGCCGCCAGCTCTACCAAAAACTGGTTCTGCTCTAATGAGCGAGTGGCGTAAATGGCTTTCCATAACCTCCTCATCTTCACCACCTGCTCATTAGATAGGGGATCCAGCACAATAAAACAGTCATGATTACGCGCAAAAGCAGAGCGGGTCCAATTCGTAGACCCATGCACCAAAATATGGTCATCAATCCAGGCAAATTTATGGTGTAAAAGCTCATATCCAGAACTTGCAAAAACAGCAATGCCCCCCCTATAAAGGGCTTGGAAAGCTTTTTTGCTTACCCCTTGAGCGGAACTATTATCCATCACAACCTCTACATGCACCCCTCTTTTATGCGCATGAATAATCGCCTGTGTAAGCTCTGGATGGGTCCAGGTATACATCGCTACACGGATAGTCTTTTGAGCCCCCTCTATCAAAGAGAGAAGCCTTGCCAATCCCTCCCTCCCCCTTTCCGGAGAATGCCAAAATTCAAGATTTTGATCGTTGAGCTTAAGTCGATTATATAATTCTGGATGAAAAATAATTTGAGCAAGATTCTTGCTCTGAATCCCTACAACTAAATTCGCGTGTACGCGCAGTGAATCGGGAGTCCAATTGGCCGATCCAATCCAGACCTTCTCCTCATCTGTAATCAAAATTTTCTGATGAGCAAGACCTGCCACCTGAATAGGTATGACCTGAATGGGGCTTTTCAGTCTTTGAAAACCTTTCTGCGAGGTAGAAGGGTCATGGTAAACAGAGATCTCTATTCCCTCTTTTGCTCTCTTATTCAAGGCGCGAATCAATTTGTCATCATTAAGGGCATAGATAACAACAAAAATGGACCGTTTAGCATCCGCTATGGCATCTAAGAATAATTTTCTAAGATCATCTTGGCATTGAGTGGCATGTAGAGTAATAGGCTGGTCTGAAGAGACAATTTCTGGGGAGGAAAATCCCTCTTTCCCTCCCCAAAAAAGCATGAGAAGAAAGAGTGAGGAGAGGAGAAAGCGGAAGAGGGTAAGGTTTTTCTTAGTACTTTTTTTTCTTTTCATCAACGAGCAAAGTAGCGATTCCAATTTTTAGAAACAAGCTTTTCTGTATCAGAATCGCACGCAACAATGGGGGGATAGGAGGCCTTCATACGTGCATCAATAAGGATCGGTCCCTTGTAAACGATATGGTTTTTATAAATAGAGGAGAGCGCATGCATATCTGCAGCAGGTTCAAAACGGGTAAAAACTGTCCAAAGAAAGGTAGTCTCATCTTTCAGCGTCTCCTGTATATCATCCACTAAAATTACAAGTGGCCACGAGGAGAGATTTTGATGAGAGAGAAGAGAAGTGAGATCCACATTCTTGCCTTGCATGAGTAAACAGCCTGGACAGTAGATACCGATGGTCTCAATAGAGGGGGGAGGCGCTCCTTGAAATGCACAAGGTAGATCGCGTATTTTTTCCCCAATGCCTAACATCACTCCTCGAGACCCCTTATTAAGAGAGGGTCCTGTATAATCTAAAGTATCCATAGAAAGAGGGGAGAAAATAAAGAGATCCTTTTCAGGTTGAAATCTTTCTAATATGGTCCTCAAAACCTGTTTAAAATCACGTAGATTGATGAGCTGATCTGTTAAAAGAAGAAATTTAGTCAGAGAGAGTTGTCCCTCTCCTAAAATACGAAAAGCAGAAACCATACTCTCTCTCTCATAGCGCTCTTTAACGATAGCTGAAGAGAGAGAATGAAAACCTGTTTCCCCATAACTCCATAAATCTCTCACACTGGGCATCACGACAGGAAACAGGGGGGAGAGAAGCTCTTGGAGATAGTCTCCAATGAAAAAATCCTCCTGCTTTGGTTTCCCTACAACCGTTGCAGGGTAGATGGCATCTTTTCTATGGTACATCGCTTCACACTCAAAAACAGGAAACTCGTGAGCCAAACTATAATACCCATAATGGTCTCCAAAGGGGCCCTCTAATCTACGCACATGAGGGAGTGCCTTTCCCACGAGAGCAAATTCACATTCGGCAACAAGGGGATAGGAGTTATAGGGGGAATCTCCTTTTGCGAGCCTTTCTCCTTGCAGTAAACCGCATAGCAAGAGCTCTGAAACGTTTTCCGGCAGGGGAGTGATGGCGCTTAGCATAAGGGCAGGAGGACCGCCTATGAAAATATTTACGGGAAGAGGGAGATTTTCCTGTTCAGCTTGAAAATAGTGAAAACCTCCCCCTTTCTGGATCTGAAAATGTAATCCTGTGGTTGTCTGGTCATATCTTTGAATTCTATACATGCCCAGGTTAGGAGCGCCTCCTTGAGGAGGTTCTGTATACACAAGAGGAAGAGTGATAAAATCCCCCCCATCTTCTGGCCATGATTTAATGAGAGGAATTTGATCCAAACGGGGAGGGGAGAGATGGCATTCTTTAACAGGAACTTTGCCTACATGACGCATTCCCATATGGAGGAGGTTTTTTAAAAGCTTCCGTTTTTTCCACAGAGTAGGGAGAGTGGGGGGCATCTCCTCTGTTGCAAACTTGACAAGAGAGGCAATGAGTTGATCTGGACGATTCTGGAAAGCAAGCTGTACACGAGAGCGGGTGCCAAAAAGATTGGTAACAACAGGAAAGGGGGATCCTTTCACGTGACGAAAAAAAAGAGCGGGACCCCCTTCTGCAATCACACGTCTATGGATTTCAGCGATTTCTAGATGGGGATCCACCTCATGTTCAATATCAACAACCTCCCCTTTTTGGCGCAAAACCTGGAGAAATTGTCTGAGATTGATCATTTAAACAGTTATACCTTCAGCGCGTAATTTTGCGACAACCGCCTCAATTCCCCACTTATCAATATCACGAAGCGCTGAAGCTGCCATACGTAGAGAGATAAAGCGGTTCTCTTTTCCAAACCAGACCCGTTTTTTAATCAGGTTAGGAAGAAAAACGCGCTTAGTTTTCCCTGTTACTTTAAGACCAATCCCTTTCTTCTTTTTCGCGATCCCGCGGATAGCGTAGGTATAACCACGAGCAGGCTTCTTACCACTGATTTGACACTTTCTAGACATATGAACTCCTTAAAAAAGCAACAGTGTATCAGGTCGCTAAAAAAAAGAAAAACGTAAATATTTTTTTTAATTTTAATTTTTACATATTTATGATATTATCTCTCTTCAAATGAAGATTATGTTACTCCTTCTTTCTCTTTTTCATACGATTGACCCCTCCTCGTTGTCAAAAAACTTAGCTTTTTATGAGTTATATCCGGATACGGAAGAGGGGCAGGTGGCTCTTAGTCGTGCGGCCCATCTGCTATCTTGTCAAAATAGGGAAACAGTGGCCCGTTTTAACCTCCTTTTAAACCGCAAAGAGGCGGAGAGCTTAACAGATTCTGAACTCTATTTGATTGAAAAGATGGCAAGCGGTCTTCCCAACCGTCGTCTGAAGGGCTATCAAGCGCGTTCAGAGAGTGAGGTTTTGCTTTTACCCTCTGAAGAGATTGATCTCGGATCTGCTCTGGTTCTCTCTCAGTATGGGGAACAGGAGGGGGCTTTTTTGCAAGCGCGCCGCTATTCTGCTCTTTTAGATCTCATGGCTCTACAGATTTTAGCTCAGCTTCCCAAACAGGCCAGTTACGAGGAGAAAATTCGCAAGATGAACCATTTCATATTTGATGAGATGCACTTTCGTTTCCCCCCTCACTCTATCTATGCGCAAGATATTGACCTTTACACCTTTCTCCCCTCAGTCATGGATAACCATTTAGGGGTCTGTTTGGGGGTGACGGCCATGTATATAGCCCTTGCGCAGCGATTGGATCTGCCTTTAGAAATTGTCACCCCTCCTGGCCATATCTATGTGAGATGCTGTACGCAAGAGCGTATCATTAATATAGAGACAACAGCGAGAGGGATTGATGTGCCCTCTGAGCAGTATTTGGGCATGAACACAAGAAAATTGCAGCTCAGAGAGGTAAAAGAGGTTGTGGGAATGATCCATGTCAACCAAGCCTCTACCTATTTGCATAGAGGGGAGTATGAAAAGGCTCTGAAGACCTACCAGAAAGCATACCCCTATCTTCCTGAAGATGCTTTATTAAATGAGCTTTTAGGATACAGCTATCTTCTGGTTGGAGAGGAGAAGAGGGGGAGAGAGCACTTAGAAAAGATCAAGGATGTTTTACCCGAAGAGGCTGTTATAAAAAGAGCTTTGGCCGAAGATTTTTTAGCTGGCAAGACAGATCTCAGGGGAATTCGAGCTCTTTTTGAGAGGGTCGATGAGAATCGAGAATCGATCATCAAGAAAAAAGAGACTTTGGAGGAGATTGTCGCATGTTTCCCTGAATTTAGAGATGGCCTACAGATGTTGGCCACTTGCTGGATTCAACTCCAGCGATATAAAGAGGCGATTCAGGTATTAGAAAAACATCATCTCATTGATGCTCACGATCCTGAGGTAGAATATTATCTGGGGGCTTTATATGCAGAAAGGTATGATTTCAAAAATAGTTGGAAACATTTAAAAATTGCAGAAACAATCGTAAAAGAGAGAGGATTTTCTCCAAAAGCGCTTAGAGCTTTACGACGAGAGCTTCTTCAACACTGTCCGGAGTAGTATAAATGATGCTATTATGTAGGTCTTATTTTCCAAATTGCTCTCTCTTCTCGGCCCCTGTCCTAAAAGAGAATGGTCAGACTATAGCTATTGCGCTTTCTATTATTGGATTGATTGCTGGAATCTCTCTAGTTATTTTAAGAAAGGATCTTGTTATAGCTGCATATACCATCATAGGAATATCTTCTGGGTGCTCTTTTTTGATTGCTTTGTCGTGGTTGTTTAGAAAGGCAGTTTTAGATTGTAAAGAGAAGAGAAAAGAGGGTGGGAGCTCTCTTTTGCTCGTAACACCTGATCTGCAATCCTCGGCACCTACTGGAATCGATTCTACAGTAGCTATACCTGTAACATCAGATGACCCAAAACGTCCAGATTCGCCGCTCACAGAACCATTCGGGATAAATGTTGCCGATTCCGTGACACCTTTGCCTACAGCGCCCCCTTTAGATGCAGAATCCCAAGAGTCCTCTGATGCATTAGTTCCTGTTGTCAAGATCCCTTCTTTGCCTGCGGTATCTCCGCTAAAATCATGTCAACGATCAGAAGCATCACCTCCCGTTCGTTGTAATGTGCGTGTTAGGATAGAAGCATCACCTCCCGTTTATGAAGAGGTGGATCCAGCGATGGCAATCCGAAATAGCATTCGTCTATGTGCAAAATTCAACCCACGGAACAAAAGACCCTATAGAGGAATCTCGGATCTTTCTCCTAACACCGTCACTATCTTGTATACATCGGAGTCATTTCAGTTAATTATTCCGGGTCTTTTTTTAGGAACAGGGAATGTTGTGAATCTTTTTTCTGAAACATCTTTAGAAGAAACAACCGAACACTTGAAATCCAAACATAATGTAGGAGAGAATTGTCTTGAGCTATTCAGACAAGAATATACAAAAAACGCTATTCAGGTTGTTATTGTATTTAGAAGGTCAAAAGATCCTGATTATCAGGAAGCTTTCTTACAATGGAGCTCACAACAGTCCGATAAGATCATTTATGATGTTTTTTATGGGGATGGGGGGGACACATGGGAGCGATACTTAGAAGGTGTGTTCAAGATCATAGATCAACATCGCAATGCCAATCAGAATGTTCTGCTCTATGATGCTCACGGTTTCGATAGTGCAGCCTATGCTGCCATAGCGGCATATCTGATAAGGACATATCAAGTTTCTCTTGAAGCAGCTCTAAAAAAAATAGAGGCTGAAAGACATCAATGTGTAGATTCCTCTTTTAGGACGGGTTGGGAAGAGAAACTTGAAAAACTTCCCCGCTTGACTCCTTTCTCGTAAAGAGTTATCCTCCTGCTCAGGAAATGGATAGAGAGGCGCCCTGCATTAGGCTCCGCCCAATCCAAGCTTCGCTTGGGCCGGCAAAATGCCGGCGCAAAGCGCGCTCTGATTCTATGGCAAGAATCAGGCCTGTACAATAATCGCCAAAAACCTGACTTGTTAATCTCTTATTTTGGAAATATCTTATGGCTGTCTATAACAATCCCAATCTTCAACCTCTCCCTTTCCATGAATCACCCGTAGAATCACCCGTAATCCTCACTACTGAGTCGATTCAAAGAGCAACAGCGGTTGCTGTAAACAGCCTTCCAAGTTCAATAACTACTAGTCGACGCTCAATTATGGCTGTCCCTGTTCTAGCAGCTCCACAAGAAATGGCCCTTGTCCAAGAACCACCCGTCGACGCGACCTTTTTGCCCTTAACGTCTGATCTGCAATCCTCATCACCTGCTGAAGTCGATTCTACGATAGCTATACCTGTAAAACCAGATGACTCAAAACGTTCAGATTCGCCGCTCGCAGAACCAGTCGGGGTAGATGTTGCCGATTTCGTGACACCTTTGCCCAAAGCGCCCCCTTTAGATGCAGAATCCCAAGAGTCCTCTGATGCATTAGTTCCTGTCGCCAAGACCCCTTCTTTGCCTGCGACATCTCCGCTAAAATCGTGTCAACGATCAGAAGCATCACCTCCCGTTCGTTGTAATGTGCGTGTTAGGATAGAAGCATCACCTCCCGTTTATGAAGAGGCGCATGATGATCCAGCGACGGCAATCCGAAATAGCATTCTTCTATGTCCAAAATTCAACCCACGGAAAAACAGCTTCTATAGAGAAATCTCAGATCTTTCTCCTGATACCGTCGAGATGTTGTATAGGTTGGAATCATTTCAGTTAATTATTCCAGGTCTTTTTTTAGGAAGAGGGAATATTGTGAATCTTTTTTCTGAAACATCTTTAGAAGAAAAAACCGAATACTTGAAATCCAAACATAATGTAGGAGAGAATTGTCTTGAGCTATTCAGACAAGAACATGCAAAAAAACATGCAAAAAACGCTATTCAGGTTGTTATTGTATTTAGAAGGTCAGAAGATCCTGTTTGCCAGGAAGCTTTCTTACAATGGAGCTCACAACAGTCCGATAAGATCATTTATGATGTTAAGATCATTTATGATGTTTTATTTGGAGATGGGGGGGACACATGGGAGCGATACTTAAAAGATATTTTCACAATCATAGATCAACATCGCAATGGCAATCAGAATGTTCTGCTCTATGATGATAACGGTTTCGATGGTGCAGCCTATGCTACCATAGCGGCATATCTGATAAGGACATATCAAGTTTCCCTTGAAGCAGCTCTAAACAAAATAGATGCTGAAAGACATCAATGTGGAGATTTCTCTTTTATGATGATTTGGAAAGAGAAACTTAAAAAACTTCCCCGCTTGACTCCTTTCTCGTAAAGAGTTATCCTCCTTCGCTACGTGGGGTTATATGCAAGATTTTTCTGAAGCTGCTCAGGCAGCCATTCAATCCGCCTTTCAAACTGCTCAACGAAAAAACCATGTTGAAGTGACTGAAAATCACCTGCTTCTAGCTTTTTTAGAAGAGCCTGAAGGGTATTTCCACTCTCTTTTAGAAGAGATCAAAACAGATCCAGAAACATTAGGACGACAGGTCGTAGATCAGATCGATCGCCTCCCCGTTTATACAGAGGGGGGAGATGCTAAACCCTCTAGTAACTTCCAAGCACGTGTTTTAGATGCTCAAAACTTTGCTCAGGAATTCAAAGACTCTTACGTTTCTAGTGACCATTTCCTTTTAAGTTTTTGGAAGGGGGCAGGAGAACCTTTTAGATCCTGGAAAAATAGGTCTAACCTCTCTCTACAAGAGCTTATCAAAACGATCAAAAACAGGAGAAAAGAACGCCATATGGATTCTCCAACTGCCGAAACCAATATGAAAAGCTTAGAAAAATATTGCAAAAATTTAACAACTCTTGCGAAAGCTGGTAAACTTGATCCTGTAATAGGAAGAGATGAGGAGATCCGTCGCACTATCCAGGTTCTCAGTCGCAGAACTAAAAATAATCCTCTTCTTATCGGAGAACCAGGGGTTGGTAAAACAGCAATCGCAGAGGGGCTGGCTCAGCGTATTATTCAGGGAGATGTCCCAGATTCTTTGAAAAATCGGGATCTTGTGGTCCTTGATATGGGCAGTTTGATTGCAGGCACTAAATTCCGCGGAGAGTTCGAAGAACGGTTAAAGAGCATTTTACAGGAAATTGAAAAAGCTGAGGGGAAAATCATCCTTTTTGTGGATGAGGTGCATACTTTGGTGGGAGCCGGCGCCGCCGAGGGCTCTATGGATGCGGCAAATCTTCTGAAGCCTGCCCTTGCCCGAGGAACTCTTCACTGCATCGGAGCCACAACCCTCAACGAATATCAAAAATATATAGAAAAAGATGCCGCCTTAGAAAGACGTTTCCAGCCTGTCTATATTGCTGAACCCTCTTTAGAAGATGCGGTCGCCATTTTACGGGGCTTAAAGGAACGGTATGAAATCTACCATGGGGTCAGAATCACAGAAGGGGCTCTTTCCGCTGCTGTCATGCTCTCTCACCGCTATATTAGCGACCGCTTTCTTCCAGATAAGGCAATCGATCTGATCGATGAAGCGGCAAGTTTAATCCGCATGCAACTGGGAAGCCGCCCTCTTCCTATTGATATTAAAGAAAGAGAGCTTGCCTCCTTAATTATTAAACAAGAGGCTTTTAAAAGAGAGAAAACCGCTTCTAGTGAAGTAGAAATCGCTGCTATTGAAAAAGAGATCGTCACTAAAAAAGAGGAATTATCTGTTTTACGTAAACGGTGGGATGCTGAAAAAGAGCTCATTGAGTCTCTTAAAGAAAAGAAAGATACTTTAGAGAAATTACGTTTTCAAGAAGAGGAGGCTGAAAGAACCTCTGATTATAATAAGGTGGCTGAAATCCGTTACAGCACCCTTCCTGCCTTAACAAAAGAGATTTCTGATGCGCAAGAGCTGCTCAATAAAAAAACAAATCGTCTTTTGCAAGAGGAGGTAGATGAGTCCTTAATTGCTCATATTGTCGCTAAATGGACAGGTATTCCTGTCCAAAAAATGCTAGAAGGAGAGGCAGAAAAACTGCTGCATCTTGAAGGGGAGTTGGAAAAAAGGGTTGTAGGGCAAGATTTCGCAGTACATGCTGTGAGCGATGCCATCCGAGCCTCTCGTGCAGGATTAAACGATCCCAACCGGCCCATGGGGGTCTTTTTATTTTTAGGCCCTACAGGGGTGGGAAAAACCGAGTTGGCAAAGACTCTTGCTGAATATCTTTTCAGCAAAGAGGATGCGATGATCCGTCTCGATATGTCTGAATACATGGAAAAGCACACGGTTTCTAAACTCATAGGCTCTCCACCTGGTTATGTGGGCTATGAGGAGGGGGGACAATTGACAGAAGCCATCAGAAGACGCCCCTACGCCGTTGTTCTTTTAGACGAAATTGAAAAGGCTCATAGCGATGTGTTTAATATTCTCCTACAGATTTTTGATGATGGGCGACTGACCGATAGTAAGGGAAGAAAAGTGAATTGTAAAAATGCGCTTTTCATTATGACCTCCAATTTGGGCTCAGATCTTCTGATCGAACTGATACAGAAAAAGAAAAAGGTCTCAAAAGAGGAGATACTCACTACAATAGAATCTGTCTTAAAAGGACATTTCCGACCTGAATTTCTGAATCGCTTAGATGAAATTCTCCCCTTTTTACCCCTCAAGCAAGAGGATATGGGAAGTGTGGTCTTGATCCAAATGCAACGCGTTGTTAATCGATTACAAGAAAGACATATCTCTCTATCATGGGAAAAAGAAGTTATAGAATATTTAGCAAAAGAGGGTTATGATTCAGCTTTTGGAGCACGTCCTTTAAAACGTTTCATTCAACATGAGGTGGTGAATATGTTGTCAAAAGCCCTTTTAGAAGGAAAAGTAACTGGCAATTCTACACTTGTGTTAAAGTTAAAAGATGGAAAAATCACCCTATAAAACGGAATCTGTGACCCTATTTTCATTCTTTTGGCAGTTTGCGCGTCTTCAAAAGTGGAAATTTTTCCTTATTTTCTCTCTTTCTTTGGTCTGGGCTCTCGATGCAACTTTATGGCCTTATCTCCTACGTCTCATTATTGATACATTTACCCATTATGATGCCAACCGTTTTGCTGCTTGGTCGGCTTTAAAATGGCTTTTGCTCGCCGGGTTTTCCTTATGGGTTCTCGTGGAATTTTGTTTTCGTACAAGAGATTTTCTACAAGCTATAGCCCTTCCTAAGCTAGAAGCCGATATACGCATGAGGATGTTTGATCATATTCAACACCATTCTCCTAAGTATTTTAATGAAAATTTTGCAGGTAGTTTATCCAATAAAATTAGTGATATGACCACTCAAATCACCTCCATTGTACAAAATGTGATTCTTTTTATTCCTGCCATCGCAACCTGTCTTTTATCTATTCTATTTTTTATTCAGGTGAATGGATTATTTGCTCTTATTTTGGGAGGGTGGATTACGGTCCATTTTATCATCTGCTTTATATGCACTAAAAAATGTGTAGACTATTCCAATATTCATGGGGAGGCCCGTTCCACTCTTGTTGGCAAAATTGTCGATAGTTTTACCAATAACTTTGCAGTTAATCTTTTTTTTCGCTTCAGATTTGAGAAAGAAAGAATTGCCCATTTCCAAAAAGAGGAACAGGATAAAAACTATCAATCCAAGCGCTATATTGCATGGATGTTCACGATCTTATCTATAGTGTTTATTGTAGGTGGGGTGGTGCTGAATGGTTTTATGATTTTTTATTGGATGAAAGGGGGTATTTCCACAGGAGAGGCGATTCAGATTTTTAATACTTCATGGAATGTGACCTTAGTGATCTGGTTTGCCGGGGAGGTGATCCCGCAATTTTATCAATCTGTTGGAATTGCAAATCAAGCGCTTACAGTTATGCATGCGCCTCAAGATGTGCTGAATATTCCGCAGGCTCAATCACTTGTTGTGAATAAGGGGGAGATTATTTTTGAAAATGTCTCTTTTCAGTATGGGGATAAGATGCTCTTTGCCAATAAGGATGTTTTTATTAGAGGTGGAGAAAAAGTAGGTCTTGTGGGGTATTCGGGAGCGGGGAAATCCACTTTTGTGAATTTGATTTTGCGTTTTTATCCTTTGGCTCATGGAAGAATTTTAATAGATGGGCAAAATATTGCGCATGTCACCTTAGATTCTCTTCGTAAGCAGGTGACGTTGATTCCTCAAGATCCTCTACTTTTTCACCGTTCTTTAGAAGATAATATTCATTATGGACGACTAGAGGCAAGTCAAGAGGAGGTTCGGGAGGTTGCCACTTATGCGCATTGTGATGAATTTATTAGAAAGCGCCCGCAGGGGTATGCAAGTTTAGTGGGAGAGAGAGGAACAAAACTTTCTGGTGGGGAAAGACAGCGGATTGCCATTGCACGTGCGATGCTTACAGGGGCCTCTATTTTAATTCTTGATGAGGCGACCTCTGCTTTAGATTCTGTCACAGAAAATTATATTCAAGAGAGTTTAGAGAGGCTGATGCAGAACCGCACCTCACTTGTAATTGCACACCGTTTATCTACACTTGCGAAGATGGATCGAATTTTAGTGTTTCACCAGGGAAAGATTGTTGAGGAGGGGAACCATCTTGAGCTGATGTCTGAAGGGGGCCATTATGCTCAGATGTGGCAGATGCAGGCGGGTGGCTTTCTCCCCGATACTCCGGAATAATTATAGCAGCTCAGAAAAGTCGATAATAGAAGAAAAAAAATCACTTTCTACGACCTCCTCATCAACACCATTCACATGGATGAGAACGGGTCGTATCGAAAAGAATGGAGCATATACTTTATAATTTGGTGATACGCTTATTCTACCAAAAACGCATCACCAAATCAAGAAAAATCGATTTAGTGATGCTTAATTTGAATTACGTGAGAAACCTCTCATCATCTCCTTTAAGGGAATGTGTGCTTGAATCTCCTCAAGAGAGGGTCTCACTCTATAGGTCCAATTGGTATCCAAAATCTTCCCAGGAAAATTAATTCTCTCATCATTTGGATTGGGGGAAACAAGCGAGGGAAAAAGAGCTAAATACTCTTGTAAAAGATTGATGTGAAAGAGACTTGCCGAACGGTGGCTCTCCATCAGAATCTCATGGTGCCGATCCAAAGATAAAAAGGGCTTATAATCCCACTTCTTAAACTCGCAGTAGAGCCTCGCCTCTTTCGGTGAATGGCTCCACCACAATTGTAAGGTATCAGAATCATGTGTCGAAACGGTTGTCATACTCGTAGGAAGATATGCGCTGACAGGAATAAATCCCCCATCCCCATCCCAACGCCTCTCCCATCTCATCACCCGGGTTCCACAAATTCCAAGCTGAGCCAAAACCGCTTTAATCGAGGGGGGAACAGTCCCTAAATCCTCTCCTATAGGCAGAAGAGGGGAGGATGTTAACATAATTTCCATCATTTTTTTCCCATGCGGAATCCACTCCGATTCTTGCGCAGGAATAAAACAGCCTGTCGTCGCCTCTTTACCCAGTGGAATGACCCATAAACGAAAAAAACCCACAACATGATCGATCCGGTAGAGATGGTAAAGCTCGCTTGCCGCTTGTAATCTCTGCTTCCACCACTCATATCCACTCTTCTCAATCTCCTCCCAATCATAGGGGGGAAATCCCCAGTATTGTCCCTTTTCAGCATAACAATCGGGGGGAGCTCCCGCAACCAGGTGCATAAGAAAGTACCTTCGATAGTACCACACATCTACACTATCTCGGCTCATCAAAATGGGAATATCCCCTTTTAGAAAAACAGCTGCCTCCTCCGCAGCTTTTCTAACCTCCCGCATCTGTTGATAACAGAGATATTGCAAAAATGTGTAAAATTGAACTTTCTTCTGATGCGCAAGGGCAAGGTTTGAAAAACTCTCATCAGAGGGACTTTTTACAGAAAGAGGCCAATCTTCCCAAGATTTCCATAACTCAAATTCCTTAAGCGCTCTGAAAACAGCATACGCCCTCACCCAAGAATGGTGCTGACAAAACTGCTGATAGCTCTCCTTATTTTCTATCTCACTAAAAACAAGGGAAAAATAATCAAAAAGAAAAGAAAGTTTTAATTCTCGTACAATATGGTGCTTGACTCTAGGAGACCTATTCCAATGTCTCATCTTAGCCAATTTTTCCTCATAATTGGGAACTCTGGAAATATCAGGCAGAGAGGAAATACTCAGATAAATAGGATTTAAAGCACATGCAGAAATTCCATTATAGGGGCTTGTATCCATCCCTGTATCATTCAAAGGAAGTAGCTGTATCACATCGAAACCCACCTCTCGACACCAAAAAATAAGGGGGATGAGATCTAAAAATTCGCCAATCCCACAACTTTTTTGAGAGTGAATGGAAAAAAGGGGAATCGAGATTCCATGGTGATGGCGTATACCCACTCTTTCCCACTGCCTTGCAGCTGCACTGTGTAAAAGATGGTCTCGAGTATCTTCCATTATTAACCTAACTCAGGTTATTATTTACTTAATCCAAAAAAATGTTCTTTGGAATCTACTACTTCCTCTTTTTGATATTGTGGGATTTCTCCTCGAAAAATCGCCTCTACCCATGCGTGCGCATGTTGGAGAAAAATTTCTAAAAATTGGTTAAGCTTCATCCCATTAAGCCCTGCTAAAAAAAGATATTGGAATAAAACTAAGGAGTGGTTTTTTTCACTATAGGCTAAAATCCCCCGAGAAAAGTGAGCAGAGCCATTATCTATAAGCGCTTGCTTAAAAACTTTTTCTCTATAAGGGCCGGGAGGAACAATGCCCACTTGCGTACCTATTAAAAGCTTCTCCCCATCATGATCTAAATCAATTTGTATGTTAATCCCTTGAGCAGGAAAATGCAAAAGACAGGATTGATTCTTATCTGGAGCTAAGTTGGATCCTAAAATCCCTCCTAATTCTTTTAATAGCTCCTCATAGTGAGATAGGCTCATACTTCTTCGAGATCCTCCTCATCCTCTTCTTCCAGTTCACTTAACGTTTCTAAAACTAGAAGCAGAAGCTCTTGCCGATGTTTAAGCGATTTATAGAGTCGCGGTGATAGCTGACGTAGAGCATCTCTATATTGAGAGATAATGATGATTTTCTCCTCGTTATCTATGAGCCCTAGCTCTTCTGCTTCCTTTAATAACTTAGGAATATTGGGATAGCGATCTTCAACCAAGCGGATAAACTGTTTAGATAGTTTTTCAAAGGATAATTTTTTTGATAGCTCACCATTGCGCATACGTTTAGCATACAGGGAACGAATGAGTTTCATACGCGATTTGAAAAAAAGATAGACCCAGAGAATGGATTGTAAATTGCGGAGATTTGTCATGATGCGTATGAGTTCCGCACTTTGAATCGAGGGACCTTTCGATTTTAAATCATAGGCCAGCCCCTTTAACATAAAAGCAACAACCGCTTTTAATTGATCAAAAGGAAACTGTTCAGAAAGTTCTGTGAATAACTTGTTATGGTCGCGTGGATTTCCAGTGATCTCTCGATACAGTTCTCGAAGAGAGGTGGGGCTTGTTCCTATTCCTTGCTGATGGAAGGATTTAGCCACCTCATCAATATTTCGACCGGCAATAATCTGGCGTTCATAGAGTTTGTTGAGAAGCTCTTTAGCTTGAGCCACCCCCTCTTTCAAGTTATCTCCAACTTCCTGGGAGAGATATTCTAAGACCTCATCTGCAAGAGTGGGATCTGGAAAGGCCTCTAGTACTTGATCCATGACCTCTTGCGCCGATTGCCCTCCCCGCAGGCTTTCTCGAAGAGCGCGTAATTTGTTAGCTGAAAGTTCGGGATTTCTTCTAGAGTATTGATTTGCAAGATCATCTTCTTTCTTCTTGCTAACCTCTTTGATTTTTTTTCCCTCGGCCTCTGCTGACCGTTTGGTACGATTTTCTAACGTTCTAAAACGGCTAAAACGGCCCTGTTCTCTTTCGGCAGCACCTGGATTAAAACCCTGATCGACCTCTTCTGTAAAACTTGCTTGACTTGCAACCTGATTTGCAATCTCTCTTGCGATGATCTGTTTGGCAACGCGCGCCTCTGCCGCTGATACATTCGGAATGGGATTGGTCATAAATTATGCAATTTGTACCCTTCCTAAGGGTTGTATTCTAATCTCAGGCAGAACCTCTTGATAGGAGATCACTGCCAACTCTGCATACTCTGTCTCTATAAGCTTTCTTACAAACCTGCGCACATCAATGGCTGTGAGCAAAACAGGGGGCTGTCCTCCAGGAGGGGTCGGCGTAATCGTATTTCTCATAGCTCTTAGAACCATATTCACAGAATCTGGATCTAACGCAAGATAGGATCCCGCTGAAGTTTGCTTAATGGCTCCTCTTACCATTTCTTCGATTTCAGGATCAATGAGATAGACAGAAAGCGTGGATTGACCTAGGGAATATTTATAACTGATATATCGTTTGAGAGAGGAGCGCACATATTCCGTTAATAAGATGGTATCCTTTTCAGTTTGAGACCATTCGCTTAAAGATTCCATAATCGTCCGGAGATCTTTGATGGAAATTTGTTCTTGAATAAGTCGTCGAAAAATTTCCGTGAGCTTTTGAAGAGGAATGAGACGAGTGACCTCTTTGACTAAATCGGGGAAGGAGCGCTCCATGAACTCAAGCATGGAACGCACCTCTTGAATCCCAAGAAATTCTTGAGCGTTATTACGAAAGAAATAGGAGAGGTGAAGAATCACAACTTCGACTGGGCTCCAAAATTTAATGCCAGCTTTTTCCATAAGGGTTCGATACTTCTCTTCGACCCAAAGAGCGGGCAGGGTAGCTGCATTTTTATAGGAGACATAGGGGAGATTATAACGGCGTAAATTCTCCTCAATTTCATTGGTCAATAGGTACCGTTCTGGAATTTTTCCTCTTGCAACAGGCACCTCATTGAGAAAAATAGCATACTCATCTGTCTCTAAAGTAGGGGAGTCTGTTCTTACGTGGACTGCAGGAAATCGGATCCCTAGATCCTGATAAAGAGCTGTTCTCATCTTAGGAATCATCTCTTCTACGAGATTTTTAACCCCTTTTCCTTTGAGAATCGCGTGAGAAAGGCTTTTTCCCAATTCGAGAATAATAGGAACGGTTAGAGCATATTCCTCAGCGCCCCCCCTTACTAAAGCATGTCCCTCTACATCGGTTTCAATAGTTCCCGTTCCCCCTCTTGCAATCTCTTTTTTGTGCTTTCTCCAAAGAGAAAAGCCGCTGGAAGCTATAATCGCTGCAAGGATGGCGAAGGTCCATAAAGGGAATCCCTTTAAAAAACCCAATCCAAGAATAGCTACAGAGGCGATGATAAGAGCTCTGGGCTCCCTGAGAATTTGACCCGCAATTTCTTTACCCAAATTGGCATCTTTTCTATCACTTGAAACACGAGTCGTTACAATCCCTGCAGTTAAGCAAATTAAAAGTGAGGGGATTTGGGAAACAAGACCATCCCCAATGGATAAAAGGGTATAAATTTGAGCCGCCTGACCGAGAGACATATTATGCATGCCCACCCCAATAATCAATCCCCCTACGATGTTGATAAAAGCGATAATCATCCCTGCGATGACATCCCCCTTTACAAATTTCATCGCTCCGTCCATAGCCCCATAAAGCTCACTCTCTTTTTGAATAGTTGCCCGTTTTTCTCGGGCTTGCGAGGCATCGATCACACCCGCTCTCATATCAGCATCGATGGCCATCTGCTTACCAGGCATCGCATCTAATCGAAAACGGGCAGCCACTTCCGCAACTCTCTCAGCTCCCTTAACCACAACGATAAACTGTACAATGGTAATGATTAAGAAAACGACCAAACCCACTACATAATTCCCTCCCACGACAAACTTACCGAAAGCTGTGATGATCTCTCCTGCATATGCCTTCAGAAGAATTTGACGTGTAGCTGAAATACTCACCCCTAATCGGAAAAGAGTGGTTACCAACAAAAGAGAGGGGAAGGTTGAAAGATGCAAAGCTGTCGGAATGTAAAGAGCGACCATGAGAAGCCCAACTGCTGCAGTCAGGTTGAAGGTAATCAGAAGGTCGATGACAGGAGGGGGGACGGGAATGATGATCATCACAATCACAGCAATGATCCAAGCTGCTAAAATGAGATCACTTCCGCGATTAATCGTATTAAGAGCTGCCTCCCCTCCGAATAATCTAGAAAAAAAATGTGTAACTCTTTTCATTAGAACTGTTCCCCTTCTTGCGCACGTAAAGCAATTACGTACATTAGTATTTCTCCGATAGCTTCATAAGTGGATTCAGGAACAAACGTATTCTCCTCACCCTCTTCTAGCAATTCATGTGCCAATGGCACATTTCGCATAATAGGTATACCCAATTTTTCTGCCTCTGCGATAATAGCGCGTGCGCGCATTTCTGTCCCTATTGCAACAATCCAGGGAGCAGAATATTTATCAGGTTCATATCCTATAGCAACGGCTACATCATGAGGGTTTGTGACCACAGCTTTTGCACGTCGCATACGCGTGGTTCCCTCATCGTAAGCAATTTCCTGAGCCAACTGCCTTCTTTTATTTTTAATTTCCGGATTTCCCTCAGTGTCCTTATATTCCTGCTTAACTTCAAATTTCTCCATTTTCAATTCTTTAGAATAATTATGTCTTTGGTAAGCAAGATCTAAGACCCCTATTAAAATGAAATAGATCCCAATCCATAAGGTCACCTTGTACATAATTTTTTCAAAGACAAGAGCGCTGACTTGAGGAGCAAAGGTAACTGTTGCAATGATATCACCCAGGTTATGACGGACGGCAAGATAGATGAGAAGAGCTGCCCCAAAAATTTTCAAAACAGACTTAATTAATTCAATGAGCGTTTTCATTTTGAATTTCTGTTTAAGATTTTCTACTGGGTTGAATTTCTTAATGTTAGGTTTTAGAGGTTCCATGGAAAAGGTGGGACCTACGACGAAGAAGGTTATGATGACGCCTACGATTGCCACGAAGCCTGCGATGGGGAGGGAGCTGATGAGGATGATATTGATCATTTGTTTTAAGAAAAAAGGGGCAGTTTTTGAAAGATCGGTAAAAGGGCCGATTTTCAACATTTCCAGGAGGAATCCCCCCATCTGTTTAAACAGAAAACTTGCAAAATAGAAGGTTGTTGCGAGAGCAACGATGAAGGTAAACGCTGAAGGAAAATCTTGAGATTTGGCAACTTGCCCCTTTTTGCGTGCGTCACGCAGTTTTTTTGGGGTTGCCTTTTCGCTTTTTTCTGCCATCTTATCCTCACTATAGAGAAAAGGGAGAAGATAGACAAGAGAAGGATCTTGTCAAAAAGGGGGTTTTATCCTATCATATTTCCTTTTTTAAGGAGAACAATGGCAGAACTTTCTTGTGGGATTGTAGGTCTTCCAAATGTAGGAAAATCCACCCTTTTTAATGCATTGACACGAGCAATGGCAGCGTCAGCCAACTTTCCTTTTTGTACAATCGATCCTAATGTGGGGGTCGTTGATGTCTTTGATCCAAGATTAAGCGTTCTTTCCACTCTCTCTAAAAGCCATAAAATCATCTACGCTTCTATGCGTTTTGTGGATATTGCAGGCCTGGTGAAGGGGGCTTCTGAAGGGGAGGGGCTTGGAAATCAATTTCTGACTCATATCAGAGAGACAAGTGCTATCGTGCATGTCGTAAGATGTTTTGAAGATGAGAATATCATCCATGTTGAGGGGGGGGTTGATCCTATTCGGGATATTGAAACCATCCATTTAGAACTGATTCTGTCCGAT
>JABDCM010000003.1:0-62414 GCA_013288105.1 Chlamydiota bacterium
CTTTATTGAAGGTGCGCACTGCGGAAACTCAAGGAAAAAATAGGAGACTCTCTCAGATACAAGAGGAGAGAAAGAGGCTGACCTCCAAGCTTCAAGAGATTAAAAAAGAGCAGACTGAAAAAGAGAAAGAACGGCAGGGTGAAAGAGAAAAACTTGAAGAAAAAACAGAAGAGTGAGCTTTTCAGAGAGGTTCTGAATCTCTGTATCACCTCTCTTCCATTTCTTGAAGAGAGCAGTTTTTTCTAGAAGAATAAGCGCATGTTGAGTCTCTTGATAATTTTTAGCCTGTAGAGCCTGCCTACGGAGATGTTTCAGCTGTTTTTCCACCTCAGAATAGCTATCATGCGCTCTTGCGTAGTTATCAGCCACCTGAGAGAGCTTTTTGACCGTCTCTTTTTTCTTTACCAAGAATCTTCCAATACCTGCAGCCTCATCAAAAATCGTTCGCCTGTCGTTGGGATGGAGTTGAATGAGCTGATCTAGTTTTCCCTGTTCAAAAAGAGAAAAGGCATTTTTCCCAAGACCAGATCCGAGAAAAAGATCATGGATATCTTTTAGACGCACCTGTTCTCGATTAATGAGGTATTCAGACTCCCCATTTCTATGAAATCTACGCGTAATGGTAACCTCATTGTAGGCAATAGGAAGCTCCCCTTCTATATCTGTAAGCGTTAAAGAGACCTCTGCCATGTTCAGAGGCTTGCGAGAAGAGCCCCCTGCATACAAAATATCCTCCATCCTCTCCCCGCGAATCGAACGGGCAGATTGTTCTCCCAAAACCCAGCGGAAAGCATCTACGATATTAGATTTTCCACACCCATTGGGTCCTACAATTGAGATAACATCACAGTCAAAATCAATGGAAATTTTATCTGCAAAAGATTTGAAACCAAAAATCGTGAGCTTTTTAAGACGCAAACGGGGCCCTCTCTTTTAAAAGATTTGCCATTTCAATTGCAGCAAGAGCTCCTGTAAATCCCACATTGGCCCCTTTAATTCCGCAGCGCACCTCTGCCTGTTCTATATTCTCAACAGATAAAACATTATAAATCGTAGGAATATCGTAAGATAAAGCAGTCTGCATAATCCCTGAGGCCACTTGTGCAGAAACTAAATCAAAATGAGAAGTCTCTCCACGGATCAAAACACCCAAACAGAGGATCGCATCATACTTTTTAGAAGCAGCCAATTTCTTTGCAATCAAGGGAATTTCAAAAGCACCAGGGACCCAAAGAACAGGGATCTCCTCTACAGAGGCTCCATGCCTTTTAAAGCAGTCAAGAGCACTCCCCACCAACCTCTCCGTAAAGGGCGCATTGAAACGACTCACAACGATTGCAAAGCGGAGATTTTGAGCCTGTAGCACTCCCTCAAAGTTTGGCATGAACATTCTCCCCAATATTTAATAGATGACCCAATTTGTCCTGTTTTGTCTTGAGATATTTAAAGTTTTCTTCAGTAGGAGAAGAGAGCAGAGGGACTCTTTCCACAATAGTAAGACCATATCCCTCAAGTCCCCCATATTTTGCAGGGTTATTGGTCAGCAGACGAATCGAAGAGAGGCCCAGATCTGCCAGCATTTGTGCGCCAATTCCATATTCACGAGAATCTATAGGAAGCCCCATCTCTACATTGGCCTCTACAGTATCCCAACCCTGATCTTGAAGAGAATAAGCTCTCAGTTTGTGGCTAAGACCAATTCCCCTTCCCTCATGTCCTCTCAGATAAATGAGGACCCCTTTTCCCTCTTCAGAAATTTTTTTCAATGAGCTATTGAGTTGATGACCGCAATCACAACGAGTCGATCCAAAAATATCCCCCGTGAGACACTCTGAATGGACGCGTACCAGAATATTTTTTTCTCCAGCAACCTCCCCCTTCACAAGAGCCATATGTTCGATCCCATCAATGAGGGATTCATAAGCATAGGCGGTAAACTCCCCAAAAGGGGTAGGCAGGCGCGCCTGAGAGAGGAAGCGGATCAGCTTTTTCTGGCTCCTGCGGTAACGAATCAGATCTGCAATCGTAATCATCGGAAGATGATGTTTCTTGGCAAAAGGAATCAGCTCAGCAAGACGCATCATGGAATAGTCTGGATTGACAATTTCGCAAAGAACACCTACTGGCTCTAAACCAGCAAGAGCCACCAGATCACAGGCAGCCTCTGTGTGGCCAGCCCGCTTAAGAACTCCCCCCGGGCGAGCTCTTAAAGGAAAGATGTGCCCGGGACGGCGAAAATCTCCAGCAGCTGCTAAAGGATCTGCTAAACCTTTGATGGTAGAAGCCCGCTCTTGAGCAGAAATACCCGTCGTTGTTCCCTCTTTCAGATCCACAGAAATCGTGAAAGCTGTCCGCTGAGATTCTGTATTTTCATGAACCATATGAGGAAGATTGAGAGCATCTGCACGCTCATTTGTAAGCGTTGCGCAGACCACTCCACTTGTGTGCTGTAAAAGAAAGGTCATCTTTTCAGGTGTGATTTTTTCCGCAGCAAGGATCAAATCCCCCTCAT
Source organism: Chlamydiota bacterium (assembly GCA_013288105.1). Taxonomy (GTDB): domain Bacteria; phylum Chlamydiota; class Chlamydiia; order Chlamydiales; family JAAKFR01; genus JABDCM01. The sequence continues at coordinate 2,513 of JABDCM010000003.1, forward strand.
TTTCCCTATCGGGATCATCCACAACAACGACAAATTCGCCGCGTGCAATCGCCTCTATCGCCTCTTCTATTCTTGAAAATTCCATACCATTCAGCATAGACTAATGAAAGGTATTTCTCAATTGCGAAGGTATCGATAAAAAAGTAGAATGCGTTGACATGTACTCATCTATTAAAAAAATCTTTCGTTATGTCGCAGCGATCATCCTCATTCTAGGGGGAATTGTAGGACTTTTTATCCCCATTCCAGGTCTTTTTTTTCTGATTGTATTTGGACTTTATCTTTTTGATAACCAATGGATAAATAGCAAACTGAAATTTATACTTGATCGTTTTAAAAAGAGAAAGATATCTGATCCTTTTGTCTCTCATTTTAGAATTTCTCCTCGCAAGGAGGGGCGGCTTAAAGGGATGCATTTTGCGGTGAGTGATCTTTTAGATATTACTCATTGTAAGACGGGGGCGGGCAATCCGACATGGAGCCGGTTTCAGTTTCCAGCAGCGGCACATGCTTTTGCGGTCGAACAGCTTTTAGATGAGGGGGCTCGTTGTGCGGGCAAGACAATTACAGATGAGTTTGGTTTTAGTTTAATTGGGGAGAACCATTTTTTTGGTGCGCCTCTGAATCCCAAAGCACCGGATAGGGTTCCAGGGGGAGCTGCCAGTGGCGCTGCCTCTGCTGTTGCGGCTCATTTGATAGATTTTGCCATTGCAACAGATGCGGGAGGAGCGGTTAGAGTGCCGGCAAGCAACTGTGGAATTTATGGCTTTCGCCCCTCGCACGGAAAAATTTCTGTTGCGGGAATGCACCCCTTTGCACCCACATTTGATACGATAGGTATTTTAGCGAAAGATCATTTTACACTCTCCCAAGTTGCCTCTGTTCTATTGAATCTAACTCTTATACAAAAGAGTTCACCTCTATCTATCCTCTGGTTAGAAGATGCTTTTGCTTTATGCGAACAGCAGGTGCAGCACGCGCTCTATGCCCCCTTAAACCAGTTGAACATCCAACCCACCTCTCTTTCTCAGATAGGGGGAGGGGAATATACATGGGACCATCTATTGGAGATTTTTACTCATATTCAATTTGCTGAAGTGTGGGATTCTTATGGGGGGTGGATCGAGGGGAAAAAGCCCTCGTGTGGTCCCCATATTTCTGCTAATTTTTCTGTTGCAAAAGAGTCAAGTCGTCGAGGATTAACGGGGGCGCTCGAAAAGAGAGAGAGATTCTCCCAGCTGTTACGTGGATATTTGGGAGACAAAAAATTACTCTGTCTTCCCACAACTGCTTCTCTGCCTCCTTTAAGGGGCAGTTTAAAAGCCAACCGATTGAAGAGAGATTATTACCCGAGATTATTGAGTTTAACCTCCCTTTCTGGCCTGGCTGCGCTGCCACAAATTAGTTTACCTCTTGGGGAGTGGCAAGGGGTACCCGTAGGGCTCTCCTTTTTAGCTTTGGATGATGCCTTTCTCTTATCCTCTACATCTATAATCGACGCGGATATCATTTCCCAATCGAGAAAGACTCTCTAACATCAGACGCGGAGATTCATGAAGGGAGCCGACAGAAAGGTTTAAAAAGGGCTTGCCCTCAACTCCCAGCAAACTTCCCCCAAAATAGAGAACCAACCGTTGCACTAATTTCTGTTGAAAAAAAGCTGTTGCGATCTCACTGCCCCCCTCTACAAGAAGTTGCACCACTCCCCGTTTACCTAACTCCCTTACAAGTGCTTGTAGATCGACATGCTCTCCGATTGCTGAGAGAATGATCACTTCCGCACCCCTGCTTTCCCACTCCTTCCTTCTCTTTTCACAACAGCGTGCCGTTGTCACCATTAAGGTAGAGCTCAACTCTTGATCGAATAGGGGACCCTGCGCAGCCACTCTTCCTTGCGCATCCACCACCACGCGTAGAGGCTGTTTGTAGGGAGTTGCTAAATCGAGGCGTACTGTAAGTCTCGGTTGATCTCGGAGTGCAGTTCCACTGCCTATGAGAATGGCTTGTGATTGAGCGCGCATAAAATGTGCATCTCTTCTTGCCTCTTCTTGCGTGATCCACTGTGAAGAACCATCGACTGCTGCTATTTTTCCATCTAGACTGAGAGCTGCTTTCAACACACAAAAAGGTTCGCCTGTTTTGCGATGGTGAAGATAGGGGGCAAGCATTTTCTCTGCCTCCTCTTGGCAGACCCCTATTAGGAGCTCCACCCCATGCTCTTTTAATAGGGAGACCCCCTTGCCTGAGACGCGCACATCTGGATCTAGAAAAGGGATGACCACTTTTTTGATTTTGGCCTCTATGAGAGCTGTAATGCAGGGAGGGGTTCTCCCCCAATGGGCGCACGGCTCCAGAGTGACATAGGCAGTTGCTCCTGCAGCAAGAGATCCTGCTTTTTTCAAAGCAGAAACTTCAGCATGCGCTTTTCCCGGCTCCTCATGATACCCCTCTCCAACAATTTTTCCCTCTTTCGCAATCACACATCCGACCCAAGGATTCGGGGGAGCTGTTAACCGTCCCCTCTCTCCCAGCTGAAGAGCCCGGCGCATAAAAAACTGTTGTTGCTCTAACTCATCTCGCATATACTCCACCTCCAAAGATACAGGTACCATTTATGTTAGATATCAAATTAATTCGGAAAGAGTGCGAAAAAATTGAAGCTAAGCTTCGAACAAAAGAACCTGACCTTTCTCTTGCTCCCATTCTAGAGTTAGATGAAAAAATTCGCCAATTAAAAACAGAAGTTGACGCTCTAAAAGCCATGCGCAATGAGAATTCAAAAAAAATTGGCGAATTGAAGAGTAAAAAACAGCCAGCAGAATCTCTTATGGAGGAGGTCCGTCTGCTGGGGGAAAAAATCTCAACTATTGACCATCAGCTGACCCTTTTAGACGCCCAATTTATAGATGCCCTTTCCCGTCTTCCAAATATCCCTTTAGATGATGTGAAAATCTCTCAAAATAAAGAGGATAATGTTGTGATCAAAGAGGTGGGTCAGAAGCCCTCTTTTTCTTTTACGCCCAAACACCATCTAGAATTAAATGAGAAGCTACATCTGGTTGAATTTAACCGCACGGCCAAAACGTCTGGAACGGGGTGGCCAGCTTATCGAGGAGTGGGGGCTCGTTTAGAATGGGCGCTTATCAACTATATGATTGACATTCAGATGTTGAATGGCTTTGAATTTTGGCTTCCCCCGCTGCTTGTTCGTCCTGCTATGATGTTTGGATCGGGTCAAATGCCTAAATTTGAGGGGCAATTTTATGAAGTGAACGATGGCGATCAAAAACTTTATTTAGTTCCAACATCTGAGGTGGTTTTAAATGGTTTGCATGCGGATGAGATCTTGCCTGAGGAGAGTCTTCCTCTTAAATATGCGGCTTTTACCCCCTGTTTTCGCAGAGAGGCGGGGGCGGCAGGATCTCAGGAGAGGGGGCTGATTCGCATACACCAGTTTCACAAAGTCGAGATGTTTGCGTTTACCAAACCTGAGGAGAGCGAACGGGTGTTTGAAGAGATGGTGGCGGTTGCTGAGGAGATTCTGCAGGGTCTTGGGCTCCATTACCGTTTATGCAAGCTTGTTACCGGGGATATGTCTTTTACGGCTGCAAAAACGGTTGATGTGGAGGTCTGGTTACCTGGCCAGAATCGGTATTATGAGGTCTCCTCTATTTCTAACTGTACAGACTATCAGGCGCGCAGATCACAGATTCGGTATAAGGGGAAGAGTGGGAAGGCGGATTGGGTTCATACTTTGAATGGATCTGGGCTAGCTACTCCCCGTCTCCTGGTTGCTCTTCTTGAGAATAATCAGAATGGGGATGGATCGGTCAGGCTTCCCCCCGTTTTGGCGGAACGGTTAGGAACCCATATTTTATCGATAGTCGATTAAGAACCTATCCCAAAACTCAGGTTCATAGAATTCATCTCACGGTAACTTTTGGGATAGGTTCAAGAATGGGCTGGTAGAAATGCGAGTTCTAAATCACATGCCCTAATAGCGTTTACAAGAGTCGAAAATCTAGCCTTCCCTTTTTGAGATAAGCTGCGATAAAAACTTTCACGATTCACTCCCATTTTCGCAGATACTGCGCCCATGCCACCGTGAGCCTCAACTACATCTCGCACCGCTAGTTGAAAAATACCCATATCGTTGGCCTCGGAACTTTCTTCCAGACATGCATTTAAATAAGCGGCTGCATATTCGGAATCCTTAAGTTTTTCTATTAAATCTTCCTTGTAATTTCTATATTTTCTCATGTTTACCACCATTTATAGACAGATGATCTAACCAATATTTTTTTGCCTTATCGATATCTCTTTGTTGTGATTTTTTATATCCTCCACAAAGCAACATCAAACAATTCTTAGCTTTATATGCGAAGTACACCCGATAACCAGGACCAAAATCAAATTTTAGCTCAAACACGCCGTCTCCGACTGGTTCGCATGTGCCGAAATTACCCGTTTCCCTGACCCTAGTAATTCTAGCGTCTATTCTAGCCATAGCCATAGTATCAAGACCTATGGTCCATTCGGTATATGGTTCTTTCCTGGTTTCTGTTTGATATATTACAATTTCATACATCGGCTTGTTCATCATTGTAGCTGATTGGCTACATTTATGACCAGGATTTTATTTTCCAGAAATGGTATTAATACTTCAGGTTGAATAGATATAAATGCTAGACTACTCCTATGTCCTCACATTTCCAAGGGAAAAATCCTCACGAACATATTTTACAAAAAAAACAGGAAGGAGCCCTCTCCGAATCCCACGGTTTGGAGATGCCCGGACACCTTGCCGCAGGTGCCGATGCCCTCAGAGAGACAGCCCTTCTCCTCTCCCTCGTCTGGCTCCTCCTCCTTCTTGTTAATATCACAGATCCTCAACGCGCCCTTGCCCTCATCTCCTTTTCATTCGGTATCCTCATCTGGAAAACAGGACGCAGCGGGTGGCTCGCCTGGTCCCGCCTAGAACAGCTCCATACACTCATCGAGCAGGAAAAATTTGAAATCGAACACCACAAAGAGCAGGAGAGAGAGGAACTGCTAGCTCTCTACCGTGCAAAAGACTTTGAAGGACCTCTCCTCGAAGAGGTCGTCGATTTCCTCATGAGTGACCAGAAAAGATTATTAAAAATTATGATAGAAGAGGAGCTAGGACTCTCCCTAGAGGGATTCGAACACCCCCTTAAACAGTGCTTAGGCGCCTTTTTCGGCTCCTTTATCGCTCTTGTCTTAGCTTTTTTCTTTTACTCCTGGCTACCCTCCTATGGCCTTCTCATCTCCTCCGCTCTCTCCCTCATCGGCGGCGCTCTTCTCTCCATCCTCTATGAAAAAAATAGAATCATCCCAGGAGTTATCTGGAACCTCGGCTTGGCCATTTTATGCTTCGGATGTATCTATTTTATATTCAAAATGTTAAATTAATGCTATGCGATCAACTAGAACCTCCCTATTCCCACGCGCTAAACGGAGCTCCCTTCTTTCCGAAGACTTTTTTAGCTCCGGTATGGAAGAGGAGGTAAGCCCTTTTCTCACCCCCTCTTCCCGAAAACTGGGTAGAAACCTCTCGTTAAAAGCATCCATCTTCTCGATTTTCTGCCTGCTTGCTGCTTTTAGCTGCTCCTTTTTCCCCTCTCTAGATGCTCTCTCTCAACTGCTGCTTCTTTTAACCTATTTTTTAGCAGGCATCCCCGCTCTCATAGGCGCGCTAGAGGATCTCTCCTCTTTTCAAATCAATATCGATGTCCTCATGACCTTCGCCGCCTTTCTTGCCGTTCTGATGGGGAAAAGTCAAGAGGGAGCTCTCCTATTAGTCCTTTTTTCCATTTCGGAATCCATGGAAAAAGCAATCTCCCTCAAAGCTAAAGGGGCCATCGGCGCTTTGAAAAAACTGACGCCTGAAACAGCCCTCGTCATTCAACCTAATGGCTCTTTGAAGAAAACAGCTCTTTTCCACATCACTCCTGGAACGCATATTCATGTTCAAGCAGGCGAGATCATTCCTCTTGATGGGACCGTAATCAGTGGCATCTCTCAAATTGATCTTGCCCATTTAACAGGAGAGAGAGTACCCATTTTGCGAAAAGTAGGAGATACAATCCCTGCGGGCGGAAAAAATTTAGAGGGGGCTCTCTCCTTAAAAGTCACCTGCACTTCTACCGATTCTACCCTCTCTCGACTGATTCAACTTATCCTAAAAGCTCAAGAGGCAAAACCTCAACTGCAGCGCTTTTTAGATAAAATAAGCTCTACCTATGCACTCGTTGTGATCCTGCTCACCTTTTTTCTGGCAGCAACCCTCCCCCTTTTCTTCTCCCTTCCCTATCTCGGTCAGGAGGGATCTATTTACCGCTCCCTCGCTTTCATGATCGCAGCCTCCCCTTGTGCGCTCATCATTGCCATCCCTATGACCTACTTAAGCGCTGTGAGCGTCTGTGCACGTCAGGGAATCCTGATTAAAGGAGGAACGATTCTAGATGCATGCGCTAAATGTAAAACTCTTGCTATGGACAAAACAGGCACCCTAACGACCGGTGAATTGCACTGTTTAGAAGTCTCAGAACCCTTTCTCCCCATCGCTTATGGATTGGAACTCTCCTCTACCCACCCCATCGCCCGAGCACTGGTTACCTATGCCAGTCAACGGGGAATCACTCCTGCTGTTATCTCTCAATTCCATACAGTTCCAGGTTACGGTGTGCAGGGCCTATATGAGGATCAAGAGGTTTTTCTGGGAAGTCCAGCCTGGATCCTTCCCAAATTAACTCCTGAATATAAAAAACAGATGGAGGCTCAACTCAAAGAGATTCACGAACGAGGAGAACTGGTGACTCTTCTTCTAATAGGAACGAGGTGTGCCCTTTTCCGCTTCCAAGATACGATAAGAACTGATGTTGCAAAAACTCTTCAAGCTTTAAAGAAAAAGTGGAAGATGCGTCTTGTCATGTTGACAGGGGACAATGCATCTTCCGCTCGAGCCATCGCAGAGCAAATTGGATTATCAGAATTTCATGCGCAACTCTCTCCTCAAGACAAGCTTGCATTCATCGAAAAGGAGTCTCATTTGATGATGATTGGGGATGGAATCAACGATGGCCCAGCTCTTGCAAGAGCACACGTCGGCATCGCCATGGGAAAATTGGGAAGTCGTGTAGCCATCGAGGCTGCCGACATTATTTTACTCAATGACAACTTAGAATTACTAGAATGGCTCGTCAAAAAATCCCATCAAGTGGTACGTATTGTAAAACAGAACGTCCTACTTGCTGCGATCCCTATTTTATTTGCCACATTTTTTGCCCTCTGCGGATGGATCCCCCTCTGGATGGCAGTAATTGTGCATGAGGGGGGGACCGTTCTAGTAAGCTTAAATGCATTGAGGCTGCTAAAAAAATGAAGTTTGAATTAAATCAAGCAATTAAAAAAGAAAAAGATCTCTTTGAAAAATTCTATCACTGGCTTGTTGAAAGCATGCCGAAAATCTTCTTTGAAGAGGTTTCAAATGAGTGGATCTCTTTGATTGTCCACAATTTAATGAGCTTCAAAGAGCAGGATTTTTTCGTAAAAATCCATCTAAAAAATGCAGCCATTGTTCTCAGTATGGATGAAGCGCATGCGGATGTTACTATCCTCGAGGGGTTTCCGATGTATGGGATCAAGAATTATACCACCTATGTTTCACTTGCCTCTCCCCCTTTTGTTGAAAGTAATTTAAAGCTGAGAATTGCCATTATCCTCTTTACAGACCTGAGTTTTGGGTTGTCTTCCTCGAAGTCGGAGAAGGTTACACCGCAGATCTTGGGATTTTTTGACGAAGTAAATGGCCCAAGGCCCTTTACGAGTCAGAAAAGCACAAGAGATGCAAGTAAACTTCCTGAATTTGAGGAAGAAAAACACAAAATTCAGGTTACAGAGGTTGTAGAAAAGGAGCTTCAAGGAGAGCTTACGCAACAGATAGATCCCCTTTTTTTAAGACCTCTCTCTCCACAACTTCAGCTGATTGCTTTAGAAATGTTTGAAAGAGCTCAAACCAGAGATCACTGTCAATATGACATTCAGTATATAGAGAATTGGCAGGAAAAAAATCTCCCCTCCGTGCAGATTATTTTGGCCTGGAAAAATGTTCCTAAACACAATTTCTTATATAGATTGGCACGTGTTGTCTATCAACATAATCTGGTGATGCAGCGCGTCAATGCAGCCTATATTAACCCCTACAAAACAAATTCCATTTTTCTTCTCTCTTTCAATTTACATGGGAGCAAGGGAGAGGCAGCTCAAGAGGCGGCTGATATCTCCTCTTTTCTTCAGGAAATGGTGATGCTCAAATATTTTGGCTCCATGGATCAGATCGATGCAACCTTTGTGGAACCCAAAATTTTACGAGGGAATTTGGGTAATTTTCTGCGTACTTTAATGCATTTCGTCCATCAAGTACTTCTCAATCTAGATCCCCACCAATATACCTTAGAAAATATTGAAGAGGGGCTCTGTCGCCATCCAGAGCTTACGCTTAAATTGTGTGAAGCTTTTGAATATAAATTTCATCCACAACAGCATGATCTGATTCAGTTTGAAAAGAGGCGAGAGGAGTTTATCCAGCTGGTAGAGCGACTGGATACAGGTCATGAATATCATGATGTCCGACGTAAAAATATTCTTCTGCAAGGAATGAGCTTTGTTGTGCACATTTTAAAAACCAACTTTTACTGCTCCAATAAGACGGCACTTGCTTTTCGTTTAGATCCCAGATATCTGGATGCAGCCCCTTTTGATCGCAAAAAAATTTTCCCCGAGCTCCCCTTTGGGATTTTTTTCATAAAAGGGATGCATTTTGTCGCTTTTCATGTCCGTTTTAAAGATTTGGCGCGCGGCGGACTGCGCACAGTCTATGCTGAAAAAAGAGAGCGGGTACTTGCGGAGAGGAATGTTGTCTTCAGTGAATGCTACCACCTTGCCTATACACAGCATAAGAAGAATAAGGATATTCCTGAGGGGGGGGCTAAATGTGTCATCTTTTTGAAACCCTACGAGAGGCTGATCTCTGAAGCTGCTATCTATGCGCGAGAGATGAGGGAGGGGGGAATTTCTCAAGAGCAGATTGAGAAGAAAATTGAGAGTTTCAAAGCAGAGCAGAAACTTGAGTATCTCTACCAAACCCAACGCTCTTTTATTAAGAATTTCCTTACTCTCATCAATTGCCTTCCTGATGGCACTCTGAAGGCACATAACATCCTAGATTATTGGAAAAAACCTGAATATATCTATCTCGGCCCTGATGAGAATATGCATGATTCCATGATTGCATGGATTGCTCAAGAGAGCAAAAAAGAAAAATATAAGCCTGGAGGCGCCTTTATCAGCGGAAAACCGGAGATTGGGATCAACCATAAGGAGTATGGGGTTACCTCTCTGGGCGTCAATACCTTTATGCATGAGATCCTCCTCTATTTGGGGATTAACCCACTTGTGACCCCCTTTACAGTGAAGATGACAGGGGGTCCTGATGGGGATGTAGGGGGCAATCAAATTTATAATCTCTATCGTTTTTATCGACATACAGCAAAATTGTTAGCCCTTACAGATATCTCTGGAACGATTTATGATCCTCAAGGGTTGGATTTAGAAGTATGTGTTCGTCTTTTTCATGAGAAAAAATCGATCCGCTTTTATCCCCATGAAAAACTCTCCGTAGGGGGCTTTTTACTTGACCGCGAGAGCAAAAGAGAGTCGACCCCCTATGTACAACAAACGCTCTGTTGGAAAAACCAGCAAGGGAGAGTAGTTGCCGATTGGTTATCTGGAAATGAGATGAATACCCTTTTCAACCATAACGTGCATCAGATACAGGCCGATATTTTTCTTCCCTGTGGAGGACGCCCGCGCACTTTAAGAGAGACCAATTACAAGGACTTTCTCAATTCCAGAGGAGAGGCCACCTCAAAAGCAATTGTCGAGGGGGCAAACCTCTACCTGACCCCCTGGGCAAGACAGGAGTTAGAGGAGAGGGGGGTTCTGATTGTCAAAGATAGTTCAGCAAATAAGGGGGGGGTGATCTGCTCCTCATTTGAAATTCTATGCAGTTTGACCCTGACTGACCAGGAGTTTTTAGCGCATAAAAAAGTTTTAGTCGCAGAAATTCTAGAGCGGGTTCAGAAATGTGCACTCGATGAGGCCAGACTGATGCTAGAGACCCATAAAAAGAATAAACTCCCCCTGACTGAATTATCTGAAGAGATCTCAAAAAGGATCAACCATTTTACAGATGAGATTTTTGCCTCTCTTGAGCCTATGAAATTATCAGAAAAGGGGACAGACCCCCTCATTCAATGTTTTCTGCATTACTGTCCCAAGACATTGAGGGAGAATTTTTCAAAAAAGCTCATCGATTCCATTCCAGAAAACCACAAGAAGGCGATCATTGCCTCTCATATCGCCTCCCGTCTGGTTTACAAACGAGGACTGAACTGGTCCCCTTCTATTTCAGATGTCCTCCCTCTCATCCTTGAGGATCGAGAGTTGCTCTTGACCTAAAATTTAAATGAATATACCGTTTCTTGAAAAACCGAGGTTATTTTTATGTCGGGTTCGAGTGCACCTCCTCCTTATTCTTCTCCTCCTTATTCTTATGGTTCCTATGCATACCAACACACAAATTCTCCCAAGCGCAAGGTTGGGAACCGCTGGGGCTTACCTGATCCCCCTGTTTGGAAAACAGCGGAATTTATGAAAACTTCTGGTCTGATTCTCCTCTCTTTAGGCATGGCACTTGCGGCAGGAGCCGTCGTTGGCATTGTATTGTGTGTAAAATCTGATCTTACCTCCATGACACTTTCTGACCGTATTCTTTTTGTCTGTTGTACGGTTACAGGGGCTATTGTGACGCTTATTGTAGGTTATAAATTAAAAAACAGAGACTACTGGAACGATCCTACATACCTCGCAGAACGAAGAAATATGCATCTTATGTATCTCTCCAAGAATTCAGGAAAAGGAGAAGAGTATTTAAAGGTGCATTTACAAGAAATCAAAGATCATAACTTGCTTACACCAGAAGAATTAGGTCCATATAATCCCTACGCCCCTTCCGCTCCACCATAATTAGCTCTTATCGGGCACGCACACGGGCACGTTAGAGTTAGAGATCTAATGATTAGAAAGTTTGAGCGTGGCGTGAATGGAGGTAAAAAAGCCCTCTTGTGCCATATATTCCGCTCTCATCCGATACGAACCATCTGCCAACCGCTCATAGGTCTCGTATCCCTCAAAACCTTGACTACTTTTGCGAAATTCCCAAGCGATATTTGTCTCATCGATGACCCCCTTCCCCCCCACCTGCCCCACTACACCATTTTCTAATAAAATAGAGAATGTAGATTCTGTGATCTCTGTGAGACAAAAATGGTTTCGAGATTTTTCAGAAAAACCCTCAATGTCGATATTTTGAATAAGATAGATTTTCTGATCATCTTTTGAAAGAACGGTCCACTTCACTTTAAAGGGAAGAAGGTCTTCCGCCATGCTGAATTGAATAGAGCCCTCCCCCTCCCATATGCCCGGTTGAAAGATAAAATTATGTCCCTTCATAATGGTTCGCTGAGTTTAAAACATAAAACGGCGCACATAAATACTCTGTAAAATCCCAAGAGCTGCCATCGTAACAAAGATAGAGGAGCCCCCATAGGAGACTAAAACCAGCGGCACCCCTGTAATAGGAAGCAGCCCGCACATCATCCCAATATTCACTAAAATATGCATCGCTACAAAAACAGTTATCCCCGCGGATAACATCCTACCAAAATAATCCTTTGCCACCGCCGTTACCTGAAAACCAAAATAAATCAGAGAATAAAATAGAATCAACAGAATGATTAATCCTAATAATCCAAACTCCTCCCCAAAAGCTGGAAAGACAGAATCGGTATGTGCATAGGGCAGCCATCCACGCCCTGTAAACTCACTAGAACGCCATCCGCTCCCCAAAACCCCTCCTACGCCAATGGCTGTCTGAGAGGCCCACTGGTGATGGTTATGCGGATTTAACCGTTCATACTGGTACTCTTTCAAAACTTGAATCGCATAAGGGCGCATCTTCTCATGAGAAAACACCCCAGAAAAAATCAAACTAATCAGGACAAGGGCCACGAAACCACTGATTCCCATAAATCGCATCATTCCCCGATGCAATCCCCCTAAATAAAACATGATGAGAGTCACAGGACATAAGACTAGCGCTGTCCCCAAATCTGGCTGCTTCAGAATCAGTAAAAAAGGGAGCGCTACAATAGCGCAGGCGGCACACGCTGTCTGCAATGAGGAGGCACTACTTTTATTCTTTTCCAAAAACCAGCTCAAAGCGATCACAACGATCAACTTTGCATATTCTGAGGGCTGTAAACTAATTCCAATCAAAGGCACACGATACCAGCGGTGCACATTTTGAATCGCAGGAACAAAAAATAATCCAAGAAGACTCAAAACCATCAAAATATAAAGAAGAAGAGACCATTCTCGAATTTTGTTGTAATCCATAGCAGCGAAAAGAAAAAACACACCCCATCCCAATAAAATTCTTTTGAATTGTGAAAAAGTTTTGGGAGTGAAAAAAAAGTTTTCTGTTACAGAGGCATCTGTTGCCGAGATGATCAGCAGACTAATGACCATAAGGGCAGAAATGACGAGAATGAGCCGCCAATCCAATCGATAAAGTAAACGGATGTTCCACATAAGGATACTATCTACTATCATTTAGGATATGGAAATTATTCACCACCATTTTGAAAGCCTTCCCTCCACAAATGACTGGGCAAAAGAACATCTTGCCTCTTTTGACCGTGATAAAATGACCTTAATCACGGCAAGCAGACAGACGCATGGAAGAGGACAGTATGGGAAAAAATGGCAGACCCCAGAGGCGGGGGACTCTCTCTGTTGCACCTATGCTTTTTTTGTTCGAGAAAATCAAGGAGAGCCTCTCTCTTTGACCCATTTACTCGCTCTTTCTCTTCAAACCGTATTAAAAGAAAAGGGGGTAAAAGCTACCATTAAAAAACCCAATGATCTTTTAGTGAATGGGAAAAAAATTGCAGGGATTTTGTGTGAAACACAATCTCTAGATCCCTACACAGCTGTTGTGATGGGTATTGGAATCAATATTAATGTTTCCGACTCTTTTCTGCGAGCCATTGACCAACCTGCAACTGCGCTCTCTATAGAATTGAAAAGAAGAGAGGATCCCTTACAAATCCTCTCCCGCTTAACAACCCTTTTTATCCAAAAGTTAAAATCTTCCCCCGCGTCCTCTACCAATCAATCCCCAGATTAGAGAAATCAGGAAAAAGACAATAAAGAGGAAGAAAAGAATCTTAGCTATGCTGACAGCGCCAGCAGCAATTCCCCCGAATCCAAAAATCGCAGCAATAATCGCTACGATAAAAAATACAACTGCCCAATATAACATATTATTCCTTTACAATTTGTTACCTTCATCTGTCCAGAGAGGCTGACCCTGCTTGTTTCTTAAAGTAAGCGAATAGGTGTCCTTCTTCACCTCTTGCGCCATCACCATGGGAGTGTTATTACTTGTAACAATCTCAGAACCGATAACCTCAATCTCATCCCCTCGCTCGAGATTGATTCTAGTCGCATCTATATAAGAGGAGGGCCCTAAATCAATCACCAGCTCCTGCCCCTCTCCTGTTTTGATCACCAGTTGCATCAACTGTGCAGTCCCATATAGAGAATCCTGACGAATGATACGTATAATCTGCCCTTTAAATGTATGCACCGTACTTACATTATAAGAGACATTTGAAAGATTCCCTCTTCCAAGATTGTTATTAGGATTCCTATTTTTTGACATCCCCTGAGGCATATTAGGAGGAGGTGTTCCTTGATAATAACCAGCTCCATTATTGGTTTTATTCTCATCAAAATAAATTCCCCCATAGGGCCGAGGTGTTCGATAATATCCCTCCTGATTCATCTCTTGAGAATTTTGATTATTACGATTTCTCTCATCGCTCTTTAAATGTCCACAAGATGTGAAAAGACCCATGATTGCTAATGAATAAATAACACGCTTTTGACTCATTTAATCCCCCTTATTATTACTCATAAATATAACAAATTATTTATAATATACATAGCTTTTTTATAATTGGGAGTGTTGCATAACTATTTTTCGCGATACAAAAACCTCATTACAAGCAAGTTATGCGTTTATAATAAATAGTATTTGAATTTTTAAGTGTTTATATATAAAATAATGTTATTAAGTAATTTAAATAAGGAGGGTTAAAATGAAAGCTATTCACTCTTTTGAACAGCTATTTTTGGTCATGCTTTGTGATATCTACTCTGTTGAACAACAGGTGGTCACTCTATTACCAACACTCGTAAAAAAAGCACAATCAAAAGAGCTAAAAGAGGTCTTAAAAGATCACTTGCAAGAAACTAAGCTTCAAGTAACCCGACTGGAAAAAATCTTTGCCAAACTAGGTGAGGTTCCTACCGCTACTACGTGGATTCATAACGTGCGCTCTCTTGTAGAAAAATCGGAAAAGTTCTTTATGGAACAAACTGCATCCCCTGTCACTGATGCTGCGATTATTGTATGCATTCAACGGATCAAGCATGATGAAATCAGTGCCTATGGAAGCTTAAAAGAGTTTGCTAATGTGCTTGATTATGAAGACATAAAAGATTTTCTGAAAGAAACTTTAAAAGAGGAATGTGTAGCGGATGAGAAGCTCACAAAAATTGCTACAGGCGGCCTTTTTAAATCTGGTGTGAACGTATTAGCGATTAAACGTTAAAACTTCAGTTCATCCATATTGGGCACGACTACAAGAGAGGGATGAATCTTTGTTTGTACGATGTGCTGAATGGTTGAAAGGGTAGCACCTATTGCTGAAAAGCAGGAGGTGCAGTTTCCCTTATAGGAGATCATCAGCTCTCGGTCATTCACAAGATCGACAACTTCTATGCCCCCCTCATCGAGTTCAATATAGGGACGCACCTCTTTATTGAGAACCTCTTCAATAAGGCTGAGTTTTGTAGCTCGGGGGAATTCTAAGAAATTAGGGTATCCCCCCTCTTCATTATTTTCCATATGTCTAGGAACAGGAGAGAGGTAATTTTGAGGCAGAGGAAGATCCTCACAACATGCAGCGGCCTTTTCAATAGCATCTAAAACGAGATTAAGAAGTCCCCCTGTTTCAGGAGGGAAAGCAGCTTTTTCTTGACGATCGCGGAGCTGTTTATCGATCAGATCGGCTGTAATTCTTTTGGCTTGATCATAGTTTTTATGAATGAGCAGTTCGCAAGCTCCTTCTGCTGCTGCAATCAGAGCAGATTCTCCAAAGACCTGGAATTTGGCATCTGCGATAATACCATCAGCTTCATCCACAAGCCAGTAGAGACTAACAGCATTTCCTTCTAGAACTCTTCCCTCTTTTCCGACAACAAGGCGCAGCCCTTTTTCTTGAGCATGAAATTCTGTGAAAAAACCCACTGCTCTAGGCTTCTCAATTTTTTCCCCCATTTTTTTACTGTAACGCGTCCAGTAAAAAACGGCTCCCATATCTTCTAAATCCATGGCCTTTTCCTCTCGAAGCAAAGGACTATGATAAGGGATTTGCATCTCCGAATCAAGGCCTACAAAATTCTTCAGCGCTATATATATTTAAATATTTATAATATGTTCTGAGAGCTTGCGCATCTCAATTGCTGTCGCCGTAATCAAGCGAACTGCTCGATCAATCTCCTCTTCTGTTGTTTCACGAGAAAGAGCAAAACTAACGGCAGAAAGAGCCCTTCTCTCCTCTACCCCACACGCCTTTAAAAGATGTACCATTTTTTGAAAATTTCCTCCTCCCAAGTGAGCATAGAGCCCTTTTCTATTGAGTACATAGAGAAGCGCCTCACTTGTGATACCGGGAAAAGCAAGTGCGGTGATATGAGGAAGCCGTTGCTCATTCTGAAATAAAATATTTACTTCTGGAATGGCTTCACACAATCTCTCTTCCAAGGCATTCCTGAGACGTCCTGTCTCCATACAAAGATGGTCTCGAAAAGAGAGCGCCTCTTCAGCTGCTTGTGCAAGCCCTATAAGCCCTGGAACGTTCCAACTTCCCCCTCGCATCCCCCCTTGTTCTTCACCACCACAAATGAGAGGGGACAAGGAAATTCCCTCTCGTAAAAATAGGCCACCAGTTCCTTGAGGAGCATGAAGTTGCTCCCCATTAAAAGTCAGAACGTCTGCTCCAGAGCCTTCTAAAGTGTACTCCCCTTTTCCTAAAACATGTGTGGCATCCACATGGAACAAAATTCCCCGTTCTCGACATAATTGTGCAATCTCCTCTACAGGCTGAATGACTCCTGTCAACCCATTTGCCCAGGAGAGAGAAACAAGAGCAGTGCGAGGAGAAAGCAGCTCTGTAAGGGCTTGAACCGTCACTTGTCCCTGTGTATTTGTAGGTATCATCTGAAAGAGACAACCTGCCTCTTGGAGACGACTCATCGCCAAGATGGAGGGAGCCTCATCTGTATTTGCAGTCACAAAATGGTTCTTGCCACTCTTGCGCGTGATATCAAAATAGGCAGATAAAATCACCTGGCTCACACCTTCTGCTCCAGACGAGGTGAAAATAAATGGATTTTTGGATGATGCACCCACCAGCTTATAAAGACTCTGATAGGCCTCTTGTATATCTGGAAGCAGCTCTTGCCCCATCTGGTGATAGCGAGTAGGATTCCCCCATTTTTCTCTCAAATAGGGAACCATTTTCCTCAAAACAGCCTCAGAGGGCCTGGCTATCGCTTGATTATCAAAATAGAGCATCAAAATGTATAGTAGAGAGTTTTACCAGTAGGAATTTCCAAATTTAGAACCTCCTCCTCGTTTAATTTTTCAATCTCCATTACAATAGAACGGAGAGAATTGCCATGTGCAACCACTAAAATATTTTCTCCTTTTTTTAGTCTCGGCAGAATCTCCTGCTTGAAGTAGGGGATCGTTCTTTCAGCTGTCATTTTCAAACTCTCCCCCTCAGGAGGGGGGGCGGCAAAACTTCTTCTCCATATTTTAACCTGCTCCTCCCCATACTCCCGTCTCATCTGATTTTTGTCCTTCCCCTGCAGCTTTCCATACATTCTCTCATTCAGCTCCCATGCTGAGATGACAGGAATTAAATGGCTCTGAGCTTGCGCATCACACATATGATACCACTCTTCGGGATGAACCACGACGGGTACTTTGCCAGAATGGTGAGAAAGCATACAGAGCATCACCGTCATCATCCCCCGGACCAATGTGGATGTATAAATTCTCTCTATAGAGATCTCTTTGATCTCCTCTCCAGCCCTTATGGCCTCATCAATTCCCTCTTGACTCAGAGGAATATCAATCCATCCCGTAAAAAGATTTTTTTTATTCCACTCTGACTGACCGTGTCGTAACAACATTAGCTTAGCCATACACCTATCCTGCTATTGTAAAAGATTATAATAGCAAATTAATATATAAGCATTTAGAATTATCTCGATGAAAAAAAGACTTAGTAAAGCATTAGCAGGAGCAGGAGTTGCTTCTCGTCGTAAGTGTGAAGAATTAATTTTTGCAGGAAGAGTTGCCGTTAATGGGATGGGGGTTTTAGAACCCCAAATGTTGGTAGATGCAACAGATTCTCTTTCTGTAGATGGTCAAGTGCTCCCCAAAGAGGAGACTAAAGTGTACTATCTGCTTAATAAGCCTGTTGGTTATTTATGTACAAATGTCCGTTTAAAGGGGGGAGCTCGCATCGTTCTCGATCTTTTTACCCATATCCCCTACCGTCTATTTAGCGTAGGCCGCCTCGATCAAGATACTTCCGGTATTATTCTGATTACCAATGATGGCCATTTTGCAAATCGAGTGATCCATCCCTCTTATCAAGTGTCTAAGGAATATCTTGTTAAAACATCCATGGAGATCACAGATGAGCATCTCAAAATCCTTTCTCGAGGAACTTCCATCCAAGGAGTTCATGTTAAACCCCTTGCTGTTCATAAAGTGCGTAAAGGGACTTTAAAAATCACAGTAGGAGAGGGAAAAAAGCATGAGGTTCGGACCTTGATTGCCAAGGCGGGGTTAAACCTTTTAGAATTGACCCGTATCAGAATTGGCTCTCTTTTGTTAGGGACGCTTCCTCCTGGGGGCTATCGAGAACTGACTCATTCTGAAATTAAATCCTTTATGTAGTATATTAGGACGAAACGGAGGTTGGTCATGCACATCAGTTGGGGTTGGATTATTTTTATTGCTGCGATCGCGATTGTGATGGGGTGGATCGTTTCGATTTACAACCGTCTGATTAGGTTACGCAATCAGGTGAAGAATGGATGGAGTCAGATTGATGTTCAGCTTCAACGAAGATATGATTTGATTCCCAATCTTGTTGAGACGGTGAAAGGGTACATGGATTTTGAGAAATCCACATTAAAAGCTGTCATTGAGGCGCGCAATCAGGCCTCTCAAGCAAGAGAGCAGGTGCAAGCGAGTGGGGGGCCTTTAACAGGCACAAACTCCTTAGAAAAACTTGCAGCTGCAGAAACTGCTTTGAAGAGCTCTCTTGGCCATTTTTTTGCTCTTGCTGAGGCCTATCCTCAGTTACGTTCCACTGAAAATATGCAACGTCTTCAAGAGGAGCTTGCATCGACAGAGAATCGCATTGCCTTCTCAAGACAGTCTTACAATGACACAGTGATGCTTTATAATATGAGTCAGCAAGAATTTCCGACCATGCTCTTTGCAACCTCTTTTGGGCATCATCCAGCGGCTCTTTTCGAGGTAGTGGATCAAGCGGCAAAAAAAGCAGTTAAAGTTAAGTTTTAGAAACGGCAATTAATGGCAATTAACTTTTGGGAGAGTCAGAGAAGGGCGCGTCTGCGTACAGCATTGTACCTGATGACCTTTATTTTGCTGACACTGGGCTCTTCTTTATTATTGCAAGCGGGGATAGATTTTCTTGCCCGGGAGAAATATATTCAACCTCTTCCCTATTTTGGAGCGATTTTTCTTATCGCGACTTTTGTGATTGCGGGGTTTTACTATCTCACCTATCGCTCTCAAGGGGGGCAGTTCGTTGCAGAGTCTTTAGGAGGCCGTTTAGTCCATCCACAGACGGAAAATTTCAAAGAACAACAGCTTCTCAATATTGTGAAAGAGATGTCGATTGCAAGTCAGCAACCGATGCCGGCTGTTTATCTGATTGAGGCGAAGGAGATCAATGCCTTTGCAGCAGGGGTAGAGGCCAAAAAGGCTGCCATTACTGTGACGAGAGGGGCTCTTACACTTTTGGAAAGAGATGAGTTGGAGGGGGTGATTGCGCATGAATTTGGGCACATTGCGAATGGTGACATGCGGATGAATATGGGATTGAGCGCGATGATCATGGGATTTGTGTTTATTCTTTATATGGGGATTAGACTTTTACAAGGATCGCTTTTTTTTGGTGGCAGGGACAAGAGGAATGGGAATGTGGTGGTGGTGATTGGTCTTTTGCTTCTTTTAGGGGGGGTAGTGACCTGGTTTGCCGGGGCGATTCTCCGTGCTATGGTCAGTCGCCAGAGGGAGTATTTAGCTGATGCTTGTGCTGTACAATTTACGCGCCATCCGGAGGGGATTGCGCATGCTCTACGTAAACTTGAGAAGATGAAGGGGGTCAGTGATATGCCGCGACATGGGATGGCCTACTCTCATCTCTATTTTGAGAACCACTCTTTTTGGGCCTCTATTTTTGCCACGCACCCACCCCTTCAGAAGCGGATAGCTGCCTTAGAGGGGCGCCCGTAAGTCTTTATGCACTTCTTCTGCCATGTAGAGGAGGTTCCCTGTTAGAGATATTCCTCCTTCGTGATCCGCTGCAGCAAAAGCTTCACAGCCTCCTTGGGATTCATCCCCTCATAAAGAACCTTGTACACAGCCTCCGTAATCGGCAACTCCAACTCCTCCTTCTTCGCAAGCTGAATCGCAGAAAGACAGGTATACATCCCCTCCACCACCATCCCTATCCTCTTCTTGGCCTCATCAGAACCTAACCCCTCCGCAATCAAACGCCCAAAACGATAGTTACGGCTAAATGTCGATAAACAGGTCACACATAAATCTCCCATCCCAGCTAACCCATTCATCGTCTCCGGCTTACACCCCTTAACAGAGGCCAGCTTCCTCATTTCATGCAACCCACGCGTCATCAATGCAGCCTTCGCATTGTCCCCAAATCCCAACCCATCCGATACACCACAGGCAATCGCTATAATGTTCTTTAATGCACCACCCAGTTCTACCCCATTAATGTCCGGATTAGGATAGACTCGAAAGGTAGGTGTAGAAAAAATCTCGTGAATCAGACTCATCACCTGGCTGTTATAACCACTACATACCACAGAAGAGGGCAGTCCTCTCATCACCTCCTGCGCAATCGAAGGACCACTTAAACATCCAATCAAATGTTTAGACTCCTCCCCTAATACCTCCACCACAACTTCACTCAACAATAAACCAGTGTTTTGCTCAATCCCCTTCGATGTTAATACAATAGGACAGGTAGGTATCTCGATCTCCTTCACTTTTTGAAAAACTTGCCTCACCCCAGCTGAAGTGACCCCCTCCACAAGAAGATCTTTTTTCTTCAACGCCTCCTTTAGATCGGTTGTGAATGATAAACTAGGAGGAGCCGGATGACCTGGTAGTTTGGGATGCTCTCTTTTTTCTTGAAGCGCGACAATCGTTTCAGACTCAAGACTCCAGGCTGTAACTTCATAACCTTTAGAAGCAAGCAAACTTGCAAGACAATAGCCCCACACTCCCGTTCCTAAATAGCCAATTTTTTTATTCACATTTCCTCATTTATATAAGAGATATTGGAGGGCAATGCACGTCCCTGCCATTTTTGAAGCAGTTCTTGTGTTGGATAATAAAATGCAGAAGAAAGTTCAAATGGTCCAGAAGAGGGTTCTACTCCAGATATTTGATGCATTTTTTTCCTATCCCATGCCAAAAGAGCCGCCTGAACTTCCTCTATGCTATCTTCTCCATGTAAATTTTTCAAGGGAGCAAAACACTCTTCTCTCGGAGCAATAAGAGCATGACATTTTTTTGCAAATGGCAAGATATCGAAAATAAACTCCTCAAATTTCCATCCATTGGGTTCTTGTGGAAAATGAATCTTCCCCTCTTCATCCATTTTTTTGAGCGATTTTTTGGCCTTGTGAATAGGTAAGGAGGCGTTTTGGATCTCCTCAAGAAAAGAGAGAGAAAAACAAAAAAGCCCTAAATTCGCATTATTAAAAATGTACTCTCCCTGAGGATTTTTAGCCTCTTTCTGTTGTAAAGAAAGCTCCATATATTCTATCACGGCAGGCTTTCCATTTAGTTGAGCTAATAATCCAACTTTTTCATGACTATTTTTTCTCTTTGCTGTCTTTATAGAGACTTGTGAGCCCATTCTGTGATGAAAACCAAAAAGTTCGAAATCAAAGGGAAGCGCGAGTGGATTATCAACTGGAACGATATGGATGGTCTCAATGCCCTGCCTTCGCCATTTTTCTAAAAGCCCTATCTCTCTTAAGCGCTGAAAGACCCCCCCATTTCCATTAGGGCCACTTGCAATCTGATCCGTGGATTCTAGGAAAAGATTGCCCTCTAAATCCAGAAAAGGCCATGTCTTTTGAGGAAAAAAGGTGATCTGGTCTGGATGGAGGCCAAAAAAATTATTTTTTATAAAAAAATCTCTCGTCTCTTGATGATTGAGAGGAGAGGTCATCATTGCAAGTGAGAGAGGATGGCCTACACATGTGCTGGCAGCTCTCATTTTATCAGCAATCAATTCAAAAAGGCTCTTATTTTTACACACTGAAACTGGTAAGCATCCTTTGGGCAGGGTGGTACGAAGACGAGATCCCTGTCCGCCTGCAAGCACCACACAGGCACATTTTCCGCTTGCCGCAAGCTCTTTGCCTGCTTCAAAATCTTGACTATTGCCAGAAAAATGGGTTTCTTGAAAAGGTAGGATCTGAGACTCAATCTCTCCCCCTTCCTCCTCAACCTGAGTTTTGGGTTTTTCTCCCTCAAATTCAGGAAGTTTACTTGCATCTCTTGTGCTTTTCTGACTTGTAAAGGGCCGTTGGCCATTTAATCCCAAGATCTGCGGTATAAACTTCTCTGACTTCGAGGAAGACAACCCAAAACTCAGGTTCTCATGAATCATTTTTTGTTGTGCTAATAAAAGATCGCCCTTGAGTTGTAGGATTTGTGCAGATAGCTTTTCTCTTTGTGTGTGATTAAGAGAATGCCAACAGCGAGAAAGCCTCTCTGCAAATCTACCCTGTCCGATTTCTTGCAACTTTTCAAAGATTTGCGAATACTGAGATAGGTTCATTGTGCCTTCGATTAGATGCTCAACCTGTAACGGGCAGCTTTTTTAATGCCCTCTTGCGTAATGATCCCTTTTTCTATGAGATCGGCAAGATCTCTTTGCAAAGACCGTCTATTCACTCCCGGGCAAAGCAATTCATACTCTTGAATATTAAAGGTTTGTTCTTTTGTCATCAAGCTCTCCAGTACCTGTTTTTGCCTTTTAGAAAGCGTGTATTGAACCACTAGAACATCCAATTTCATAGCTTGTACTCCTTTGAGCTGAATTTCATGCATTTGGGTTTCTAGCGCTGTGCAGAAATATTCTAGCCAGCTCGTCATATCCATATCATTATTTCTAACTGACTGGAGTGCCTGGTAGTAATCTTGTCTATTCCGATCATAGTACTCACTGATGGTAAAAAGCTTTTTAAAATCATATCCTGTACGATAAAGGCACAAGGTAGAGAGAAGCCTGGATGTTCTGCCGTTTCCATCTACAAATGGGTGGATGTGGACGAGCTGGAACTGCGCTATTCCAGCAGCAAGAACCGGGGGGATTGTTTGTTCATTTTGTAGCCAATCTGTCAGTTCAGCCATCAAAACAGGGACCTCATAAGGTGCAGGTGGAGTGTAGATGATTTCTCTTGTTTTCGAGTTGGCAACGTAATTCTGAAGGGTCCTATACTGTCCTGGCTGTGCTGTATTGCCTCTTACACTCTCCACTAAGCGTCTATGAATTTCTCTAATCAAACTTTCAGTGATTGCTCCCTGAGAAAAGACATAGTCAGCAACAAAATCAAAAGCTCTTCTATAGTTCAGCAATTCTTTCACATCCTCAGCATCAACATTCTCCATTTTTTCACCTGAAATCAATCTTTCAGACTGATCTAGACTTAAATGGGTGCCCTCTATGTGCGTTGTATGGTGAGCTTCCAAAATAAGTGCACGCGCTTGCATTTTGGATATCCAGTCTTGTGAAAGAGTCGCTCCCTCCAAAAAACCACGCGTGCGCTCAATAGCAGTCAGCGCAGATGCTATGGAAAGGGAAATTGTGAATTTAGGCTCAAAAGGCATGGTTTTTACGACACTTTTTCCATAATTGTGTCATAAAAAACTGTATTGAGCAACGTTTTTACGACATTTTACGACATTTTTTACGACACAATTAAGAGAAAATGTGTCGCATAAACCAATCTATCGAGAGGAATACCACTCCTCTAACTGCACGCTCTCCAATTTTTCAAAATCCCTCTTCCATTCATGCCTTTCTCTCTCTCTTATCTTATTCAGTACGCGCCTCTCCTCAATCGCCCTCTGAAAATGGGCCTGACTCTCCGTT
Organism: Chlamydiota bacterium; assembly: GCA_013288105.1. Lineage (GTDB taxonomy): Bacteria > Chlamydiota > Chlamydiia > Chlamydiales > JAAKFR01 > JABDCM01. The sequence continues at coordinate 26,260 of JABDCM010000003.1, forward strand.
AACTTCTCCTCCAAAGCATGATTCTTCCCCCTTAACTCCTCAAATTTCTCTCGTAATCCCTCAAGTTTTTCACCATACATCTCTTGAACCGCCCATCTCTGAACCTGACGAGAACTCACAATTTCTTCCCTTAAGTCTACACTCTCTTTTTGAATCCCAGTTTCTCTCTTTTTTCCTTGAATATACTCTTGCTGCAGAAGCATATACGTTTTTTGAAGCCTCTTCTCTTTTTCTTTTCTAATTTTTAAAAGTGTCTCAAGTGAAAAGATAAACTGTTTCATAGCTTCTCCAGAAGCTCTAGGACATTTTTTAGGGGGGTGGTCTCCTGTTTATCTTGAGCAAGAAATTGACGCACGCCAGCCATTTTTTGAATGGCCTCATCGATTTGTAAATTGGATCCAGGGGCATAAGCACCCAAATGAATTAACTCCTCTGCTTCTCGATAGGCCTGCATCCATCTTCGTACTTTACTCGCCTCTCTTTGATGCTTCTCTGACGTCACCTGAGACATGACCCTGGAAAGACTTTTTAACACATCCACAGGAGGGAAAAAATGGGCCTCTGCCAATGCGCGTGAGAGATAAATATGGCCATCTAACAGAGATTTGACCTGTTCCGGAATCGGATCATACATCTCCTCCTCTTCACAAAGAACAGTATAAAATCCAGTAATAGATCCCTTATCACTATTGCCTGCTCGTTCAAGCAAACGGGGAAGTGAGGCAAATACGGAGGGGGGATATCCTCGAGTAGTGGGGGGCTCTCCTGCAGCTAAACCGATCTCTCTTAAAGCCATCGCAAAACGAGAGATGGAATCCATCAGGAGAATCACCTCCTTACCAAGATCTCGAAAATATTCTGCAATCGCCGTCGCTACATGAGCCCCTTTAGAACGTAGAAGAGCTGCTTGATCCGCAGTCGCGACAACCACAACCGATCTGGCAAGTCCCTCTGGACCTAATTCTCTCTCCACAAATTCTCGAACCTCTCTTCCTCTTTCTCCAATGAGCGCAATGACATTAATATCAGCTTGAGCCTCCCGTGCAATCATGCCCATCAAGGTCGATTTTCCCACCCCTGGACTTGAAAAAATACCCATCCTCTGCCCTTTGCCAATCGAAGAGAGAGCATCTATGGATTTAATGCCTGTAGGAAGTATCTCCTGAATCGGCCTTCTGCTTAAAGGGGGGGGCGGAGGAGCTGTCACAGGGTAATATTTTTCAACAGGAAGATCCCCTTTTCCATCGATGGGACGTCCTAGTCCATCCAGAATACGACCACAAAGAGCCTCTGAAACCTGTACGCGATGCACCTCTCCCGTAGGAAAGACCTCCGCTCCTGGGTAAATATTCCCCATCTCATCTAGAGACATAAGAAGCACTTTTTGATCTTTAAATCCCACAACTTGACAAGGAATTTTGCCATTTTGTTTGCTGAAAATATAACAAATTTCCCCAATAGAAACTTCTGGGCCATAGGATTCAATAAGTAAACCAATCACATGAATGACACGACCACTCAAACGGGGAGACCAGTGGTGCACCTTTTCCAGTTCTTTTGTAAGAAATTTAGTCAATGGACACCTAAGATTTTCTCTTGAAGATCAGAAAGTTCACGAGAGATGTCATATTTGAGAAGTCCTGTTTTCGTCTCTATTCGGCAATCTCCTCGCCTCATTAAAGAATCTGCAAGATACTTGATCGTTTCCCCCTCTGCTGTTTTATGTCGCATGAGATGCAGATGCTTTTGTAAAAGTGCAAGATCTTCGACAGTCAGATAGACCTGAATACTCTCATGACTAGGAGAGGCTATCACAAAATCGATGAGGGAACTCACCAAATGAATTAAAGCTTCAGGTTGAGAAAGCTCTTTACGGAGAATCCGTTCGCAAATGGAAATAGCAAATTCGATAATCTCAGGCTTTAACTTTTCTAAAAGACGCCCCTTCTGATCCAATAATTTTTGACTGATTGTTTGCAAAAGATTGAGAAAAAGACGCCCCTCACTGATTCCCCTTTCATATCCCCTCTTTTCCCCCTCCTCCTCCCCCTTCAAGAAGGATTTACGACACTCTTGCTCAACAAAATCAGAAAACTCCTCTTGAGTAGCAGAGGCATGAAGCTCTCCTTGTGGAGTAAGGATAAAGAGCTCTTTCAGGGGTACCTCTCTAATAATGGACATAAGAAACCTACTCCTCTTTCTCTAAGAAAGTTAAAATTGCCTCTTGAAACTCCTCTGAAAAGGAGGCAATCATTTTTTCTGCCTTTGCAGGCTCTAAATAAGAAATCATGGTTGCAATTTCTTGAGGATCCTCGTCTTTAAGGGCCTCTGCTAGTTTCTTTAGATCAATTTGGAGATGGCTTGAAGGGATCGTTTTTTGTTCAGCGGGTGTTTTTTTAAAAAATAAGAAAATAAGAAAAGCAAAGACAATCACACTAGGGACAAAAAAAAGAAAACCCAAATACTGCTTATCTCCCCCCTTTTTTTTCTCTTTTTTCTCAATCGCTTTAAAAGGGGTTCTTTCGAGAGTCCATTGCACATCCCTATCCAATTCATTGATAAAAATTCCCAATTTCTCCTTGAGCTCTGGCATACCTTCAGCTGAGATTGCACGCTGATCGACCATGATAAAGATAGAATGAGGTTGTATGGAGGTGAAGAAGGCTTTAGCACCTACCACTGTTGTGAGAAAAAGATCGATTTTTTCCTTGAGCTCCTCCTGTAGAATTTGAGCTTTCTGATGCGCCCCCATCTCCTTGCCCTCGGGGTCCAGAGCTTGGTATAATTTGCCTGCTGTATCTGAAATCGCAATCATATGAGGTTCCAACCCTCTCACCGCCCCAGATAAATGGTTGGAAATCGCCCGTAATTCAGAAAAAGAGAGGTGAACACCTGGCATTAAAGTCAAAATAACAGATGCTTTTGTTTTATAGGGGGAATTCCCAAAGCTCTTAGGAGGAGGCAAATCCAGAATAACATGTGCACTTTTAATGTGTTCAAAAGCAGTTAAATCTGTTTCTAGTTGCCCCTTTAAAGCACGCATTTCCAATACTTGAAGCTCCTTTTCCCCCTTGATCCATGTATTGGTATCAAAAAGCTCAAACCCCTTCCCTTGTGCATGTTTTGAAAGACCGGCCGCAGTCATCACATTGCGAATCTCCTCAATCTCATCTTTAGGAACCAGAAGCGCCCCCTCTTTTCCCTCTTTAAAGGGGATAGAACACTGCTCTAAAAGAAGTTGAATCTCTCGAATTTCTTTGGGTTGATTCCCCGAATAAAGAGGAACAAAAGAGGAATCAGAGGAATGGAAGAGCAAAAAGGTCAAGAGACTTGCTATAAATAACAAAATAGAAAGAATGCCTATTTTTTGAATAAGCTTAATTTCTCTCCAGATAGAGAGACATTGTCGCGCAATTTCTTGCATGAGACCTCATATTCAGGATACAATCTTGCTTATTACATTTAATTTATTTTTTTAAAATGAAGATCTTTTATCCCTATAATGAAATTCTACCTAAAAAAAAGGCACATGATGTTTTTATTGTGAACGAATGTGCGGCATGGGCGGAAGAGGGGCATCAGGTCACCCTTCTAAGTGGACAAGGGGGGGAGAATCTTTATCATCATTATGATCTGAATCCTCTAGCATCTTTGCACCTATGCAAACTGCCTCTTCTAAGAAAAAATAATCTTCTTGGATTGAGCTGGAATCGCCCCTTTTTTTATTTCTGCCAGAAAAAGATAGAAAAAGAAAAACCTGATTGGGTCATTTTAAGTGTTTTCAAACAGGGCAAATACCATTTAGCGCGTAAAGTAAGAGGGGTGCGCTACATTTATGAGGTGCATGAGCTGACTTGCTATTCTCAAGAGAGCTCCTCTCCCCGTTTTATTGAGGAGCGCACCTTTTTGAATCAGGCAGATAGGATTGTGACCACCACGACAGCATTACGCACCCTTCTTTTAAATCCCCCCTATTCCCTCTCGGTTCCTATTGAGGTCATTCCCCTGGCTGTTCGAATGGAACCCCTTCCAAGGTTGGTACAGACCCAGACGTTGACAGTGGGGTATGTAGGACAACTCTATAAAGAGCAGGGGATCTCACTTTTAATAGAGGCATTGAGTAAGACAGAGGGGATTCAGTTGAAAATTGTAGGAGGCAAAGAGCAGGAGATTACAGAGTATAGACGAGAGGCAGCAAGAAGAGGAGTGGCGACGCGGATTCAATTTATGGGATTTCATGCGCCCTCTGCTCTACCCTCTCTGATTCAAGATGTGGATGCCTTTGTCGCACCTTTTGGAAGAGAGGGAAGAATGGCTTTTGTCGCGCATACTAAACTCTCTGAATATGCTGTCTGGGGAAGGCCGATCATCGCCCCCGCCTTACCTGTTGTGGAGGACCATTTTCCTGAGAGACGGGGAGTGATTCTCTTTGAACCTGGCAATGCGCAGGATTTAGCGAAAGCTCTTTCTGCGCTTCAGCAGCAAGAGCTCGCAAGGAGGTTGGAGGGGGAGATCAGGGAGCTTGCCACCCACTTTAGTTGGAAGCGGCGCATGCAGCGCTATGAGCACATCTTGCAAACTACTGAAGCAGAGCTTTGACCAATTGATCCATCCTGTCGATGACCCCTGCATAATCTGTCTCCTCTGACTCCTTTAATCGAGTGATTTCCTCTTTAACCTCATTTAGTTTCAGCTGAACCTCCCCATGCGCTTCAAATTTACCATCCAAATCTTGCGATAATATGGACTCAAAGTATAACAGGGATGACTCAGTCTTTGCTACCTCATGCTCAACCTCTCCTTCTAAAAATAGCTGCATAAAATCTCTGATCTGCTCACAGACATCTTTCACATCATCTTTAGTTACAGATGAGAGCTTCATATCTTGGTAACCATATTTCAGTCTCCAGCTTTCAGCAGCCTCTGCACATTTTTTAATCACTCCATCCAAAAGAGCCATGTTGCGTGTAAAAAAAGAGGGAAGTGCGGGATTAGAAATATTTCTTATGCGCTTCATGGGCGAATAAGAAGGCGCATCTGAAAGCGCTCTCGCTCTTCTACTAGGACTATTCATACCTCTTATCATGGTAATTGTCCTAGGTGTGTGCTGAGGAGTATTTACTTGTGCACAAGGAAATATAAACTGCTCTTTAGGTACAAATCGTGATAATCCCTCATGAAGCAGACGACCTATTCCTCTATAATGTTCTAAATGAGAGGGAGTGATGATCCCCTCAAGTGGCTCTTGAGGCTCATATAAATGAAACTGATAGGTTTCTCCCACCCCCTCGATCATGCGAAAAAGAGCCGCCTCCTCACATCCTGTCTTAAGAGTTACCCTCTCATCTTCATGCTCACTAAACACCACGTAGGGTCTACCGTCTGCCTCTTGCTCAATTTCCCATTCACTTTCTAGAGGAGTGCCCCCCGTTTTCTCTATTTCTTCCAAAGTAGCGTGAACAACAAGCACAGCATTTGAAATAAAATCTGCAGCTTCCCTAAGTTTGTCCGCAGATATTGGATTTCTCTGTGAACGGTCAATTAATGCTTTTTTAATCTCCTCACCTATCTCTTTTGTACTCTCTACATTAACAGTAAGATTAACAAAACCCCCACCTGATAGATTAATATTTATGCTAACCTCTTCTGGGTTTTCTCCTTTTATAGAGGCTTGCACATCTTGGGTCGGCGTATAAACTATACTAAGACAATTTACTGAACTCATTTTAACTCCTAATAATTATTTATTGTCTGATATTAATTTTTTGAAGTTCAATTATGATTATTCTTAAGATTAATTACTAATTATTTTTCATTAATAACCTGAGTTTTGGGTTGTCTTCTTCAAATTCAGGCTATCCTTCACAAGAAACGGGCACGGTAACGGGAGCGGTAACGTTCACGAAAGAGAAAATCTAAGCTGGTTTTAAAAAAAATGCTTCAAGGGCCTTCTTTCGTGAACGTTACCGCTCCCGTTACCGTGCCCGATTTTCTTCTAATAACCTGAATTTGAGAAAGAAAAACCCAAAATTCAGGTTCTAAAGAATAATTCTCTCCCCTTGGGAAGGGAAAATGAGCTGAAGCCCTAGATGATTGGCAGCTTGGAGCTCCTCTTCTATCATGCGAGGCAGATCCATTCTCGTTCGAAAGCTCTCTTTGCGATGCGTAACCACTACCTTAAGACCTCTTAAAGAAGAGTGCGCGATATGCTCCAACTGGCACATCTCATGCATAAAAGAGAGCGTATCCAGGTGGCCAAACACTGTCTTATGTGCATGTAGGCTGGGGTAAGAACACTCCAAAAGAATAGCTCGCAATTTTTTTTCTCTAATAAGAGGTGCTATCCGATGCCATATCTTTTCTAACCTTCTCTCCTCCTCTTGCTCATCAGAAGAGCTATCTCCACAGTAGAGAACATATTGATCCTGATATTCCACTAAAAATGCAGTGGACGCATACTCCTTGGGGTGGTTGAGTTGAAAAGCTTCGACATAATAAGGGGTATTCTGAATCCCCCTTTTGGATGCTAAGGGGAGACGCACATACTGGTATTTCCCTATAGGCTCTACCCCCTCATTCCCATAATTGGGCCAAATGTGTCCATTGAAAATACAATCTCTTAAATGGTCAATCGTGGAATCAATCCCAAAAATAGGTTTAGAGATATCGGCAGTAGAATTGGCAATCAGCCCTGCAATATGATCTATATGGGCATGAGAAATCAGATAGGCCTTAATATGATGAAGAAAAAATTCGCCGAGAGGGGTCAACGTGGGATCTGAAAAGAGCTCCTCTTTAAAAGCCCCCTTTTCAAAAGCCTTTTCTAAAGCCCCTAAAAGGACTCCTGCATCTAAAGTAATCCATTCCTTCCTGCCCTGAGCGCACAGTAGGTAGGCGGAGAGATGGTTCTCTTTGGGACCTCCCGTACATCCTAAAACCACAAGATCAAACGCCATCTGCCAATCTCTTTTTCAACGCTTCTAGGGTAGATCGGATCTCTTGAGGAAGATGGGGTCCAAATTTTTCTAAATAGGTTTTCATCTCTTGCACCTCCTTTTGCCAAAGAGAACTATCCACATGCAATAAATCGGACAAATTTTTTTCTGACACCGAGAGGCCTGAAAGGTCAAATCCCTCTTTTTTGGGAAGATATCCTATCGGGGTCTTGCGCGCATTATTTTTACCCTCCGTTCTCTCAAAGATCCATTTTATCACATGCATATTGGCTCCAAAACCGGGCCACATATATTTCCCATGCGCATCTTTACGAAACCAATTCACAGAAAAAATGTGCGGTAATTGATTCTGCTCTTTTTTAGCAAAAGAGAGCAAGTGGTTGAAATAGTCCCCCATATGATAACCACAGAAGGGGAGCATCGCAAAGGGGTCATGCCTCAACTGCCCCACCTTGCCGACTGCTGCAGCTGTTGTTTCCGAAGAGAGAGAACAGCCCAATAACGTTCCGTGAACCCAATCTAGAGCCTCATACACCAGAGGAATTGTGTCGCTTCTACGTCCTCCAAAGATCAGAGCTGACAGGGGAACTCCCTCTACCCCTTGCCATGCTGGATCGATGACGGGGCATTGATCAGCCGGTGCTGTAAAACGGGAATTCGGATGAGCTGCACAGGTTCCTGTTTGAGGGGTCCACTCCTTCCCAAGCCAGTCAATCAAATGAGCAGGAGGATCTGATAACCCCTCCCACCAGACATCCTGATCATCTGTCAAGGCAACATTTGTAAAAATAGCATTCTTACAACAGCTTGCAAGAGCGTTGGGATTGGATTGTGGAGAGGTTCCAGGAGCCACTCCAAAGAAACCATATTCGGGATTGATAGCATATAATCTTCCCTTTTTTCCTCTCTTAATCCAGGCAATGTCATCTCCCACACACTCTATTTTCCAGCCAGCAAGGGTCGATCTCATCATCGCAAGATTTGTTTTACCGCATGCAGAGGGAAAAGCTGCTGCAAAATACTTTTTCTTTCCCTCAGGATTGGTGATCCCTACAATGAGCATATGTTCTGCAAGCCAACCCTCCTCCTTTGCCATCACAGAGGCTATTCTAAGAGCAAAACATTTTTTTCCAAGAAGCGCATTCCCCCCATAACCACTTCCAAAAGACCAAATGGTTCTCTCTTCAGGAAAATGGGCGATAAGAGTTTTTTCAGGATTACAGGGCCAAGCAACATCTTTTTCTCCTGGCTGTAAAGGAGCTCCCACACTATGCAGGCAAGGAATAAAAGTTCCCTCCTCTCCTAATACATCCAGTACTTTATTCCCCATGCGCGTCATGATTTTCATGTTGCAAACCACATAGGGGGAATCAGACAACTCTACACCTATACGAGAAAAAGGGGAACCCAGAGGCCCCATACTAAAAGGAATAATATACAGTGTTCTTCCTCTCATACACCCTTTAAAAAGGGTTTTGAGAGTATTTTTCATCTCTTGAGGATCTTTCCAGTTATTTGTGGGGCCTGCATTCTCTTTTTTTTGAGAGCAGATAAAGGTTTTTTCTTCGACTCGAGCAACATCTAGAGGATTAGATCTTGCTAAAAAGCTGTTGGGACGTTTTAAGGGATTTAAAGGGATAAAGGTCCCCTGCTTTACCAGCTCGTGGGCTAGTCGCTGATATTCCTCATCGCTCCCGTCACATAGGTGCACATGAGAGGGTTGGGTCCATGCACATATTTCCGCAATCCACTCTTTTAACTTACGATTTTTGAGGTTAGAAGCTATTTTCACAAATAAACAACTTCTTAGATAATGGCTTTTCTTTTTCTAAATTTATCATACTGCTCGAGCGCCTTTCCTGTTCCTAAACAGACAGCCAAAAGAGGGTGAGGAGCCACAATCACCGGAAGACCTGTATTTTTCGTTAAAGCCTTATCTAACCCTTTTAGGAGCGCCCCTCCTCCTGCTAAAACCATCCCTCTTTCCACTAAATCCGCAGAAAGTTCAGGAGGACATTTTTCAAGCGTTAAACGGACAGATTCGATAATCTGCTGAATGGGTTCTGCAAGACACTCTCGGATTTCAACAGAATTAATTCTCTTCGTAATGGGCAGCCCCGCTACCTGGTCCCGCCCACGGACCTCCATCTCCAACTCCTTATCACCCAAAGTATAGGCAGATCCAATACTAATTTTAATCTCCTCTGCTGTCCGAGGACCTATCATTAAATTATAGGTGCGACGCATATAATTAATAATGCACTCATCAAATTCATCCCCCGCAATACGCAGAGAACGCGATTCGACAATCCCCCCCAAAGAAATAATCGCAATCTCAGTCGTTCCACCCCCAATGTCAATAATCATGCTAGCTGCAGGTTCATGCACAGGAAGATCAACCCCAATGGCTGCCGCCATCGGCTCTTCAATCAGAATCACCTCTTGTGCTCCCGCATGAAGGGCGGAATCCTCCACCGCTCTTTTTTCAACACCCGTAATCCCTGAGGGAACGGCAATTAAAATCCGAGGACGAAAAAGACTCTTGGAGGGGGTCACCCTCTTAATGAGAGCTTTCAACATCCCCTCCGCAATCTCAAAGTCCGCAATTACCCCATCTTTCATAGGACGCACTGCATGAATTTTGCGCGGGGTTTTCCCTAACATCGCCTTCGCTTTATGGCCAACCGCTAATACCTCATTCGTCTGAGAATCTACCGCCACCACAGAGGGCTCACTTAAAACAATCCCCTTACCCCTCACATAAACAAGAGTATTGGCCGTTCCAAGATCTATCCCAATGTCATTTGAGAAAAAATGAAAGACCTTATCAAAACGGCCCCACGTCCGTCTTTGAATCTTTTCTAAAAGGGCTTTAATGGAGGAATAATTTCTATTTTGCATGAACCTAATTCTTTATATTTGCAGGAGTTCTAATACTTCTTCCCAAGTCAATTTTGAGATCACCTCATCATCCGAATTTATGACTTTTTTCACGAGCCCCTTTTTTCTATTCTGCAGATTTAAAATCTTCTCTTCTATTGTATTCATTGTAATCAATTTATAAGAAGAGACCGATTTTTTCTGTCCAATACGATGCACGCGATCCGTCGCCTGATTTTCGACTGCGGGATTCCACCACATATCATAATGGATTACTGTATCTGCTCCTACTAAATTTAATCCTGACCCCCCCGCTTTTAAGGAAACGAGGAAAAGAGGAATCTCCTGGTTCTCATTAAATTCTTTTACAATATCTAATCTATTTTTACTTGAACCATCTAAATATGCGAAAGGAATTCCTCTCTCTTTGAGATCCCCCTTTAAAATTCCTAACATTTTTGTGTATTGGCTAAAGATGACTGTTTTGTGTTTACCCTCTAAAAGTTGGTCGATCAACTCCATTAAAAGATCATATTTAGCAGAATCTCCCACCTCTGCAGTCTCTTTGGCGAAAATCGCAGGATGGCAACAGATCTGTTTTAAACGTGTCAAAGTCGCAAGCACATGAATTTGGATCTTATCAAAACCCTCTTTCTTGACTAAACGGGAGAGCTCCTCTTTCGCGGAAGCTGCATAAGAATGGTAAAGCTCTTTTTGCGCATCTGAAAGATGACAGTGGTAGAGAATCTCAGATACAGGAGGAAGATCTTCTAAGACATCCTCTTTCATGCGGCGTAAGATAAAGGGGGAAACTTTTTTCTTGAGCCCCTCTAAAGATTCTGTCTTTGAATTTCCAAGCGTAGTGGAGCGAATATACTTTTCAACAAAGCGATCATAGCTACTTAAAAGCCCTGGCATCAAGAAGTCAAAAAGACTCCATAACTCCTCAAGTGAGTTCTCTATGGGGGTCCCTGTTAAAATTAACCGATGGTTGGCCTGAATCATTTTAACAGAGCGCGCATTACGAGTGCCCCGGTTTTTAATATGCTGAGCCTCATCTAAAATCAGATAATCCAATTTGATTTCTTTATATAACTCGATATCTTTTTGCATCAAATTGTAGGAGGTAATGATCACATCATATTGATCAACCGTCTTAAGAAGTTTTCTTCTGATAGAGGGCATATTATCTATGACAAGAGGTTTCAGCTCCGGATTGAATTTATGAAACTCCTCTTTCCAATTATAAACTAGAGAGGTTGGGCAAACAATCAGGGAGGGCATAGAAACTTTTTCTGCTTTACTTTGGGTGATTGCAATAATTGCCTGTAATGTCTTTCCTAGCCCCATATCATCTGCTAAAATCCCGTTGAGATGCATACCACGCAGCCTTTCAAGCCAGTGAACCCCCTCCTTTTGATATTTTCGAAGAGTTGCCTGAATCTGCGTCGGAATCTCTTTGGGTTGAAAATGGCTCTCCCCTCGGATCTGTCTCTGGATCTCTTTTAGTGGTTCTGTGATAGAATATTTGATTTGAAGAGCCTCAAATTGCGCAGGATAAATGCTAGTCAGACTCCATAAGGGGCGCGGTTCAACATAATTTTCGATTTTTGACAGACCAATTTCATCAAAAAGCTGTACAAGAGGGGTAATTTTTCCCAAATCTAGGACAAGAATACGGGGAATTTTAGAGCTTGCAGATTTTTTCGCTTTAGAGACTTGAGAGGGTTTGAGCTCCAGAAACCCTTTTTTAGCAGCAATACAATCCCAAAGAAGATCTAAACTGATTCCCTTGAGGTGCCCCTTGACTTTAAGCTCTACATCGTAGAGATCAATGCGATGACTTTCTCGTAGATGGAGCTCAAATGAGGAATCATCATAAATAAACTGCTCGGAAAGATTTTCTGGACATTGAAACTGAATACGATTCTGATATTTAGGAATGACTTCCGTCATAAATTCAACAATTTTTTTCTCGCTTTTGACACGAAAAACACCATCTTTTTCGTCATAGAGAAAATCTTGAAAGAGCTCCTCCACAATCTTTCTCTCTTCCACAAGATTGCGCGCGACAATTCCCTCTTTAGAAATAAAACGGGAAACATCCTCAAAAGTAAGCTTAGAAAGAGCGGCTGGTATCTCGATTCCATCATAGATAAAAAAGAGCCTTCCTTCGAGTTCCCCATTCAGATAATGCATTTCACATCTGCCCTTAATTTCTCGTGTATAGGGAAGGGTCACAAAACGATTCAGAGTACTCAAGTTTGCAAGATGTGCATATTGCCTAAGAACGGTCATCCCATTTTCAATCAGAGTTCCAAATAGGGGCTCTGGAATAGTAATCTCTTGAAATTTAGAGATTTCTTTTAAATGCGCTCTTTTAATTTGAGCGGGGAATTTATAGTAAGTATTGCGATAAATGAGACCGGGTCTTGCTGATTCAAACAGAAGCGTCTCTTCTGGAGCGATATTTTCCTCCTCTATTGTGATATAGGGTTTAAGGAGAAGAGTGGGAGCTGGTGATTCGAGATAATCGCAAGACAGATTAATCGCCACCTGCTGTTTAGAATAGCATAAGGGTTCCTCTAGATTTCCCATATAGAGGCAGGGAAGAGGAACCGTTTCTTTATCCTGGTGAGAGCCTGTTTTTCCCTGTAGAAGAGCAAGTTCATAGGCTCTTGCCAAAATAGTGCCTAAAGCCTCTTTATCGATTTGAGCAGAACGCAGCTGACGCTCCTCTCCGGCAGGATAATAACGAAGGACTGGATGAAAGAGTTCCAGCATCTCCTTATGAACCAGATCAAAAGAGTGGGGGGTGATAAAATATTTACGACCTGCCAACCGAATTGGTTCTCGATAAAAAACTGCATCGAAAAAGGCTTTGACGTTAGGAATCATGAAAGGTTTAGAGCGACAGGGCAACCTTACTGCAATTTGGACTTCTGGAGATGTGTTCAAATTAAATACCTCTCCCCCTTGAGAGGTGAATAAGATTGCAAGCTCTGCTTTATCCTCCTCATGAAATTCAGGGGGGAGAAAAAAGGGGGAGGAGCCTAGCACTTGAGCTGCGCGCACATATTCATTTAAAACTTCCTTTTGATACTGCTGTCCCTTACGGAGATCCTCTTTTGTTGCTGCAACATCAAATGTTTCACGTAGCTGTTTTTTTACCTCCTCATCAATATCTTTCTTATTTTCCAAATCAGCCTCATTGGAATAGGTAACGATGATTTCATCCAGATGCTGTTCTAAAAAATAGAGAAATGCGGCGATATGTTGACAATCATAGGTATAAGTACAGTCGCAGTTAGAATCAACGGCATGAGATTCATTTCTATCGATTTCAATTTCACTTTCATAGATATTATCATAAGCACCTCTGACACGGGCTGCTAGGCGAATACTTTTCCCATCCATATGGAGGATTTTTACGCTTTGAACAGAACCTTTATCAAAAAGTTCTTTTCCCTCTTTAAGGATGGGGGAGGAGAAATCTTGTCTAAGTTTTCGAAAATTCAACATATATTATGAGGTTAGTAAAATGACCCTATTTGTACTGATTTGCTGAAAGAGGCGCAATGAAAAATTTAAGATTAATATTGTTTGCGACGGAACGAGAAGCAAGAGCGACTATAAAAAGGTTAAAAGCTACAGCTTGTAAGGATTACTACCTATTTTCTGAAGGCATTATAGCGATTACGGGGATGGGAATACATGCTGCCCAGGCTATGTGCATGAGATTTGCATTAGAGGTTGAGGAGATCTGGAATTTAGGGATTGCGGGCTCTTTTAGATCAGATATACAGTGGGGAGAGGTTGTTGCGATCTCCTCTGTAGGTAAGCTTGTGCCTCACATGGAAAAACTGGATACAAAATCTCAGGAGATTGCAAGTCAGGCGCTTCCCCTTTTCTCTTTGACCTCTTCTGGGTATCGGCTTCTCTCTTCGGATGTTCCCATTCATGATTTAGAGCTCCACGGCAATCTGTCTGATCGGGGGGATTTAGTAGATATGGAGGGGTATGGGATTGCGTATGCGGCTGCTTTTTACAAGAGACCCTGTTATATGTGGAAGGTGGTTTCCGATTTTTGTTCCCCGGAGGGAAGAGAACGTATTTGGGACAATTTGGATACCTATTCTGAATGTCTATCTATCAGTTTGTCCTGTTAAAATGTTCAAAAAAGAGGGGAACTTTTAGATTCCTGTGTAAGGAATACGCCATTTTACCCAATTGCGTACTCCTGATTTCTGGTCCCGATGAATAGAAAAAAGGGTTGTCTTGTCATACACAATGATTTGAGATGCTGTCCATGAAAAAGGCGCATTTTCTAAAGCACCTACTACCTCTCCAGTTTTCATACTCCATATCCTCGCGCTCGATGCAATGGTCATGATCAGATGGTCATGAAAACAGGCTTTAGGATACCAGAGGAGCCCATCTCGAGTTAACTGATGTATTTTAAGAAGAGAATCGAAAAAGCGTACGGATGAACCATTCCCCCATCTCCCATAAACTAGATGATCACCTATAGGAAGACACTGTTGAGTAGAGTTACAAAGAAAGTGACAATGAGTTGTACCTCTCATCTCCTCATCTAACTTATACATTTCACACTTAATATTGACTGTGAGTACTAAATAATCATGATTCCAGGCAGTCAGCTCTATCTCATCTTCATTGCGTAGCTTTCGACTGACATGCACCACTTTTTGCCATTCAGAAAAAGAGGCTTGACTACTCATTATCCAACCCGTGTTTTCCAATATAAATAATCGACCTGTTGAAGAGAGAGTCCATGCATACACTGACCAAATAGTTTGTAAACAACATTGCTCGGTAAGATCAAGGAGATGTAATGGAGAAATGATCGCTCCTCCAGAGTGGCGCTGAAAGACAAAAAAATGGTCATAAGCTGCACATTTTCCCTTCCAAAGCAGTTCAATATCAGTATTTCTAGTGAATAACTGCGTATTCCATCTTCCTCTCTCTTTTTGAGTATCAGGATCTACCTCAACAATCATATAGTTGTTATTTTCTATAGTGGCAAAACATAACCCCGTAGAAGTGGCTACCATAGGACCTCCTTCATGAGGAGTCTCAGATACTGAAAGGGTGGCCTGAACAGATGCAACAGCCATATTCTGCAATTGAGTACATTGCTTTTTACGGCTCACCCCTGCAATCGGTAAGGGTAGATAATGTACCCGGTTTTGAAGTATCGGTTGCCATAAAGTGTTATCTTGAGAAATGGCATGCCACTTTTTACATACAGCATTGCAACTGAGTAAGTCCTCTATTTGCTTCACATAACTAAATATAAGTAGCAAGAGTTCAACAGGTAAATCTGAAATCTCCTTAGAACGAGAAGATGGAACTATAGCCATTTTGTTTCATAGATTTTGTTAAAAACATATCGGTTTTACATTGTTTTTAATTAAAAATCAAAAATAAATAAATTTTTGAGAAGAGTCTGTTGCAGAAAAAAAGGATTCCATCTACAATCCCCCCTCATCTTCTGCGGGTGTAGCTCAGTGGTAGAGCATCACGTTGCCAACGTGAGGGTCGTGAGTTCGAACCTCATCACCCGCTTTATATTTTTTTTACAAAAGTTTTTCTCGTGACTATTAAAATCTTTGAAAATGATTCCTATTCCATAGAAACTACGGAAGAGCCCTCATGTAAAGTCTCTTTCAAAATCATGGCAAAGGCTCCTATTGCTCAAAAAACCAAAAAAGAGGCGATCAAAAGGGTCAATAAGCAGATCTCTATCCCCGGTTTTCGCAAGGGAAAGGCTCCCGATGCGACCGTTCTTGCTCGCTACTCCTCGCATGTGGATAGGGAGTGGAAGGAGATTCTTGTCGATACTTGCTATAAAGCTGCTCTAGAAATGACAGAAATCTATCCTCTCAATCAGGAGAGCATTCAAAGACCAAAAATCCTCACCTGTTCCGAAGAGAGCGCCTCGATCGCTCTTGCTTTTGAACATTACCCAGAAGTTCCTAAGATCAACTTTTCAGAACTCACTCTTGCTCCTGTGGAACCTTCGGTTGTCACAGAGGCAAAAATTCAAGAGGTGATCGATCAGATCCGTAGAGGAAATGCCACTTTCGAAGAAATAACTGGTAGAGCGGTTCAGGAGGAGGATTTTGTCGATATCTCCATCGATGCCATTGATCAGGATCCCCCCAAACAAATCGTCAGCGAAAAGCGTTTTGAAGTGTCCAAACAGCGCATGGCTCCCTGGTTAGTCCATCTGTTAGTAGGGCTTGAAATCGGAGGTCAGATCGAGGGGACAAGCGAACTGGATGAACAGGCAGATGAGGCTGTGCGTAGCCGTTTCAGACCCACACGTGTGCGTATTACGCTTCACTCTATCCAAAAGATTCTTCTTCCTGAACTAGATGAGTCTCTTGCCCAACGGCTTAAGGTCTCATCTGTTGAAGAATTAATGACTAAGGTAAAGGCTAATTTAGAAAATGAGGCAAAAGAGGAGCTCAAGGCAAAGCAGTATGTAGCTCTCGAAGAGGCTTTACTGCAGCACTACTCTTTTGATCTGCCCACCTCTCTTGTTCAAGCGGAAAAAAAGGAGCGATTCGCGAAAAAATGTGCTGAACTTGACAAACAAAATCTTCCAGAAGAGGAAAAAATCCAGAAAGAGGAGCTTTTAGAAAAAGAGACGGAAGGACAGGCGAGACGTTCTTTAACTCTCTATTTTTTAAGTAGACAGATTGCAAAACAGGGAAATCTTGTTCTATCCAATGAGGAATTAAGTGATGAGGTACATTATCAGCTCTCTCTGCATCAAGGGAAGCAAGATAAAGCTCAAACTGAGAAATTGATTCGACGGATTGCCTCACAGATGATGGAAAAAAAGACTCTTGACTATGCGCTTGACCAGGTCACCCGATAAAAAACTTGACCTTCTGTCGGGTATATGCGTACATTCTCATGAGACCTGAATTTGAGGGAGAAAGACCCCAAACTCAGGTCATAAAGACAATTAAATTGAGGATTGAAGGATGACTCTTGTTCCATATGTAATAGAAGATACAGGCCGTGGTGGTGAGCGCGCCATGGATATTTACTCTAGACTGCTTAAAGATCGGATCGTACTGATTGGTCAGGAAATCACTGAACAGCTAGCTAACGTTGTCATTGCTCAACTGCTTTTTCTCATGTCAGATGATCCCAAAAAAGATATCCAGATCTTTATCAACTCACCTGGCGGATACATCACTGCGGGATTGGCCATTTTTGATACTATGCGTTTTCTCGGATGTGATGTAAGCACCTATTGTATTGGGCAAGCAGCTTCCATGGGAGCGCTCCTTCTGGCCGCAGGAACTAAAGGGAAAAGAAGAGCTCTTCCTCATAGCCGCATCATGATTCACCAACCCGCAGGGGGAATTATGGGAACATCTGCCGATATTCAACTTCAGGCTGAGGAGATTCTCCGCTTAAAACAACACATGGCCGAGATCATGTCTGAATGCACAGGACAATCCATTGAAAGAATTTTAAATGATTCGGAGAGAGATTTCTTTATGGATCCTCAAACTGCTTTGGCATACGGTCTTATCGATGAAATTGTAACTACGAAGGCTAAATAATGGGCAAAAAAAACACCCCTCCCCCTCAAGAATTAGCAACCTGTTCTTTTTGTGGGCGCACTGAAAAAGAGGTCAGCAAATTAGTTGCGGGTCCTAATGTTTACATTTGCGATAACTGTATTCATCTGTGCGCAGGGATTGTTGAGAAAAAGCCCCCCCCACCTCCTATTAAGAGTTTAAAACCTCAAGAAATTAAGGAGAAACTGGACGCCTATGTTGTGGGTCAGGATTCGGCAAAAAAGACTATTTCGGTAGCAGTTTACAACCATTACAAGCGCATTCTTTCTTTAGGACAAAAGAGGGAGGTGGAGTATGCGAAATCTAATGTGCTCCTGCTGGGTCCTACAGGATCAGGGAAGACTCTTTTAGCAAAAACGCTTGCGCGCATTTTAGATGTTCCGTTTACAATTGCAGATGCGACCACGTTGACAGAGGCGGGCTATGTGGGAGAGGATGTAGAAAATATTATTCTTCGTCTTTTGCAATCTGCAGACTATGATGTCGCTCGTGCGGAGCAGGGCATTGTCTATGTTGATGAGATCGACAAGATTTCTCGGACAACTTCTAACGTTTCGATTACCCGAGATGTTTCTGGAGAGGGGGTCCAACAGGCTCTTTTAAAAATTGTGGAGGGAACGATGGCAAATGTTCCCCCTAAGGGTGGTCGTAAACATCCTCAACAAGAGTATATCAGAGTGAATACAGAGAATATTCTTTTTATTGTAGGGGGTGCTTTTGTCCACCTTGATAAGGTGATTGCAAAACGGTTAGGCAAGAGCAAAATTGGCTTTACAGATATCAAGACGGGTGAATCTGTAGATGTTCACGATAAAAATCGTCTTTTACAGCAGGTAGAACCGGAGGATTTAATCTCTTTTGGATTGATTCCTGAATTTGTGGGTCGTTTTAATTGTATTGTCAACTGCAATGAACTTACGCTTGATGATCTCGTGAACATTCTTTCTCAACCAAAAAATGCGATTATTAAGCAATATACGCAACTATTTGCTGAGGAAAATGTCAAGCTGGTCTTTGATTCTGACGCTCTTTATGCAGCTGCTAAAAAGGCAAAGGAAACAGGGACGGGAGCGCGTGCATTACGCATGATTTTGGAAAATCTTTTACGAGATCTTATGTTTGAAGTTCCCTCTGATGAGACCATTGCGGAAATCCATATTACGAAAGAAGTTATTTCCAAAAATCAACCCCCTCTGGTGATTCGGCGTGATGGCTTGCACCAGAAAAAAAGTGCATGAGGGAGATTGCCACCTCTCTCATTAAAATTCTTTTTGATGCAGGTTATACTGCCTATTTTGCGGGGGGATGGGTACGCGATCTTCTTTTAGAGATTCCGACGGATGAGATTGATATCGCTACAAGCGCACCTCCTCATATTGTTCAAGCTCTCTTTCCCAAGACCATTCCTGTGGGGGCGCAATTTGGTGTGATCATTGTTTTGCATCAAGGAATCCCTTTTGAGGTGACCACTTTCCGTAAGGACCATCCCTATCTTGATGGAAGGCATCCCACAACAGTCGATTATTCAACCCCTGAAAAAGATGCACACCGTCGTGATTTTACGATCAATGGACTGTTTTTTGACCCTTTGACAGAGACTATTTATGATTATGTGGGGGGGCAAGAGGATTTAGAGAAAAAAATCATTCGCGCGATTGGAAATCCTGTAGAGCGTTTTTCTGAAGATCGTCTGCGGATGGTGCGTGCAGTGCGCTTTGCGGCACGTCTTGGATTTACGATTGAGGAGGGAACGAAGAGGGCTTTAACCTCTCTCTCTTCGACCCTTTTCCCAGCAGTTTCTATGGAGCGGATCTGGCAAGAGTTGAACAAGATGGCAGCCTATCCCCATTTTGATCACGCCCTTCTTATGCTTCAAACCTTTGGTCTTCTCTCCACGATTTTCCCCTCATTGAAAGGGGTTGAGATCGAACCCTTCTTAAAGCCCTTTCCCTATTTCCCTTATCATGCGCCCACGCTTGTTTATCTATTAGAGCTTTTTCCACAAGCAACCTTAGATGAGAAGATTGAGCTCTGTCATTATTTGAAAACCTCAGGAAAGGAGGTAAAGCTTGCGGAATTTCTCCATCATGCAAATAATCTTTTTATGCTTATAGACGTAGAGAATGTGGAGTGGGTCTATTTTTATGCGCATGAACATGCGGAGCTTGCCTTACAGGTTCAGGCTGCGAAGTTAAGAGAGAGGGGTGATTTTCTTGCGGAGCATATGAGGAGAAAGGAGCGGTTACACCGGCATATTGAGCGGCGTCTTGAGAGGCATCCTTTAGTGACCTCTCACCATTTGAAGGAGCATGGCATTGCGCCTAGTCAGGAGATGGGGCGGCTATTGAAGGAGGCGGAGCGGATTGCTATTAATGAGGATCTTCATGATGCGGACGAGGTATTGAAGAGGTTATCCCTTTAGTGACATAGGTTCATATCCGAGCTTTACAGCAAGAGGAATTTTCTTATCATTTTTGTGTTTTAAAAGATTTTCAATGCTGATTTGTTCATACAGATTCCTAAACTCTTTGTCTTTAGCTTGCAGTTGTTGTAGCACATACAGACGGATGTATATTTCTGTCGCAGGATTCATATTCACCTGCTCTTTTTCCCATTTAAGAACAGCCGGATGAGATACTCCAACGCGTTTCCCAAAATCTATAGTCGAAAGTTCCAAGAATTTACGAATGAATCTTAATTCAGTCCCTGTCAAAGGAACAGGCTTGTATATCAATTCTTTCAGGATATCAATTTGAAATTTTGAAAGATTAATATCTAAAACCCACTCTCCAAATACCTTTTTCATGGGACAGTTTATTAACTTGATTGGGAATCCAAATCCTTCATAGACAAATGTTTCTATTTTTCTTTCTTTCATAGTATTTCTATCACAGTAATAATTATCATATCATCTTCATCAAAAGCTATAATTATACGAAGATCAGCATTATCAACAGTTCTTCCTCTAATAGCATATTTCCAAGTGTTATTGATAGCATCAAAGGATGTTTTCCTTTTCTCATGATGTCCAGTCTTTAACACATAGAGAGCGTCAGAGAGATCTATCCCTCTTTCTTTATGTCGTTGAAGAGCGTGTTTCGTCTGAGTGTATTGCTCTTTGTCAACACATCTCCTAATTCTATCAAAAAGATCAACTATTTGATGGGGCTTATTCACTCTATGCAACCCATATTGTAACTTTATTACATTTTAGTCAACATGCGGACGAGGTATTGAAGAGGTTATCCCTGTAAGATTTTCAATGCTGATTTGCTCAGTACAAATAAGGTAATAACGTTGCTACTTCATCTTCAAATTCCACAGGAATAGCTAGTATATCAGTCAATAAATAGGGAATAGCATCTCTTCTATAACCAGGGCAAACAGGCTTATCTGTAGCACAGTCATAACAAACATATTGAAGCTCTTCCATTTGCCGAATTGTATCTGGTTCGTAGCCCCCTTTCTGATATCCAATTCTTTAATAGCATTTTTTGCTCTTTAAGTTACGCACTAGATTATCACTAAAGCGGCAGAGTTTAGCATGTAATTTTTAAAAAAACCATAAAAATTTTGAGTTCTATTTTTCCATTATAAGCTCTGAAGGTGAGACTCTAGAAATTGCCAAAAATTATCCGCAACCTTTTTAGGTTGAAAATGGTTCTTAACAAATTGCTCCCCCCTGTGCGCAATCTGCTCAAGAAGATCGGGATGCTCTTGGTAATACCGAATCTGCTTCACTAAGTCGTCTAACGTCCCATCGTACCCTACAAAATGTTCCCCAGCCACCATCTGGTAACCCGTATAAAATTCCGGCCTTCCAAAATAGGCACATCCACACGCCATCCCCTCCATAAAACTAATCGGGGGCGCTCCACTCTCCTCCTCAGGAGAGACAAACGTCTGATACTCATTATATTTCTGCACAATATCAAAAGAGAAAAATCTCTTTCTCTCATTGCCTATATATTTCTCCAGGGCCCGCTTAAATTTTTCATAACGATTCTTAGGTCGATGGTCCCTCCACTCCTCCCAGTCAAAGATAAAATTATCAATCTCCTCTTTTACCTCCTCTCTTTTATAATAAATTTCTTCTCTAAGTTTATGCAAATAATTGGCCTGAAAAGTCTCATTAAATGCTTTGTGATACATGTTATTTGTTCTACTTTTTGTCCCAAAAGCAAAACATTTCGCTTTTCTTGATTGAAAGGGGGTGAAAGAGCGGTAACGCTCTCTCAATGCAAAAGGTAAAAGATAAAAGGGTTGCTCTCCCATGAATTTTTTATATAAGGCATTCTGATCTAGCTGCCCCTCCCCTATAATAAGAGTATGAGGAAGCGTTCGAATAAGAGGGCACATTTTCTCCGGTTGATCAAAATAGTGGCTAAAGTGAAAAACTTTGAGGCCTGTGTAATTTCTCACGACCGGATCCTGAATCAACGCCTCATAACCTAAACTGAGAAAAGGAAAGATCAATAGGACATCCCGTTTAGGATCTAGCTCTTCTAACCGATTAACCCTTTTCACTTTCCAAAAATGGATTCGATTGATGATCTCCCATGCTAAACATTTTACCTGTCTATAGGTTCTCCTCCTACTTTGAACACCTAAAAAGATAGCTGTCTCTCTTTCAGAATGATTAAAGAGGTGGGGAATAAAATAGTGATATTTTCTATAGGCATGTTGTGATTTGAATTTTATAAATTCTTTTAGATGGTGGCCAATGCGCGCCGTGAGTGGATAGTAAAAAACAATTCTCATCAATTCAGCTGGTGTTGCAAGGAGGTGGACTGTGCAGGAAAAAAAATCTCAAGGATTTTAAGACAGGCATCTAAGACCGCCCCCTCCCCTCCCGATGAGGGGGTGACAAACTGTGCCGCCTGTTTTGCCTCAATACGCGCATTTGCAGGCGCAATTCCAAATAAACACCTTCTTAAAATTTTTGCATCATACAATCCATCCCCCATATAAATGCTTTCAGCAAGATTGTAATGCTCCATAAGATAAGAAAAACGCTCCTCCTCCTTTAATAGGAGAAGAGGCTGTTTCATATCCTCTACTATCCTCTGTTTGCTAATGGGAAATCCTCTCTCATCTGCTGTCACAAAAATAGTCGCAAGATGAGGTTGTATGAGTTTAATTCCATCATTATCATGAGGGCCAAAACTTTTATATGCCTTACCCTTTTCAGAATAAAGAAAAGAGCCATTGGTCATGACCCCATCTACATCCAAAATAAAATAGGCGGGAATTTTGCTCGCGTACATCATCTTTTCACCCATTTGATAAAATTAATGAGTTGAGATTTAAAAATAAAAGCGGCTCCCTCCGTCCTTAGCCACCATAAACGAAATTTTATTCCTCTTTTTACTTTGATAAACCAGGGAAGATAAAATTTTGTGAGCTGTTTGAATTTCTTTCTAAAAAAATTCACCTCATAATACCCCTCATAATGAAGGGTAAAAAAATTCTCTCTTTTTTTATAAAAATAGAGATGCGAAAGTGTTTCAAATAAAAACGTAAGAGGTTTTTCATTAGGATAGTGACCGGAAAGCATGACATATTCCAGGGGATCTTTTTTTAATTTAAAATCTTCCGTAAAAAAATAGTCCAATAGGGGTTGATAAAAAGCCACATAGTCCATTAAAGCTGCGCGATCTTTAAACCCTAAATAATGGCAGCCCAAATCAGGAAATCTTGTATACTCATGAGGAATATCTACCCCATAAAGCTTTCGAGTCAATGCATAAAAAGGCTCTTTAAAAGGAAGAAAGACACAAGGATTGTCTATCAAATTGGAAAATTTTACCCATCTCAGCGGTCGACAATAGCTAGGTAAAAATCCATATTTATAGGTATCAAAATAGGAAAAGAGCCGCTCCCACTCTCCGTTTAAATCTGTAGAAAGCCATCCGTTTTTTGCATAAAAACGGGAGGAAATCATAAAGAGGGGATAGGAGCAGAAAGCATGCTTCTTTTCAGCCAGTAAAAAGGACCACTCCCCTAAATGGTTCTTTCCTGCCTGGTGTAAAAGAGGATCTAGAGCTGCCTCATGAATTGTATCATAACCTCTATCTGACCTTGCTTCATCTGTAATATAAAAAAGATAACGCCCCTTGCCCTTAAGTAACCGCTCATCTATCGGAAGACGTCGATGCGGCTGTACATTAGAGGCGCGGTGATTCATCTCTAAGTTTGTGATCACATAAATAGTGGGATCTGTGCTGGATGATGAGAGAGCGCATACCATAGACGAAGTCTACCAAAAAAATGGAGAAATAAACTATAGGGAAAGAGATGTAAAGGGGCACTATTTAAGAAAATCAGAGCTGTTAAAATGTCTACTTTATAAATATCAAACCCCTCCTCCTTCAAAAAGTGGTAGAATGCTTGCTGGCATAAGACAAGGCTATCTGGTCTTAGAATCTCGCAGTGAATATTTTTCTCTTGATCATCCCCTATCTCTATATGGAACAGATTTTTTCTCACCATCTCATGTGAGACGATCATCCCATGATTTAATTTCGCCAAATCATAATAAATATCCCCATAAGCTATTAAGCCATCAAAATCCTGTCTCCAGTCTAATAGGTGAAAAGTACCCTTGCCTAGAATAATGTTCTCAAAATGAAGATCGCCATGAAAACCCGTAGCAGTTCCATCCCTCATTCTCTCCCAATCAATCATAGAAAACAGATCCGCAAGAGAGGGAATTGTTTGCTCGTTAATCGAACAGGATCTGTCTCTTACATGAGAGATTTCATAAAATTGGTTAATTCTTGCTACGCTCTTTTCAAAATAAAAATGGTGACAATGTTTTTGAAAGCTCTCTTTTTCTTGTCTATCCAAATCGACAGGTTTCCATAGATAGTTTTGACACCAGGCAAGTAATGTTTTGATGTTTTGTGCATTCACAACCTGACTGAATAATTTTCCTTGTACATACTGATAACGATAAAAATTATCCCCCTCTTTCTCTATTTTAGGAACCAGGGAGTCGAGCTGTTTTGCTCGGGCAATTCTCTTTTTTACAAGAAGCGGATCATGAAAGAATTTAATTACAAACTGCCCTTCGAATAGATAAATGCTCTCATCCAATTTTTCTAAATTATCAAAGGGATCTGTGATCTGAAGACGTGCCTGTTGAAGAGAGTGCTCATTGCCAATATCGAGCCAATTGTGCACATATTTTCCCTCAAAGAGGAGCCCCTCCTCTTGCATTGCTGAAAAAGCTCTCACATCATTGAGAGATTGATCATAAGGATTTTGAGAATAGAGGGCAGAGAGATGGCTCCAAAAAGATGCATAGTGAGAAATAGCTGCAAGCCCAATATAAACAGCATCAAATTTACCTGCCCCCTTTGAAAAAATCTGATCAATGAAACCCATGCCATTGAGTTGGACGCTCATATAGTGATGTGCATCTGCATGGCGGGCTATCCCCATCCAGTTTGTATCAGGGAAGGTGATAGGCATCGAAAAGAGGGTATCACACGTCACATAGACAAAGGGGCATTGTAAAAGAGGCGCTGCACATAAAAGAGAGTAGCCAAGACTGGACCCCTCCCCCTCATATTTATCAACCTCGACAAATTCAAACCTTCTTTCCGGATGGGCGAAAAGAAGAAACTCTTTGACCTGCTCTTTTTTGTATCCCACAGTCACGACGATGGGAACTTCAGCTGGAATCTGATCTAAGATGTAGGAAATGGCTGCTTTTTTCCCAACTCTTACTAAAGCCTTATTAAGAAAATGGGTAACCTCTCCAAGACGAGAGCCTGTTCCGCTGGTTGTGATAATAACTTTATAGGAATTTTTCAAGAGAGTACGTACCCCTTCTGTTTCAATCGCGCAAGGTTGTCTGAGAGAGAAGATCCGGGATGAAAAATGGTCTGACTACCTCCGATCAGGATATCGGCCCCTGCTTCAAAAAGAGCCTCCTCATTTTCAAAATTAACCCCCCCATCGATACTTATTTTAGTCGGATACTTTCGCTGAACGAGAAGGTGGTGGGCTTTTTTTATCTTTTCAAACATAAAAGGTTTAATCTTTTGTCCAAGGATACCAGGATTTATTCCCATAAGGAGAAGATAATCGACTTCTGCTAAGATCTCCTCTATTTCCTCTAGGCGAGAGGCAGGATTCAGTGCAATGCCGACCTGCACCTCATAAGACTGGATCTGTTCCACTGTTTTTAAAAGATGAGAACGGCAGCTCTCTAAATGAATCGTCAGAATATCTGCCCCTGCTAAGCAAAAGACTTCGATATAAGGATCAGGATTTTCGACCATGAGATGCACTTCAATAGGAATCGAACAATGGCTCTTAACCGCTTGTACCATTTCTGGATACATTCCAAAACGGGGTACAAATCGTCCATCCATCACATCCACATGTAAAAAATCCACCTCATACTCTTCCAGAAGAGTCAACTGCTCTTGTAATTGCAATAAGTTTGCACAGATTAAAGAGGCTGACCAGCGATGTGTGCCCATATTTACTCCAGTATGGAATGTTTATTTTTCAACATATCAGGAGATTGATTCAACCTCTTCATCAATAACATGACTAGAGTATCAAAAAAGAGCAAACAGGACTGCTCTGTCAAACTTGTCATCGGTTGAATAGAGGGGGGGGCTGGGAGGAGAACCTGGATATCTGACAAAGCGGCCATTCTAGACTGGACACGGGTGGTGATCAGAGCGACTTTTGCTTGATGCTTTTTCGCAATCTCCACTAAGGAGAGAATGGTAATGGTCTCTCCTGAACCTGAGCAGACAAGAAGAAGATCTTTTTCTCCTATACGAGGGGTATTACAATCTGTAAGATGATAAGAGTTCAAATCCAGATGACCTAACCGCATAGCAAAAGCACGAGCCATCATCCCCATTCTACCTGCTCCACAGCTCACAATTTTATCTGCCTGTACAATAGCTTCGATCAAAAGTGAGACCTGCTCCTCCTGAACACCTCTTAAAATTGCGCTGATTTCATTTAAAATTTTCTCTTGCGTTGTATGAAACATGAACCTATCTCACAAATCGACAATAGTTGCTTGAGCATTGAGTGCTATGATTTGCTGGCGCATCTCTTCAGCATAAGGAGAGGGAGTTAGAATCACAGTTGGCCTCTCATATTTTGTGAGATGGTGGAAAGGACGTGCAACAGTAGAAGTTCCATAAAGACGCTGCCCCCATTTTTTAGATGAGTTATCTAAAACTGCTGTAATTCTCTCTTCCAGCCCCTGATTACACAGAAGAAAATATTGAGAGAGGTGGCTTGCTCCTGTAATAAAAACTTCTGATAAATCGGCTGTGATCTTGTCAGTTTTCACCATTTTATTAAAAGCATGAATCCAGGCGACAAGCCATTTTTTACTATCTTCCTGAGGAAAAGAGGGGGGAGCATGAGAGGCCTGGCGCTTAAAAACAGCGAACAAGGAGTGGTCCCCATAGTATTCAGTTTCCATATCAAATCCTTCTGAGCGAGCAATGAACAGCAGCTGATTCAAAAATGGGTAGGTAATATGTTCTGCAGAGATCGCATTGAAATAGGAATGACGAAACCAACTTTGAAAATGAGGAATGCTGATGAACAGCTTGCCATTTTCGGTCAGTTGAGAGGCTATCGCCTTAAAAAAAGAGTGCGTATGAGGGATATGTTCAAGAACATGAGAGGCGATGATAAGATCCAGTTTAGCATCCGGTTTTTTCTCAGGGAAAAAGCCAGAGAGGTACTGCTCATTCTTGTTTAAGGAGAAGGGGGGAGTTTTGATAGGATCGATGTACCAGATAGAATTTTTTTCAAAGGGAAGATGGCGTGCAATAGGTTGAGAGGAGGCGCCAATTTCCAGCACACGCATATCTGTTGAGAGGTGTAGCTGTTTTTGAATGAAGGAGGCGAAAGAGAGGTGATGTGCCCTCCATATGGGACCAAGAGCTTCTGAATGGAGCTCTGAATAGGTCCTCTCTAAGGGTTGTGCATCTGTTTGGATAAGAGAGCAGTGATTACATAAGAGGAGATGAAAAGAGAGAAAAAGATCCTCAGCTGGCTTTTGCGTAGTACATCCAAGAAAAGCGGGAGCATTTTTTACAGAGGCAATTTGAGTCAGCCTCTTGTGCGCACAAAAGTGGCATCTATCCTGAGAAATCTGTTCCTCATAGGTAATCTGCATATATGAATCATAGTTGGTCGATTGTAAAATTGATTTCTGGAGGCACATAATGCATTCCTAAAAGAGACTTTATTATTTTTCTCCATTTCAGGGGCAGCGAACGGAATACTTTCTGAAAAAATTTAAACAGGATATAGGAGAAG
The DNA here is from genome assembly GCA_013288105.1 of Chlamydiota bacterium. Taxonomy (GTDB): domain Bacteria; phylum Chlamydiota; class Chlamydiia; order Chlamydiales; family JAAKFR01; genus JABDCM01. The sequence continues at coordinate 54,041 of JABDCM010000003.1, forward strand.
CCATTGAATAGAAAGCACCAGTGTATAGGTCGTAAACAGACCCATAAAAATTGATTTTCTGTGTAAATACGCATGAGTTTTGATTGAAGAAAGAGTTTTTTCGTTTTTTTTGCTATAGGCTGTTGTAAAAATTTAAAAATGGCGCGTTGATACTGATTTATATCTCCTGTACTGGAATAATTTTTTCCATGAAAACGCATCAGAAAGAGGGGTTCAGGAAGGTAAAGGACCCCCTCATTCAAGGCAATTTCATGCATAGTAAACCAGTCCATATGGGGCCCAAAGAGCTCATTGAGGCCACCATACTTAATAAAAGTCTCTCTTTTGATTACGCTTGTATGGCCAGGGATCAAAAAATCCTGTTTTCTGATGGCCTCAGAGACCTGTTGAGGAGATAAATAAAGAGTGTTACACACTTGTTTTAGAAGGGGTTGACTGCCGAGTACCGGAGGTTTCGACTCTCTTTCCAGACTTGAGCAGAAATCGGAACAGCATAAAACAGCTTGTGGATGTTTTTGAAGGGCTGCTAGAGTTTTTTTTAATGCGCCTGCGAAGCAGACATCATCTACGGCGGGCAAGAAGAGATAGGTTCCATGAGCTTGAGTTAAACCGACCTGAACGGCTTTGCAATAGCCTTGATTTTTGTCTTGTAGAATGACCTGAATGCGCGGATCTTTTTGAGCATATAGGAGAGTGATTTCCCTGCTATTGTCTGTAGAGGCATCATCGACAATAATGAGTTCATCCTCTTCTCCCATTTCTTGAAGTAGACTATCGAGCCGTTTTTGCAGATACTTTCCATGATTATAGCTAGGCATGACGATGGAAAGAAGAGGGCTAGAAGATGTTAATGGCATAATTTTGTCTCCCCTTGTACCATTTTAATTATTTTATGCGCAAATAGATGAAATACCCTCTCTATAACCCTATTGCCTATGCTCTTCTCTCTTGTACCGACTCCCTATTAAGCCTCTGTTTTCGCAAAAAATATCCTCCTCCCCCCCCTCCCCAGCGGCTCCTTCTCTGTAATGGCGCTCACCTTGGGGATCTCATTTTAACCACGAGCCTCCTTCCCCCTCTCAAGAAAGCCTTTCCCTCACTAAAAATCGGCATGGTTGTGGGAAGCTGGTGTCGTCCTCTCGTCGATCCTCATCCTCTCATCGATACCATTCATATCGTCGATCATTGGAAACTCAACCGTCAGAAAAAAGGGAGATGGGGAAGCTATCTTTCAACTAGAAAGAGAGCTCTCCAAGAGATTCTAAGGGAGCAATATGATACTGCTGTGGACTGCTATCCCCATTTTCCCAATATGGCGCCTCTTCTCTTTCAAGCTAAAATCCCCGTGCGCATCGGCTTTGAGAGCGCAGGCTTCAGCCCCCTTTTAACCCATGCTCTGCCATGGAAAAAAGGTAACCACTCCATTACGGAGGATATGTTCTCTCTTTTGGAGCTATTTTCTGAAATTAAGCCCCATAAACAGCTTCTTTACCCCATTTTAAACAAGCCCCCCTCTATAGAAAAAAAAGAGTATCTTCTGCTTCATATGGGAACGGGAGAGCAAAAAAAAGAGTGGCCTATAGAAAAATGGAGAGCACTTACAAAAAAACTGGTTGAACAGGGGTATTCATTGATCTTTACAGGTCAAGGAGAGAGGGAAAATAGAGCCATCCAATATGTCACAGAAGGGCTAGCCTCTACTCAAAATCTCTGTGGGGTTCTTTCTTGGGATGCTTTTGTGCTTTATATTGCGCAAGCCTCTCTTTTGATCGGCATGGACTCTGCTGCAGGCCATGTTGCAGCTGCCTGTGGAACCCCCTCTCTTCTGCTCTATTCTGGAATACATCCCCTCAAACGGTGGTCTCCCCCCTCTCCGCTTGCTCATATGATTGTGCATCCTACTCCCTGCTCACCCTGTGGAAGGGGATGCGCGCACATGAGCTGCGTCAGAGAGATTGAGGTAGAGGAGGTTTACAGCCAGATTCAAAATTTGATGAGTGCGCGCCCCACAACTCCCCTCTCAAGCAGCTGAGGAAGGGTGTTGATCTCCTCCAAAGAAATCTCGTGTGTAATGAGATCTGCAAGCGGCATCCCCTTTTTCAAATAACTCTCCGTATAAGAAAGCACATCCTCATCAATTTGGCTCTTGCCCCCCCATGTCCCTACAAGCCTCTTACCCAAAATTAAATCAAAAGGATCAATAGAAATCTTCTCCCCCTTAGGAAGATTCCCAGCAAGCACGCAGAGCCCTCCCACCTTAAGAGAGGCAAACCCCCTCTCCATAGCCTCCCGTCTACCCGCAGATTCGAAAACAAAGCTCGCTCCTCGCCCCCCGGTAATCTCACGAATCGCCTCAACAGGATCCTGCACAGAGCCATTCACAAGATGGGTCGCTCCTAACATTTTTGCTTTTTGAAGTTTATCCTCATGAATATCCACAGCAATCCTAGGATAGGCCTTTGCCATTTTAGCAGCTAAAAGAGCACTCAATCCCACTCCCCCAACTCCAAACACAACAAAAGAGTCCCCCTCCTTGAGATCCATCTCACGATTGACCACCCCCGCTCCCGTCGGAATGGCACATCCTAAAAGAGCCGCCTCTCTTAAAGGCATTTCAGGGGGAATAGGAATTACCCTATTCTCAGAAAGAATCGTCTGTTTTAAAAAGGTGCTCACAGCACCAGAATTAACCCTCCCCCTCTCGGAGAGATATTGACAACCTGGGACATCCCTTCCCCGTCCTTTGATCCAACTGACGACAACATGATCTCCAGGCCTCACCTTGGTTACCTCTGAACCTATCTCTAAAACTCTTCCTGCCCCCTCATGTCCCAGCGTATGTGGTAAAAAACGGTCCTCCCCCTTCAAACCTCTCATCTCATTCAACTGACTATGACAGAAGCCACTGTAGGCCATCTCCACCAAAACCTGTCCAGGTAAAAGCAGGGGAAGCTCCAAATCCCAAATCTCAAGAGGAGCCCCCAATTGAACTAAAATAGCAGCAGGGCTTCTCATTTTTTGGGACCGCATCCGATAGCAATCAGATAATGAGCCAAAGGCAGATACCCCGTATGAACCACCTCATCATTAGCTGCAAAAAGAAAAACAAAATTAAAATAACAGCGCATCGTCTCCTCCAATCTCTGAGGCGAATAGATATTCACATGCCCCTCTTTGGAAATCTTACTTGCAAATTGCTGACTAATCTCACTAGGCGTTCCCACCACCATGACTCCCGTATCAGAAAGATGCATAAGTGCCTGTTTAAAAAACCCATCCTCATGCTCCGGATAAATGTGTTCAATCACATCAAAGTTTACAATCCCATCCCAAATGCCTAAGCTAGCTTTTAAAAAATCTGCGCACCTAAACTCAATATTTTTATCAGTAAAATTAGACTGCGCTGTCACAATCGCTTCCTGATCAAAATCCACGCCACAACAAAAGCCACACTCCTTGGCTACGACCCAACTTCCTAACCCCTCATTACAACCAATATCTAAAACCCGCTTCTCTGGCCCCACCATTTTGGTTGCAAATTTGTAATAAGAGAGAGAATAAAGGGTGCGCCTGGGAGTGTTTGTATGCCAATAGGAGGCATAACGCCCTAAAGAAATAGGGCGACTATTTTTTAGAAGCTTGTCCGTGACACAATTCCAATTCGATTGAGTCTCTAATTTCATGATTTTTTCCTTTTGAGCATAAAAAACATTTTGCGACAGCTGTCACGGGTGAATCACTAAAGGGGAAATAATAATCGGGACGTGCAGACAGATCAACAGGCGCCAAAGCGTTCATGATACGAATATCTGTGCTCCAGCGCGTGACCGCTCCCCGATTCACAATACTTCCATGAACGGTAGAAAGGGTAAATACGAGCGCCTGTCCCACTTTCAAACTAATCCCTCTCATCTGCTCCTCAATAGAGGGGTCCATGAGCTTGGGCGCATATAAAAAGCCTAACTGATGTTTTGCTGACCCTTTCGTAACTGCAGGATCTGTATTCACAACCTGTGTCGTTGGATAATAGTCAGCCGGGTGGATGTGGGAACCTGAAAGAACCTGAAGAGAACTCTCCTGAGGAAGCTCTACAAAGGGAATAAATACAGAAAGCTCATAAGGAGAACCCCCATAAAAAGTATCTCTATGATAGCCAATATTGTCCTGAGGCTTCTGGGGGCGTGTCATGCGCAAATAGGGATTTGCTTGAATCATTAAATCAGGACCTAGAAATTTCTCGAAAAAAGGCCTTTGAGCTGCTAAAATACGAGGGCCTATCCTCTCCTCTCTAAAAAAACGGGTCATTTCTAGCTGAACATGATTGTGAAAAGCCTCCTCTTCCCCATAAATATGGTACTCTTCAAGAGAGATCCCTCCTCCTAGAAATTCTGCTAATTTTTTCTGAAGCTTTAAACGCCCTTCTAAAAGAGGAGTGGTATCTAAGAGATTGAGGATAAACCATCCATGTTTTAGAAAATGGTCTATTTCTTCTACGATGTGCATTTTTTATTACACCCTACACAGAAAATATAATGGGCCATTTTGCTATAGCCTGTATGAAGAATTTCATCATTCATTCCAAAAGGAAAGACCTGATGAAAGTATTTTTCTAATCTCTGTTTAAGCCGTTCTTGAGAAAAAAGGTTAACATGCCCTATTTGACTGGCATCAGACGCGTAAGGTGCGGCAGAAATATTGGGAGTGCCGACAATTGCAATCCCCTCTTTTGAGAGATTCGTGAAAATTGTCTGAAAATAGGTCTCCTCATGTTCTGGATAGATATGTTCACAAACATCCAAACTCACCACCGTTTGAAACTCCCCTATTTTTTTCCCCATAAAATCGTCATAGATAAAGGTAAAGTGGGGATTTTTGAAATTGCGTTGAGCGGTTTCGATAGCCTCTAAATCAAGATCCACTCCTGTATAACTCGTGGCCTGTTCTGCCAAAATCGTAGCTCCAATCCCCTCCCCACATCCGAGTTCTAAAACAGAACGACCATTCCCCCCCATCTTCGCTGCAAATTTATAACGAGAGAGCACAAAGGCAAGCCTTTTAGGATCATTGCGAAAATTATAAGACCAGTGGTCGCCCCACACAATCTTTTCTTGGCCTAAGAGTTGGGCTGTTTCCTCCCATTTTTCTTTTTCATCTCGAGCTAAGGGCATATTGATCCACTATTTTTTGTATTGCCTCTTTCCAGGGCAATCTTCCCCAAAAAGATTGTAAAATAAGTTTTTTCGGGCGCAAGACCCCATCTTCCAACTCATCGAGAGAGATGGGACGGACCGATCTTATCTCACACCCCAATTTTTTCGCAACTTCAACAGCCATCTCGTAACGGCTGGCAGAGAGGTTGCCTGCGCATTGAAAGAGCCCTCTTTTCCCAGAGGAGAGAAGAGCTACAATAGCCAAAATGAGGTCTTGGATAAAGATAGGAGCAAAGATCTGATCCTTTGCTGCATAAAGAACCCTCTGCTTGATCAGAGTTGTCACCATCTCATCGTACAGTGTCCCATCCCCTTTTTCAATGCCATATACTTTACTTAACCGGATGATCAGACACTGATCTGCAAATTCCTCCCGTGCACGCTTTTCTAGCTCCGCTTTTCCTCTGCCATATACGTTCAAAGGGGAGGTTGGGGAGGATTCTGTGTAGCTGCTTTCCGATCCTCCAAACACATAATCTGTGGAGAAGAAAATGGGAGTGACACCCTGGCGGATCAGCTCCCTACCAAGTAGGAGTGGTGATTCCACATTACAGAGATAACTCTCCTGAGCTCTCTCTTCACAGAGGCGAGGATTTCCCATGCCGGCTGTGATCAGAGCGTACGCATAACCTTTCAAAGAAAAATCAAAGGAGGGGGCTTTGAGATCGAGAAGAGCGTAGTGCGGATGAGGGCGGTGGTGAGTTCCGAGGGTTTCTGGATCGAAAGAGGAAAAATAGCGATAGAGGTGGCTGCCAATAAATCCTTGTGCTCCTATAACGAGTATACGGCCTAAGGGATGAACCAAAAATAGTCTCCTGTATAACCGATCTTTTTAAAGAGGGCCTTCCATTCCTCGACATGGAGGATTGTTTTTGCCGTTAGATTCCAGGCAAACATCAGCTCCTTTTCCTCCTCGTTACGATAGGCATCCACGGTGATAAAAGAGTGGCCACGAGAGACCCGTTGAATCTCTTGAAGTGCGGTGACAAGCTCATCGACTTCCAGGTTATGAATGGTATTGATGGAGATCACGAGATCGAAAGAGTGGGCATCAAAGGGAAGGGCGCGCGCATCTGCTACACGGAGAGCAGATTTCACTTCTGCTTGAGCATGTTCAATTGCATAGGGGGAGATATCGATTCCACTCACAGCGATTCCCGGAATCATTCTCTGAAAATCATATAGCATAAAACCCTTTGCACAGCCAACATCTAAGAGGGAGGAGTGAGGGGTGAGTTGATAGTGGTTTTGAAAGGTGGCAATGACAGGTTCCCAGAATCGGGGGTGGTAGGAAAAGCCCCCGTAGCCATGGCGCCGTTCTCCATCGAAGAACTCTTTGCCAAACTGGCGAGCGATGAGACGATCTTCAGCAGTTTTGGTCTCTCCCCGTTCTTTGACATTGCGTTTAGATTTGGGATAGTTGACGAGTAGATCTATTTCCATCCCTTTATTCCTTGTGCACATAGTCGAGAGGCTGCTGTTCAATCTCAGCAAAATATCTCTCTACCCAGTTCACCGTTTGCGCAATCCCCTCCCCTAACTCAATCTGAGGAGCCCAATTAAATTCTCGTCTCGCCTTCGAAGAGTCAATCGTATACGCATGATCTTGACCAAGCCTCTCCTCCACAATCTCAATGGCACTCTCCCATGGAATCGAGACCCTTTCCGCAATTGCAGAGACAACCTCCCTCACAGAAACTCCCTTATCAGGAGAAAAATGGTAGATTTCCCCAGGACGCCCCTCCTCCATTGCGCACAGCTCCCCTCGGGAAATGTCTCTAATATGAATATAAGATTTCACCGCTCTTCCCCCCCCATGGAGAGGAATCTTTTTACGCTGCTTCATATAGATGATCGAACGGGGAATAATCTTAAATAGCTGTTGATGCGGCCCATATACATTGGTTGCACGGATCATCACCAGCGGAAATCCAAAGTTTTTTACAAAGGTAAATAAAGAGAGATCTCCGGCCGCTTTGGAGGCCGCATAAGGGGTTGAGGGGTTAAGAGGCGCCTCCTCCGTAATAAAACCTTGGCATGATCCATAAACTTCAGGGGAGGAGATGTGCACATATCTTTTCAGAAACTTTTTATCTTTCAGGATGTTTGCTAAGGCTGTCAAAGAGACCGCATTTGTCTGGAACCAGTGGTGGGGATATTTCCAGCTAGGCGCCACCTCACTTTGTGCTGCAAAATTGACAATATATTCTGGCCTCTCCTGATCAATGAGCGCATCCAATCTCTCTAAATCTCGATTCAAATCGATCTGATAAAAATGAAAGGAGCCGCTTCGATTATTTTTATAAGGGAGAAAAAGAGCTGATTTTTCAGCAGAACGACTGACTCCGATGACCTGATATTTTCCAGTTTGAAGCAGAAGATCGACAAAATCACTTCCTGAAAAAGAGTTGCTTCCAATAATGAGAACTTTTTTCATATCAGAAAGGACCTGTAAAGGTTTTATCAGGGACATCTTGAGGGGTTTTCATTTTTCCTGCAAGAAGAGTTTCTAGTAATGCACGAGCAGAAGTTTTTCTCCCCATCATCTTCAATACCTCCACAACCATCTCTTGCGAACCTGGATAATAGTGGTTGGAAAGAGACCAACTCGTAGGAATAAGAGCGTCCGGGTAGGTCATCCTTACAGGGGGTAGGCGAAGCGCTTCCCACTCTGCCTCCACAATGAGCGAGACCACCTCTGCAGCAAATCCACACATTTTCCAATCCGGATCTGCCACAATCACCCGTCCTGTTTTTCTAACAGAGGCAAAAATCGTCTCTGTGTCCAAAGGACGAATTGTTCTCAAATCAACGACCTCAACAGAAATCCCCTCCTCTCTTAAGATTTGGGCCGCTCTCCACGCCTCCAGCGTCATATGAGACGATGCAACAATCGTGACATCACTGCCCTCGTGCACGATTTTAGCGCTCCCTAAAGGCACTCTGTAATACTCCTCAGGGACATCCCCATAGATATCATGAAGCCAGCGGTGCTCGAAAAAAATAACCGGATTATCCTCTTCCACACTTGCAATCAGCAGCCCTTTTGCATCGTACGGGGTAGAGGGCATCACCACTTTCAATCCAGGAACGTGAGCAAAAAGAGAGTGGAGTGTCTGCGAATGTTGAGGCCCCTGTCCCCATCCCCTCCCTATCACAAGGCG
>JABDCM010000003.1:62424-63180 GCA_013288105.1 Chlamydiota bacterium
TCACCAGAGGAACTTTCATCTCTCCTCCAAACATATAGTGCCACTTCGCCGCATTGTTAATCAGTTGATCCAATGCCAGAAGGGAAAAATCTACCCTCTGATGCGTCAAAATAGGTCGCATCCCAACAATTGCTGATCCAATCGCAATACCTGTCATCCCATTTTCTGAGGTAGGCATGTCTAAAACACGCGCAGGACCATATTTTTCCTGAAGCCCAGAGGTGGTTCCAAAAATCCCTTTCGGATCGGGCACTCCTAACCCCATCACATAAACAGAGGAATCCCGTCCCATCAATTGATCAGTCGCTTCTCGAATCGCCTCTTTGTAGGGTATGTTACGCATAGATCCCCCCCTCTTCTAATACAGGAAAAGGACTCTCTTCAGCATATTCAAAAGCCTCCTCTATCTCTTTTTTTATGTCAGCACACTCCCTATTCTCAATAATTCCTTTTAAAGGATCTTTCCCTTTCCAAAAAGCAACCTCTTCAGGAGGCTGATAGGGATCGACAAAGGGTCCACAATGCTCTCTGAAACGGTAGGTAAAAAATTCAAGAAAAACAGGCCCCCTGCCTTTTCTAATCTGTTCCAGAGCAGTTTTTGTCAGAGTCATTACCTCTTCAAGATGATTTCCCTCTCCTCTATATGCAGCAATGCCATGCGCCTCTGCCAGAGCAACAAGATCTCTGCCTCGTGGCTGCCGCACAGAAAGAGGGGAATACACAGAGTAGAAATTGTTTTCGCAAACAAAAAGAACA
>JABDCM010000003.1:63190-63890 GCA_013288105.1 Chlamydiota bacterium
AAAGAACAGGTAATTGATGCAGAGCTGCAAAATTTAAGCTCTCTGCAAATACCCCCTCCTCTGTTGCCCCCTCTCCAAAGAAAATAGTCGTTACCCTCTTTTCCCCTTTTAGATAAGACCCAAAAGCAGCACCTACTCCCACAGGAATACTGCCCCCAACAATAGGGGTCGACCCTAAAAAACCTACCTCCAAGTCCACAAGATGCATCGACCCCCCTCGACCTTTCGAACAGCCCGTTGCCTTCCCATAGATTTCCGCAATCATCCTCTTTAAATCGCCCCCTCTTAGCAAGATAGTGAGCATGCGCCCTATGACCACTCACTGCATAATCTGTATGCAAAAGCTGAGAGCAGACACCTACAGCAACCGCCTCCTGACCAATACTCAAATGAACAGGACAGCGCATTTTTTGCTCTTGATATTTGTCAGCTATCGCCTCTTCGATAAGACGGATGCGCATCAAAGAATGGAGAAATTTTTCAATCATTTGAGTATCCGAGTAAGATATTTACATAAGGAGGATTTTTTATAGATTCCTTATTTCCAATAATTTGCACGCCTAAAGCCGCAGCTAGAGATCCCAAAAAACCTGTCAGAAGCGGGGAGTATTTTTTGACCGCTGCAAGAGAGGCAACTGAAAAAAAAGTATCTCCCGCACCTACGCGATCAATCGTATGAAGAGTAAGCGCAGGAATCTCC
>JABDCM010000004.1:0-55206 GCA_013288105.1 Chlamydiota bacterium
GGATGCTCTTTTGTGCATTGGCTCTTTGGGAACAAAGCAGGCTATCAGCTTTTAACATATACAGATCAAGATATGCGAGCCATTGGGGAATTTCCCTCTTCTATGGAAGTTCTAGTCATTGCAGGTAATAAGGGGAGGGGTTTTTTACGAAACTGGTTGCGCGATCCTCATGATGGGAAAGTAACGGTTGCTGAAACCCATCTTTCAACTCCTCATTTACATTATACTTTGTATGTCAGCCACTTTTGGATTATGAAAAGTAAAGAGACCATCTATATATTCCATCAATTTCTCTCCATTCCTAAAAAATAGTTTGAGTATCTCATCCATTCTGCTATAAGAAGGCTCTTTTTACGGAGTCTGATTTTAGATGAAAAAGTGGTGGATACTTTTACTGATATGCTTCTCCTTAAACGGTCAAGAAGAAGAAGCGCAACCCAAAGCTCAACTCAGAGATCATTCTGTAGTCCTGATTCATGGATTCGTCTCTTCTGCTCAGAGTATGATGCCGATTAGAAAAGCGTTAACATGCTTAGGATTTGAACAATATGTATGGGAATATCCGAGTCGTGATCAGACGATTCAAGAGCACGCCTGCAATCTCATTCCTATGCTTCAATATGTGGCCTCTTGTAAGCCTGGTGTCCCCATTAACTTTGTGACTCACTCTGTAGGCGCTCTTGTTTTACGGTGCGCTCTAAATCTTTCTGGATGCCCTGTGGAGGCAAAAGAGGGGCGTATTGTACTGATTGCTCCTCCTAATCAGGGATCGAGTTTAGGACATAGATTCCGGAATTTTTATCCTGCATATCTCGTGATGGGGGACAAATCAGGAGCTCAGCTTTTAAATTTTGAGGCGCGAGATGTTGCCTGTTTGGGGAATTTTCCTGACAAAGCACAACTACTTGTTATTGCAGGATACAGAGGAAACACCCTCTTTTGCGCACCTAATGATGGCTGGATTACTGTGGAGGAGACTGCTTTGAATACCCCTTACCAATTCCTCTCCTTTCCAGTCTCTCATGGAAGGCTCTTATCGACAGCTGCTGTCTTTTGTGCTATACGCGATTTTTTTCTTAGATAACCCAAAACTCAGGTTAATAAAAAAAACTGATGCAAGAAACCTCTTGCATCAGCTCTTGATTTTACAGATCTAGTTTTTCCAAACAGGATTTCTGTTATCATCGCGCAACATTAAAATTGCACCATTTTTGTTGACCTCTTTTCCGATAAACATTTTCTCACCATTTGCTGTCATCGGGAATACAGTCACAACAACTTTATCACCTGTCATCAGCTTGATTCTCTGTTGCTCAATGTATTTTGCAGGTCCAAGCATGATTTTCACATCTTTTCCATCATCCGTTGTGACAACCAGTTGTAGATGCACTCCATTGGGATATTGCATTCTATTTACTGTTTTTATAACCCCTTTAATTTTATCTACAGAGTGACCACGAAGAGCTTTTAGCTCTTGGCCATTCTCATCATAGAAAGTTCCTTTTCCATTAACTCTTTGTCCTGGAGCAGGAACGGGTTGATTAAAATCTCTCCAATCTGTTCCATTATTCATGTTCATCGATTGGCTATCATCTTGAACTCTCTGATTATTGTAATATCTCCAATCTGTAGGCCCTCTGGTATGAGCAGAAGCCCCATTATTGGAAGAATTGGGAGCTGAACAGCGTCCATCTTTACAATCAGCTGACAACTTACCTAAAGAAAGAGAGAGCACGCAAGATGCGATAATTGTGCTCATAATATATAATTTTTTCTTGCTCAACATAAAATAAACTCCTACTAAATTGAGACCTTTAATTTAATAATATAACAAATCTTTTATTTAATATATTAAATTCTATCTCATTCTCTTTAATTAGGGAGAGAGAAATCGTAACTAATTGAAAATCAAACTGAAAGGAATTGTGACATATTAAGTATAGATTATATATTAAATAAAATTATAAAATTTATTTAATGAGATATCTTATTCTTTTTTTATTTTTAATAACGACTATTGATGCGAGTCCATGTTGTAATGAAATCGATATGAGAGGGGAAGTTTTAAGTATACAGCAGTATACCTATGCAGATCGGGCGGCCTCTTATATTCAGGTGATTTTAAAGACGGCAAAAGAGGAGATTGCGGTTGATTTAGGATTGAAGAGCTATCTGAAATTCCAGGGCATGGTGATTGCGCCTCATGACAAGATTGAGGTGAAGGGGTGTTTAAAGAGCAGGCAAGGAGTGACGATTGTGGAGGGCGTTCAGATTAAGAAAGGGAAGCGCACGCTCACGATAGCTGAGTAAATAGACGAGTAAAATTCTCCTCAGAGTGAAATGCAGCATAAGCACTCTGCATTTTCCGCAATTTTTCATACACTATAGGCAACTGAATCAAAGCAAAGAGATGAGAAAAAAATTGGGGATCCTCCCAATCCACAATCAGCTCCTGAAGATGAAATTTCTCTAACTCATCAGCAAGCCATCCCCCCTTCACTAAGGGGATCTTTCCCGCCATAATCGTCTCAACAAAAATACCAGAGGTACGCCATTTATATTGGTGCGGATCATAAGGAAGAAGGACGATATCACTTTTCTTAAGAAGCTCAAAATAGAATTCCTTAGATAAAACAGATTGACGAAAAGAGAGTTTGATTCCATTTCTAATCGGAAAAAGGGGGGTTTCTTCTGAAAGATTAAGCGTAATATGTTCTGATCGATCATCTTGGATTTGTAATAACTGAGAAATTTCTCTCATCCCCTTTTCTTCTCGCGGAGAGCCTGGCCAGATACAGATCAGCTCTTTTTTCATTCTGAGATCCTGTATAGGATAAAAAAACGTATGAGGAATCGGCAGTAGATGAGGTCTTCTCTTTAAAAGTCCCTCGTAATAAGGGAGTAGTTTTTCACTATCTGTCAAGGGAACCAGATGAGCGCCAAATTTCCATCTCAACAATCTTGTGAAAAAACGAAAAACTCCTGCATCTTTCTTATTTCTCAATGAGGGGTCATCTCGATATACAATCCAGAGATAATCCTCTTTTTTCCCATGAAGAAGAGCAGCTAATGCAAAAGCTCTAAACTCTCTTCTTCCAAAAGATTCAAAAAAAAAGATCCTTTTCCCCCCCTTTTTATCCAGAAATAACCGCTTACAATCACTCTGGAAGAGCTTTTTGTATTGATTGGAATAGGGATGAAACCAGCGAACCCATTGATCAGGCAGAGAGGCTAAAGAAGAGGCGAGAGGTGCATAAACAAAAACCTCTTTCGCGAGATTCTGAGCCGCTTTTTGCACAACCAGATGGTAATGAAAGGTGTGACCCCCCTCATCAAGAGCACGTTGCGCAATTGAATAAAAACTTGTCATAAACCTTGCCCCTATTTTGCAAAAAGTCTAAATTTATACGCTTCAAAAAGAAAGATAATTGTTTTTTCATGAACCAAATAGTCGATATTATCATCATAGGAGGGGGAGCCGCTGGTATCTTCGCTGCCATTCAGGCTAAAATCGCACACCCCTCTTTAAAAGTCATTGTTCTGGAAAAAACAGCTGTTGTACTCTCAAAAGTAAGAGTGTCAGGAGGAGGGCGTTGTAACGTGACTCACGCCTGTTTCGACCCTCCTATCCTTGTGCAAAATTATCCCAGAGGACACAAAGAGCTTCTCGCCCCTTTTTACTCTTTTCAGCCCCAAGACACGATAGATTGGTTTGAATCCAAGGGAGTACAACTAAAAATCGAGCCAGATGGACGGGTCTTTCCTATTTCAAACTCCTCAGAAACAATCATTTCATGCCTTCTTACTGAGGCTGCTAACCTCGGAGTTGAGATACGATTAAGGCAAAAAATAGAAGATATCCTCTATGCAAGGGAGCAGTTTGAAATCCTGCTCGAGGGCCATTCTCTCATCGCTCCGCGCCTTCTTCTGGCTACAGGAAGCAGCAAGGAGGGGTATAGGTGGGCAGAAAGGCTAGGACACACGATTCAGCCCCCTGTCCCCTCTCTTTTTACCTTTAATGTCCCCTCCTCCCCTTTACGTGAGCTCAGCGGCATTGTCATCAACCCGGTTGAGGTTAAGCTCGCTGGCACTCACTTTACGCAACAGGGGCCCCTCCTTATCACCCATTTTGGCTTTAGTGGACCTGCTATCCTAAAACTCTCTGCCTGGGGAGCACGTCACCTATACCATAAGAACTATCAGACAGAAATCACCATTAACTGGCTCCCCTCCCTCTCTCAAAAAGAGCTCCTTAATACCCTCCTCTCCTCCCCATTAAACCCCTTTTCCCTACCTAAAAATTTTTGGAAACTCATGATAGCTGGACTAAGCAGAAATAGTAAAAAAAATTTGAATTTGCTCTCAGAAAGATTGCATGCTGACCGGTATCTCATTCAGGGAAAAACAACTCATAAGGAGGAATTTGTCACCTGTGGAGGAATTTCTTTACAAGAGATCAATTTTAAGACGATGCAGAGTAAATGCTGTCCGGGGCTCTATTTTGCGGGGGAGATTTTGGATATAGACGGGATAACCGGGGGTTTTAATTTTCAGAATTGTTGGACAAATGGGTCTATTTTTGCCAAAAATTTATAATTTATTTATTTGAAGTTTAATGTGTTTTCATTCATAATTAATTAAAAACTAAAGGGTTTTAAATAATGAGCGTTTTATCTACATGTACAGATAATCAGAAAGCACGGTTGGAGATTTTTGCCCAGCAAACTCGTGATAAACTGTCCTCTTTCCCTTATGCTGAACTTCCAAAGCTTCAATCTGATGGGACATTTTGTGGGAATTTTTTAGCAGGAGCGCGCAAAATTAGAGCGGCTTGGGATCATGGAAGTCATGCGGTTGTGAGTAAACTTGCAACTCCCAGCTTGATATTAGGGGTTATTTTCACACTTATTGCAACGGCTGGCTGTATTTCTGTAATTTCTGGGTGGAAGGTCCCCGGTATCTCTATCTTTTTAGATAATATGCCCATGTCTGTTATCCTCTTTTTGACCATTATGCGTACCGGTCTTCACTCGATTGCTCAAGGGGTAAAACTCAGCCTGCGCTGTAGCCGTCAATATCACAATGTGACACGGGAAGACCGCATGTTCAATATCACACGCCATGTCTATAACTTAGAAGATCCTCAACCTCCCCTCTCACCAGCTGAAAAACATCGGTTAGATGAGGTCAGAAGATTGAATGCGGTTGCGTTACCCGAGCACGATCTAAAATGTCATCATCGCATTCCTAACGTCCCTTATGGAAATAATGTAGGCGACCTCTTTCCTGCAGGAGAGAAAACGACCGCCTTCAGAAAGGAATTATTAGGAATTGAAGATCCTCAACAACCTCAACCAGAAGCATCTAAAGTAAGCCCCTTCTGGGATCAATGGTATGATTGGTGGGAAAAACGGCTACCCGCTCTAGGAGCGCTTGATATTGCGCTTGGTCAGATTATGTTAATTACAGGGATTTCTGTGGTTGTTTTAGCCTCTCTTCCAAGTGGAAAAATTCCAGCTGTTCTCTCCATCATCTCTAAAGATCCCTATCTTTCTGTCGCTTTTGCTGCCACCCTGATTGGGAATTGGATCAACTGTACAAAGTCTGGAATTGATATGATGAATTTCAAAAAACGGCGGATGAAACGGGAGCTGATGGATCGGGAGCTCCAGCTCATAGCTTTTGGACTCGAGCGCGCACGCGTCAGAAAGGCTATGGAGAATATGCTTGCAGACCAATGCTTTAGTGATGCTCAAAAGGGACAGATTCGCGCCACCTTTGAGAACCATTTTGGAGATGGCGTTGTTAAGGAAGCCCTTGACGCAATGGAGAAACTAAAAGTAGCTTTAGAAAAAACAGAAGATAAAACGTGTGGCTGTTTTAAAAAACTCAGCTCCTATTTCTCGAATCCCTCGATTGTGGTTGGGATTTTCCTGATTCTTCTAGGGGTTGCTTGCTTTACGATAGGAATGTTAGGCTCTCCCCCACCCTATCTTCAAATCTTATTTAAAAACACCCCTTTGACGATTTTCTTTAGTGGAACTTTGATCGTTTCAGGCCTCCATGCATGGCATAGAGGAGCGAGCATGGGTAGAAAAGAGGTGAAGAAAGATTGGAAAAAAAGAGAGGCCACCTATAGAGATCTCTTCCTTGTGAACCTCTTTCCACAACTTGCAACTACCGCATATTTTAAAACAAAAACTGGAAATATCGAGCGTCCACAGCTTCCACAGAAGCCACTGAAAACAGTTAATCGCTGGAATGCTTTCTGGATTCACTCCTTAAAAGTCACCTGCATTCCTGATGCCCTCTTAGGACTCTTTTTCCTATTTGGTGGATGTGCGGGACTTGCCATGTGCTTTGGAGCCCCTGTCCCTGCCAGCTTAAGCTGGATTTTGCGAGAACCCTCCTTCTCTGCCCTCTTCTGCTTTGGGCTTTTAGGGGTTGCGGCCGACTGTGCAAACTCCGCATGGCGCCAGCTTTCAGATAAAGCTCGAGAGAATGCAGACAGAAAAATGCCAGATGAACTTGGGGTTGCGTACCATAGCTTTTACCCTGAAGAAAACCGCCCTGCATGGTTACCGAAACCATGGGCATCAACAGTAGAAATGGATGCTGTAGCTTAAAAAGAAAATCCCCTCTCAGAAAGAGAGGGGATTTAGACTAACTAGAAACGTTGTCTATTTGATTGGCCGCCTCTGCCGCCGCCGCCCGCACCACCGCCGAATGGACGGTTGTTCTCTTTTGGACGTGCTTCGTTAACGATGATTGCACCTTTGCCGATAACTTTTTTATCTAAAGCCATTGCAGCATTACCCTCATCTTTAGAGCTCATTTCGACAAATCCAAAACCTTTGGATCTACCTGTTTCTCTATCGATAATCATTTTAGCGCTAATCACTGTACCATATGGAACGAACAGCTCTTTCAGATCTTCGTCTGAAAAGCCTGGGGGCAAATTGCCTACATAAAGTTTCATTTTATTCTCCTTTTGTCTCTCGGTGTACTTTATGCAACAACTGACCATGCTGGAAAGGCTTTGCAAAAAACAACCTAATAGAAACTGATTTCTTATTCTTTTGGAACTAAATCTTATGAAAGTGTTCGCAAAATTACCATGTATTTAACAGGAAAGAACTTTGCAACTCAAGAGTAAAAAATAAACTATGCGAAAAATTTTCTTAAGTTGCTGATTATCAATTAATCTATGATATGTCAATAAAAACCTTTGACTCTATTTTTCTCCCCCTCGTACAATAAGGACATGTCATATTTATCTCATCCACTTTTCATTCCCTTAATTACATTGATTGCGGGCCTTATTATTTTGGTTTTTCCTCGGGTCCTTAATTTTATTGTAGCAATCTATTTAATTATTGTTGGATTATTAGGTCTTCTTAGTTATTTCAAGGGATAAACCTATAGGTTCCAAACTTGGATTGTCTACCTTCAAATGATACGCTCTCATTCTGGCTATTGCATTATGGGGGTTTTGCCCTTTTTGGCCTACTTGCCTTAGGGATCATAGCGCTTCCGATTCCCGAAGAGACGCTTATGATTTTGACAGGGATTTTGTTACGTAATGGGAAGCTCTATTTTCCCACAACTATTTTAGCAACCTATTTTGGTTGTCTTACAGGCATTACCCTTAGTTATTTATTAGGAAGAACGGCTGGCAAATTTTTGTTAAGAAAATATGGCAGTTGGATAGGTATTACAGAGAAGAGGCTTGAGCAGACTCACCTTTGGTTTCAAAGATTTGGGAAATGGACGCTGGCGTTTGGCTATTTTATACCTGGGGTACGCCATTTCACAGGATTTTCTGCAGGAATGACCTATCTTGAGTTTAAAAAGTTTGCCCTATTTGCTTATACGGGGGCTTTTGTCTGGATGTCGCTCTTTCTTTCGATTGGCTATTTTGCTGGGGAGTACTGCCGTTCACTTTATGAAACCGTTGAGATTAATTTAGAAACGGTTGCTCTGATCATTATTCTGATTGCTGTATGTGGTATGCTGATTGTGCTTAAACGCACGCTTAAGGGCAAAAAGTAACTACGAACCTTTTGGGTTTTTCTCCCTCAAATTCAGGTTACAAAGGCTCTATTTGAAGAGTCACCTGAGCGATATAAAATTTAGTTCTGCTCTCATATCCTGAATCTGTTCCCAGAAAAATCCATATCTCCCCTTGAGAGTTGCTTTTAACCACAAAGAGATTTTTAGGGGCGTATAATTTAGGTAGATAGAGGCGATGGTGAGGATCAACCTCCTCATGTGCCAGAGTTCCGACGACAAGGCTATTCTTCCCCCCCTCTGACTGATCCCCCTTATCTACACTCAACTGGTAGAAACCATGAACGGCTATTTTTTCAGGTTTTTCAGTGGAGGCACCTATTTTCAAATAGACACTCTCCCCTTCCGATCCCCCGACGCCAAAGGTGTCTGTAGGAATATTACTTTCAATAAGAACGGAGAGGTTGAGTAGATATTCTGTATCAGGTTTTAGGTTCTCCATCTTGCGACGGACGAACATAAAGAGATCATCGCTGTGGTTGTTTCCTGAGAGAAAAAGCCCCTTTTCCAGAGATTCTGGTTCCGTAAGTTTTGTAGGTAGATTCTCCCATCCCCAGGCAAGCTCATAAAAAGACTCTCCGCCTACAGGATAGTCAGAGAAGTCCCCCTCCCATCCTGCCGTATCCGAAGAAAAGGTGAAATCTATCGCAAGACAGAACTTACAAGGCAGAAGGAGGAAGAGTAGATAGAGGCTAATCCTCTTCTTCATCAAACTCCTCATCCTCATCAAAATCCTCATCATCTTCCATTTCGTATGAGAAAAAATCCTCCCAAAGAAAATTAAGGAAGTTGAGATAGGCTCCCAGATCAATTCTTTCGCGTTCATTTAATTTAGTAAAGTCGGGTGCTTTTGCAATTTTTTCTTCTAAGATCTGAACGACTTTCAAAATTAAGGTACTTGATTCACGAGCGGTTGGATCTTCTTTAATTTCTGCGTCAATATCTGTTCTAGCTCCGGCTAGAAATTCTTTAACTTCTTGTAGAGTTGGGAGTTGAATTAAAGCTTCGCTCATGATTCTTCCTAAGAGTTGTTATTTTAAAATGAATTGGGGGTGGTTAGATTCGAACTAACGTAGGCCGGAGCCGTCGGATTTACAGTCCAATGCAATTGGCCGCTATGCGACACCCCCAAATAAAATATGCTGGAGAAAGGAGTTGAACCCTCAACCGTCCGATTACAAATCGGATGCTCTGCCATTGAGCTACTCCAGCGACGGCTACACGTTATAGCAAACTCTCGCCTTTATCTACAAGCCCTTCTCTTTATCATTTTTTTCGACTTGAAAATCTTTCTCGGTAGGCCTAAAAATAGTCTCCAAAGGCAAACTCCCCCCCTCTCTCTCTTGGGGTTTCTCATCCTCCACAGCTCCCCCTTCTACCGCCTCCTTTCGCTCCGCTTCCTGCTGCGATAAACGAAAATCATGCTCCGTCTTCCTAAATTTTAACCTCTCTAATGCTCCAGGCTCAGATGCAGACTGACTCATCTCTGCTCCAAAAAAAGGCTGCGTAGATGTATCTAACTTAATTACTTTTGCTTTAAATTTTCTCTTGCCAGAGGGGGTATATTTAGCTGCATGATTAGCTGTTCCCTCCTGTAACATATGGCACTGTTTATATTTCTTCCCAGAGCCACAGGGACAGAGCTCATTTCTACCAGGTTTTTTATTCATACTTAACCTTTTTTAAAACAGTAAGTAGATTCTAAGTCATCTTATCGTTGCTCTCAAGAGAAAAGTAGATTATACTGTTTATCCTATGCTCCCTTTATCTAAACCCCCCCTACCTTTAGCCCTTCCCCCATGGAAAAAATTGGGTAAAAAGTTAGAAAGCTCCGTCAGAAAAGCTCTCTATGACTACCAAATGGTAGAGGGGGTCTCAAAAATCGCGATCGCTCTCAGCGGGGGAAAAGATAGTCTTGCTCTTCTTTTTCTCCTTCATGCCATCTCAGGTAAGGGGTTTCCAAAATTTGACCTCACTGCTATTCATGTAGGAGGGGAATTTTCCTGCGGGGCAGGCGTTCAAGAAAATTATCTAAGAGCTATCTGTGAAAAATTGGAGGTCCCTTTTCTCTCTCGTCTCTCCACTCAAAAGAGGGAAAAATTGGAATGTTATAGCTGCTCTCGAGAGAGAAGACGCCTGATTTTCGATGCTGCTCAAAGTGTGGGTGCCCATACCATAGCCTTTGGCCATCATAGAGATGACAATGCTCAAACTCTCCTCCTTAACCTCCTCCATAAAGGGGAATTTGCAGGCACCTTACCCAAAATTGAAATGGTCCGTTTTGGACTTACCATCATCCGCCCTCTTACCTACGTGCCTGAGGAGGAGCTGCGGCAATTTGCTAAAGAGTATGGCTTTGCCAGAATCAGCTGCCAGTGCCCCGTAGGTCAACATTCTATGAGAAAAAAGGTTGACTCTCTTTTGACAGAAATGGAAACTTACTTTCCACATGCACGCTCTAATATAGCAGCTGCTACTTTGATTTATGGATCTAATAAAGCTGCAAAAATTGACTAAAGGTTTATATCATGCTTCCTCATCAAGAAAATCGTATCACCATTGACGGCATCGAAATTGCTCTCACCTCTCCCGATCTTTTTCCCTTTCATTGGGTAGGTCAAAGAGATGTTCTCGACCAACTCTTAGCTTGTTGGCTAGTGATCCACCCTGGGGATATTCCCTTAAATCCCCGCCTTGTCGGAAGACCAGGAGTTGGAAAGACGACTCTCGCCTATGCTGCTGCTAAAAAATTGGAAAAACAGGTCTATATTTTCCAATGCACCATGGATACGCGTCCAGAGGATCTTCTCATTACACCCGTTATCAATGATAAAGGGGGCATTCGCTATGTGGCCTCCCCACTCGTTGCAGCTATGATTCAGGGGGGTGTCTGTATTCTTGATGAGGGAAATCGGATGAGTGAGAAATCCTGGGCCTCTCTCGCCCCCCTCTTAGATGCGCGTCGCTATATAGAATCTATTGTCACCGGATTAAAAATCTATGCACATGAGGATTTTCGTATCTGCGTTACCATGAATGAGGATGCCTCTACTTTTGAGGTCCCTGAATATATTCACAGCCGTCTTCAGCCTCAAATTTATCTTGATTTTCCCGAAGCAGATGAGGAAAAGCGCATTTTGAAAGAAAATCTTCCTTTCGTAGAGGAGCAGATTCTTGATTATGTAGTAGCCTTTCTTCAAAAAGCCCATTTTCATCAAGAAAATTATTCTGTCCGTGATGGAATCAATATTGCTCGCTATGCCGCAAAACGGATGCATGCTCTTCCCGAAAAAGTCAATCGAGAGGCCATCATGCGTCAAGCCATCTTAATGGTTCTAGGACAAGAGGCAACCATCCACTACTCATAAAATGCATCCATTTCATCTTCGTAAAGGCAATGTGATTGCCCTCCCCACCCTCCATTATACCATGGAGTGTGCCATGCATGTAAAAAAGGCCTTTGATTATTTTCAACCCGATTGCATCGCAGTGGAACTCTCCGAGGACTTAAATGACTCTTTTCTCCATGCTGCAAGCCGTCTTCCAGATATCACCCTCATCAAAACCTCCTCTCTCTACTATCTAGCGGAACCTTGTGATGCTTCATTCGAAGCTCTTCGCTTAGCTCTTGAGTCTGGTCTGCCCTCTTATTGCATTGATCTACATGTAGACAATTATCCTTTATTTAATGAGGCTCTTCCCGATCCCTACGCTATTTCCATTCTCGGTCTTGAAAAATATTACACAGCATACATCCAGTCTCAACCAGTCAAACACCCCTTAGATAGATCCAGAGAACTGCATATGGCGCGCCGTTTGAAAGAGCTCTCCTGTCTATATGAAAGGGTCTTATTTATAGCAGGATTTCATCATAGCGAGGCTGTTTTAGCCGCCTTAGATCAGAACTCTTTTCCCCTCGACGAAGTAAATGGCCAAAGGCCCTTTACGAGTCAGAAAATCCCAAGAGATGCAAGTAAACTTCCTGAATTTGAGAAAGAAAAACCCAAAACTCAGGTTACTATTGCTACTTTAACGGAAGATTCTTGTCGAAAGGTGATGGCTGAATATGGATGGATCAGTCAAGCCTATGAAGAATGGAGAGGCTCTTCTGACATTGAGCTCGATAGACAACAACTTATTCTCTCTCTCTATAAAAAAAGCAGTGATAACTACACAAAGAACACAGGAAACCCTTTTTTAGGATATCACTTAAGAAATACGATGAAATTTGCTCGCAACTACTCGCTCCAACAAAACCGCCTGCTTCCAGGGCTTTTTGAGCTCTTGAGCTGTGCCAAGGGATGCGTTGATCATAACTACGCCTATGAGGTGTGGGAACTTGCCACCTCTTATCCTTTTCGAAAAAATATCGACAATTTACAAGAGCTCGATCTTTCTGTGGAAGATATTTGGGGCCATTCTAAACCCATTTACTTTCACCTAAAACAGAGACAAACTAAAGGGCTCCATTTTCAACGACGTCAAAAAGATAGAGGAGGGAAAAAGCCTTTTTCTCCCCCCTCACCCTTTTTTCTCTGCTCCTATCCCCCTGAAGATCTTCAAGTAGAAAATTTTGGAGATTTTTTAAAGAAAAAAGGGACTAGGCTTCTATCTGAGGAGCAGGCCCATTCCATCCCCTTTTCAACCAGCCTAGAAGAGGGATTAGATGTGAAAGAGACAGTCCGACATTGGCATGAGAAAAAGCTCTATGTTAGAAAAAGAGAAAAACCTCCTCAAGCTGCAAGCTCTGTTGTGATCATCTTTGATGAGGACAGCCCTGAAGAAAAAGATCTTTATAATGAAAAATTTCCCTGGAAAACGAGCTGGCAAGGAGAACACAGTCAAGAATCTGATATGGCCTTTTATGCCACCTCTCTTCAACAGAATATTATAGGGCCCGGTATCAGCCGCTGTGAATATGGTGGTTTTATGCTTACCTCCCCTCCTCGGCGCCTTCAAGATGTCTGGACAGATCCAGACTATGAAAGATGCAAAAATAAGGGGGAGGTCCTCCTGCGAGCCGCTATTGATTATGCTTTAAAACCCCTGATTATCTTAGTCGCAAAAAAACCCCCTACCAGCAAAATCAGAGGAATAGCTCAAAGATATGGAAAAAAAATTGTCTATTTGCCTTTGGGTAGCCTTTCCCCTATCATGCTTAATAAAATCCGCTCTTTCCATGCCCTAGATGGACATGACAAGAGAGAAATAGCTGGTGATTACATTTTTTAAAATATGAAAAGAACAAAAATTCTTTTAACTAATGATGACGGAATTCACGCGCCAGGACTCCGCGTCCTTTGGGAGGCTCTTAAAAGGGCAGATTTTGCTGATCTTTGCATAGTTGCTCCCACCTCGGAACGGTCAGGTGCAGGTGTATCTATTACATGGGATCGCCCTCTTCTTATCCAAGAGATTAACCATTTTGAGGGGACTCCTGCTTGGTGCGTAGATGGCTCTCCTGCAGATTGTGTTAAATTAGGCATGCGTATCATCCTTGAACATCCCCCCGATTTCATCGCCTCAGGAATCAATGCGGGCTCCAACGCCGGAAGAAATGTCCTCCACTCAGGAACTGTAGGCGCTGTGATCGAAGGAGTTTTCAGAGGCATTCCAGGAGTCGCTTTTTCTTGTGAAAATGGACGTGATCCCAATTTTCATGTCGCAGAAAAATATGTAGCTACCATTGTTAAATACTTGTTAGAAAATCCTTTAGCTCATGGCACTCTCCTGAATGTCAACTTTCCAAAAGTTGCAAAAGAAAAAGTTAAAGGATTTCGTTTGACCAAGCAGGGAAGGGGAAGATGGTCTGAAGATCCTCTTTTACATTTAGAATCGGAAAAAGGAAGAAGTTATTGGCTGGGGGGCAAGCCAGACGAGCTACCAGAAGATCAGGATTGTGATATTGCTTTATTAAAGGAGGGATATATGACAGCAGTTCCCCTTTACGTGCATAATCTCACAGATCAAGAAGAGTGGGAAAAAAGGGGGAGTAGTTTTCAAGAACTGCTTGAGTAAAATTAACGCCAGTTTAATTCAAGGAATGGCTAGAAGATGCTGAAAAGACATTTGAGCAGATTACGAGATCCAATTCGAAGCAAATCCCCTCAATGGGGCTTTGCGAGAATTGGATCGCGTGAGATGCTCAATGAATTACAGCAGATTCAGCCGTTCCTTAAATTAAGCTGGCGTAAAATTGAGCTTTCCAGTACCTTCTACCTCTTTTCGATTGTGGGCGTATAGCTTAGCGGTAGAGCACCTGTCTTACACACAGGGGGTCATAGGTTCAAATCCTGTTGCGCCCATCTTGCGGGAGTAGTTCAATTGGTTAGAGCACTGCCCTGTCACGGCAGAAGTTGCGGGTTCGAGCCCCGTCTCCCGCGTTCCCCTTTTTGGAGGCACTATGCCTAGTAAAAATTTCCGCTTTGGCGTCTATTATTTAAAAACTCTTTTTTGGTTTATTCTTGGAGGGTTTTTAGCAGCTTTGGGTGTTCAGGTCTTCCTTGTGCCCAACCATCTGATTGACGGTGGTGTGGTAGGCCTTGCAATGATGGCATCTCACCTCTTTGGTGTCCAACATCTCCCCTATTTTTTAATCTTTTTTAACCTCCCCTTTGTCTATTTAGCCTATAAACAAATTGGCAAACATTTTGTAATTGAAATGGTCACTGCAGTGATCGTTTTTGCACTCTTTTTGGGTCTTTTTTATTGGCTTCCCATCTGGTGGAAGTTTCGACCGTTTGAATTTCATGGTGAAGTACTTGAAGTGGTCGCTCTGGGCGGTTTTATTTTAGGATGTGGCATTGGGTTGATTATTCGACATGGGGGTTCTACCGATGGAACTGAGATTATGGGGATTATTATTAATCGAAAGAGGGGATTTACTGTCGGTCAGGTCATTCTTTTTGTAAACTTTTTTATCTTTGGGCTTTCTGGATTTGTTTACAAGAATTGGCACACAGCGATTTTATCTCTTTTGACCTATGTCGTAGCGACCAAGGTGATGGATACTGTTATCGTGGGGTTTGAGGACACCAAATCTGTCATGATTATTTCTACGAAGCCTCAAGAGATTACAAATATTCTCATGTCTGAGCTGGGTTTAGGTTTAACGGTTATGTATGGCAGGGGCGGCTATAGTGGGGATGAGCGAGAAATTCTCTATATTGTGGTAGAACGTTTGCAGCTTGCTGAATTAAAGGAGCTGGTTCATAGGGAAGATCCTGAAGCTTTCATAGCCATAGAAAACCTCCATGAGGTTATCAATGGTCGTCAAGCGGCGGTTAAATCAATTTCCTCCCCATCTTTGAAATAGGTTATGAGGAAGACGAAAGGCATCAAGAACCTTTCCTACGATGAAATTTTCCACCTCTTCTAAGGATTTAGGGTGGAGATACCAGGCAGGAATGGGGGGTAATATGGTCGCTCCGACCTTAGCGAGCTTCCATAGATTTTCCAGATGAATTTCACTAAAAGGGGATTCTCTGGGTACGACCACAAGAGGCCTCTTCTCCTTTAAGGTCACATCAGCTGCGCGTCTAAGAGCATTGTCTCCAAGTCCCATTGAAATCGCTGCAACTGTTGCCATACTACAGGGAATAATGACCATCCCGTCTACCAGATAGGTACCACTTGCAATC
Organism: Chlamydiota bacterium; assembly: GCA_013288105.1. Lineage (GTDB taxonomy): Bacteria > Chlamydiota > Chlamydiia > Chlamydiales > JAAKFR01 > JABDCM01. The sequence goes on from JABDCM010000004.1 coordinate 15,711, forward strand.
ATGCACCCTAAATCCTGAATCAAATTGAGATGGATTTTATTTTTAACCTCTTCAGGAAAGGAGTCCACCCATTTTGTAGCGGTGCTGTACTCTTTTCCCAATTCCAAAGTTGCTGTGTAAAGTGCGCCGGACGTGATGACCAGCTCAATATGGTGACCTAAATGGGCAAGAGCTTGCACCATACGTACAGCCAGAATCATTCCAGAGGCGCCTGAAACACCCACTATATAACGGTTCATTTAGGAACCTGTAAAAAAAGGAAGAATACCAACTAAAACAGCCATTAAAGTGGCAAAAGAGAAAATCACATTATTCCAAAAGAAGAGCGGTTCTAGAGGAGTTTTAGAAATTTTTCTATGTGAGAGAAAAAAGAGAGCTCCTAGGAAAGGAATAATAAGGAAGTAGGGTAGAGAGAGGGGGGTGATCCAACCCAATAGAAAGAGCATCACTAGAGAAGAAAAATGGGAAAAACGGGAGATCCAGAGACTTTTTTTAACTCCGAAGCGCGCAGGAATGCTATGAAGACGATGCATCCGATCAAATTCGATATCTTGAATGGCATACACAATATCTTCTGCGGCGATGACAAAAAAGGCGGCTCCCCCTAAAAAAATGGGGGTCCAACTAAGAGATCCAGTTACAGTGATCCAGGCCATCACGGGTCCGCACAGATGGATGAGACCAAGGATGAAATGGCTAGAGGCGTGAATCCTTTTCATGTAGGAGTAACCCCCAATCAAAACAGCTGCACCTAAAGAGCAATAAAAGCAGAGCGGATTGATTTGAAAACAGATGAGGAGAAAGGAGAAGAGGCTCAAAAAGGCGATAGAGAGCACTTGAGAGGCGTCTATTTTTTGAGAGGGAAGAGCTCTATTTTGCGTGCGAGGATTTTTTGCATCGATCTTCCGATCGATCAGCTGATTGAAGGCCATTCCAGAAATTCTTGCGGCAAAAAAAGCTGGAAATATCCAGAGAATGGGGAGCCATGCCTCAACAGTTAAAGGGGGATATTTTCTTAAGGCAAGGAGGGCTCCGGCAAGGACTATGGGAAGTCCAAAGAGAGAATGCTCTAGACGAGTAATGTCTTTGAAAATGGTGAATCTCATATTTACCTTTTGCATTTTATAGAAGAGTGAATTATCAATCCAGCATACGGAAAAAGAGGGAATCATGATAGAAAATCTTTCTCTAGACGCGTGGCGTATTTTTAGAATTTTGTCAGAATTTGTTGATGGTTTTGAAACGATGACCAATTTTGGTCCCTCTGTTTCTATTTTTGGTTCTGCAAGGATCTTGCCGGGAACCCCTTATTATGAATTAGCGACAGAGGTTGCGAAAAAAATAGCGGAGAAGGGGTTTGGGATTATTACGGGGGGAGGTCCTGGGATTATGGAGGGGGCGAATAAGGGGGCGCAATTGGCCAAGGGGCGTTCATGTGGGATTAATGTGGATCTTCCTTTTGAAGAAAATTCCAACCCCTATCTCGATCGAAAATACACGCTTAACTTCCGTTATTTTTTTGTAAGAAAGGTGATGTTTATCCGTTATGCGCAGGCCTATGTATTTCTGCCTGGGGGTTATGGTACTTTTGATGAGCTATTTGAGGCACTTACACTGATTCAGACGAAGCGGATCAAACCTTTTCCTATTTTTCTGGTTGGGACCTCTTATTGGGAGACGCTTATGGACTGGTTAAAGAGGGGGCCGCTTCAGGAGGGGTATTTGAGTGAGGGGGATTTTGCACCTATTACGATTACGGATGATCCTAATTTAGTTGCACAGATGGTTGAGAAGCACTATCAGGAATCGGGTCCTGATCCCACCTTTCAGCTCGGCAAAAATGGTTAATATTCAATTTATAGGTAGTCTGAATATCAACCATCTTTCTATTTCTTCTCGAGAGTAAATTGACAGCCAGAATCCATTAAATCATCAATATACTTGATGTCATACTTCGAATGGAGAAAATCAGCATTATCCATCATATATTGGTGAAAAGGAATGGTGGAATGCACCCCCCCAATATGAAACTCACGTAACGCTCGCTTCATCACAGCAATCGCCTCCCTCCTATCCCTACCCTTGACTATCAACTTGGCTATCATAGAATCATAATAAGGGGGAATCCTATACCCCGTATAGCAAGCACTATCTACACGAACATGAGGCCCCCCCGGAGGAAGATAATATTCCAATACCCCAGGAGAAGGAGCAAAATTCTGCGCTGCATTCTCTGCATTGATGCGACACTGAATCACATGCCCCTCAAAATTAATCTCTTTCTGTTTCCATTTCAGCTCTTCTCCTCGCGCAATTCGAAGTTGCTCGCGTACAAGATCAATCCCCGTAAGCTCCTCCGTAACCGTGTGCTCCACTTGAATACGTGTATTCATCTCCATAAAGTAGAAGTTGAGATCTTTATCTAACAGAAACTCAATCGTTCCTACAGAAAAATACTTGGCAGCCTTCGCAATGTGTACGGCCGCTTGACCAATCTTATCGCGCATCTTTTTAGAAAGGACGGGACTGGGCGCCTCCTCAATCAATTTTTGCCGTCTTCTTTGAATCGTGCAATCCCTCTCCCCTAAATGAACATAATTTCCATGCTTATCCCCCATAATCTGCATCTCAATATGACGCGGACGGACAATCATCCTCTCCAAATAGACATCAGGATTATTAAAACTCGCCTCTGCTTCTGCTCTGGCTGCCGGAAATAAACGGTGAAGCTCCTCCAAATTATGCGCAATCCGTATCCCCTTTCCCCCTCCTCCTGCAACCGCTTTGATGAAAATCGGAAAGCCAAGCTCTTTTGCCCATTTTACAGCCTCCCCAATCTCTTTCACAATGCCATCAGATCCCGGAATCACCGGACATTTCACACTCTTCGCAATCGCCTTGGCCATTGATTTCTCCCCCATTAAAGCAATGGACTTAGGAGAGGGACCAATAAAATTTAAACCACAACTTTCACAAATGGATGCAAAATTGGCATTTTCACTTAAAAAACCATAACCAGGATGAATCGCATCCGCTCCTGTAATTTCACATGCTGAAAGGATGTTAGCAACTTTCAGATAAGAACGGCTCGCTTGAGGTTCCCCAATACAGACAGCCTCATCCGCGAGATGAACATGCAAAGCCTCAGCATCAGCTTGAGAATAAACAGCAACAGTGCCAAGCCCTAAGTCATGACAAGCTCGAATGATACGAACTGCAATTTCACCCCGATTGGCTATTAATACCTTTTTCATTACGCTTCTACACTGAAAATTTTTGTTCCAAACTCCACAGGATCCCCATTTTTCACAAGAATTTCAACCACTCTTCCCTTAACTCCTGCTTTTACCTCATTCATCACTTTCATTGCCTCAATGATACAAACCACACTTTCCTCAGTCACAACATCCCCAACCTTTACAAAATTAGCAGCATCCGGAGAGGGGGAAGTATAAAAAGTTCCAACCATAGGAGAGGTGATCGCTGTACCCACCACTTTTGACTTACTCTCAGAAGAGGGGGAAGGAGCCACTGGAAAAGAGTGGACAGGTTCCACAAGGGGGGGAGATTCTAACCTTCTCTCCTCGTATACTCTCTCTTGAGGAGAAGAAAGGGTAACTCTTCCCCCACAGTCTCTCTCTAACTCGATTTCAAAACCCTCTTGTTTAAGAGCTAACCGCTTAATTTGCGCAAGCTTCATTGCTTGCATCAGCCTTTCAATCTGCTTTAAATCCATGAACAACTCCTATACACGTTGAATATATTCGCGCGTGCGTGTATCAACTTTAATCACATCGCCAGGCTCAATAAAGGGGGGAACTATAATCACCGCTCCCGTCTCTAAAATAGCCTCTTTGGTCGTATTTGTAAGGGAACTACCCTCTTCAGCCGGTTCTGATTTTGCAACCATCAATTCTAAAAACTGAGGAAGCTCCACAGAAAAAATCGTATCCCCATAAAAAGAGGCTTGGATCTCTACCCCCTCTTTCAAGAAATTAATCTTGTCTCCAATGACATCCGGAGAGACAAATACCTGCTCTAAATTATTAATATCTAAAAAAAGATAGCTCCTCCCCTCAAGATAAAGATATTCTAACCTTCTTTCTTGCAAAGAAACATCCTTAACCTCTTGTCCCACTTTAAAGTTTTTCTCAACCGCTTTATCAGTAGTCAAGTTACGTAATTTAGTCTTAATAAAAGGCTGCCCCTTAGGAACTGTCACCTTGACGACCGATTCCACTCTAAATAGCTTTTCCTCAACAGAGACCACCATTCCAGGAGCTAATTGATTACTCGTTACCATTTATACTTCTCCTCGGAGTTTTCCAATACCTATAGCCATATCTTTTTCTTTAAATAAATAAGAACCAGAAACGAGAACATTAGCCCCTGCTTCCACACATAAAGGGGCTGTTTTATCATCAACTCCCCCATCTACCTCGATCAAATAGGGGGGAAGTATCTCTCCTTTTTTAACCACCTCTCCTCCTGCACCTATTTTTAAATGGTGACAGGCTTCTCGCACAAAGCGGATTTTATCAATGACTTCAGGTAAAAAAGCCTGCCCTCCAAATCCTGGATTTACCGTCATTAAGAGAATAAGATCTGCTTTATTCAAAAATTTAGCAACAAAATCAGAAGAGGTTTCTGGACAAAAGGCAAGTCCTACCTGAATACCACACGTGCGCACATAAGCTAAAATTTCTTCGACATTTTCTACAGCTTCAAAATGAAAAATGATCCGATCCGCCCCTGCCTCAACAAATCTTTCAATATATTCGTAGGGATTATAGATCATGAGATGAACCTCTAAGAACAGGGAGCTTGCCCGATTGATGGCAGCAACTGCTTTAGGGCCCAAAGTGAGATTGGGGACGAAATGGCCATCCATAATATCAATGTGAAGAAGATCCGCCCCTGCCTCTTCAACCCGTTTAGCCTCATCAGCAAGCCTGCCGAAATCCCCTGCAAGGATGGAGGGAGCTATATAAAGATTTTTCTTTGTCATTACCCTCTCAAATGGTGAAGAGCATACCCTTCTTTCTGCCTTAGGTCAAGAGAAAAGCTTAATCCGTAATTGCATGTTTATGGGCTTGAGGCCAGTCTGGAAAGACAAAGCGCCCCTCTTTTGAAATGATCTGTCCATCGACTGAAAGAGTGCCCCCCTCTCTTAAATCACAAATCATATCCCAATGAAGTGCAGATTTATTCTCATTGCCTGTCTCAGGATACCCCATCCCCAGAGCCGCGTGAAAGGTTCCCCCTATTTTTTCGTCAAAGAGAATATTCTTAGTAAATGTTTTAATTTTATAATTAGTGCCTATTGCAATCTCACCCAGCCGACTTGCCCCCTCATCTTGAGCAATCATTGCTCTCAAGAAAGCCTCATTCTTACTCGCTCTAGCCTCGACAACCCTCCCTTTTTCAAAAGTGAGCTTAACCCCCTCGACAACTGTCTGGTTCCAGATTGCAGGATAGGTATAATGTACAATCCCATTGACCCCCCCATCCGATGCCTTTAATTGAGGACCTGTAAAAATCTCCCCATCAGGAAAGTTTCTTTTCCCACAAGAATTGATCCAACGCATCCCCTCTATATTAACTCGGAGATCTGTCCCCTCTTTTGTTTTGAAGTGAAGCTCCTTTTTTCCCTTCATATAGTCGATCATGCGCATCTGTTTGACTTGCTGCTCTTTCAAATGTAAAATAGGATCCTCTTCATTGAGATGGCCTGCTTGAAAAACAAAATCCTCATACTCTTTTATCCCCATATCCCCCTCTTGAGCCCCTGCCGGCGTAGGACAGAGAGTCACGACCCACTCCATTTCACCTGCTGCTGATCGAGTTAATACTTTGGAGAGGATGGGGCCATTAGCTTTACTTAAAAGGGCAACTTTTTGCGAATCTGCATGCGATAATCCCCGCGTATTGGTAGGCGCAATGACACGAATTCTCTTATTACATTCGGAGACCTCATGAAGAGCTAACGGACAGGTACGTTCTAACTGTTTTTGGTTAGCATATTTAAAAAATATCTCATCCCATCCCGCGGGAACGATGGATATTTTTACAAAAGCACCTGCTCGAATCAGATGTTCATAAAGGGCCTCCAGTAGAGGCATCCCAGCGATTTCTCCTGAAAGCAGAACAAAATCTCCTGCTTTAACTTCTAGAGAGTAATGAACCAAAACGGAAGCCATCTTATCTAGGCGAATATCTCTCATATAAACCTACATCTATGCAAATTTCGTCCCCGTGCCTGTGCCTGAATTTGAGGAAGACAACCCAAAACTCAGGTTATATCTAGCGAAAATCTAGTTGAAATGGTACATTTGGGGAAAGAGGTATTATTATATGCAAGAGCCGCGTGAGATCAATTGGATCATTACCCTGTTGATGTCAATTTTTTTTGGATCCTTAGGAGTGGATCGCTTTATGATGGGACATATAGGTCTTGGAATTCTTAAGCTGATCACTTTGGGTGGATTTGGAATCTGGTGGATCGTCGATGTGATTCTGATTGCTTCACAATACCCTTTTTGCAATATTCGTTGGAAAATTTAATAACCTGAGTTTTGGGTTGTCTTCCTCGAAGGCAGAGAAGTTTACAACGCAGATCTTGGGATTTTCTGACGAAGTTATACCCCACCCGGCGGATAAAGTCCTATTTGATGACGCCAAAGCCCCGGGGTTGAACGATTGCAAGTCGGACAATATTAAAAATATTGCTCGACTTGCAATCGTTCAACCGCGGGAGCTTTCGCTGTCATCAAATAGGACTTTATCCGCCGGGTGGGGTATAAATGGCCAACGGCCCTTTACGAGTCGGAAAAGCACAAGAGATGCACGTAAACTTCCTGAATTTGAGGGAGAAAAACCCAAAACTCAGGTTAATATCCATGTTCTTAAGCTGAATGAAAATGAAAAATTTGAACGCAAAACAATAAAGGAGATACATATGACAAAAACAGGAGCAGCAACGACAGGAACAACAGCAGCAGACGGTGCACCTCCCCCCCCCCTTTCAGAGCGACCAGATCGCGAAGGCGAGATCCAGAGCAGAAAAGCTCAAGAAATGCCAAAAGAAGGCTTTTTCAAAAGAAATCTCCCCTGGATTGCAACAGCTCTTGTCGTGATAGGACTCATCGCTACCGGCGTCGGCTTTCTGATGCTTTTTCGAATAAGCGTCATGCAACAGTTTACAAACCCCTTGATTCCTCAAATCGGGTTCTTTATGGTCTTAGGGGGCGGCTCTCTTGCGCTCGTCGTCTTTTTCACGACGCTCGCGCATCTCATTTCAAATAGAAGACCTGTTGAGCAGCTCGCATAATTTAATTTTTTTAAGGTATAGGGATCTATCCCTATACCTTCATAAATAATTAGTTTTCTTTAATAGACACGCTTTGTATAATCTATCTGTTTAATAACATCTTTACTGGGTTGTATGAACACATGGGTAAACCCTCGGAATCCCTCCCCGTTAGAGCTCTACAGCTCCTCTTTAATCTCCATCCTGGAGAGGGCAAGAGAGCATGCCTATTCATTATCCTCGGTCTGCTTTGGGCCATAGGGAGCTATGGTACCTTTACCCTATCTGAAGGGCTCTTCTTAGAAAAAGTAGGTTCCCAAGCTCTCCCCTCCTCCTATCTTGCTAGTGCTGCCGGCATGTGCCTTTTTTCTACCATTCTCATCCCCCTTTTAAGACGTTTATCCATTCGAAATCTGCTCCTCTCCCTTATTTCAGCCTGGGTTTTATCGAATTTAATTTTTTATTTCCTTCTTGACACCTCCGCAAGCACCACATCCCCTTACTGGTTTACCTATAAAGTCATCGGATGGATTATCCCCCTCTCTACTTACATCGTCTACTGGGCTTTTGTTGATCAATACTACGATCTTCAAGATGCTAAAAGATTTTTTTGTCTCTTTAATGCAACTATTTTTTTGGGAGATGCTCTGGGGGGGGCCATTATCTCCTTTTTCCTCCATTCACTCGGTATGAAGGGGATTATTCTCATTTTTACAAGTTCCATGTTCCTATCACTTCCCTTCATCTTCTTTATCAGCAGGCGAATTCGCCCCCTACCAGAAGATCATGCAGAAAGTTCCGATATCCCCCCTCCTGCTGTTACTTTCAAAACTCTTTTTAAAACAACTGTCCGCTCAAAATTCACCCTCTATCTGCTCCTTTTTTACTTTTGCATGCAAATTCTTGCAGTCGTTACGGAATACAATTATCTCTCCACATTTCAAACCAGTTTTTCTCACTCAGAAGGTCATTCGTTGACAGAATTTTTAGGAACGTGCGGCTGCTGGGTCTCTCTTGGAAACATGTTTTTTGCTATGTTTTTATACAGCAGACTCGTCAGAAAATTGGGCATTAATAATATTATTTTAATTGCCCCCTCCTTCTTCTTAGCTGTTTTTTCCATTTGGTTCTGGAAAGAGGCTCTTCCTGTTGCCATTTTTGGACTAATTGCACGAGAGGGGATGGTCTATACTTTTGATGATAATAATCTTCAGCTTCTTATCTCTGGGGTGCCGACCAAGGTGAAAAATCAGGTACGTATTTTCGTGGAATCGTTTATAGAACCAGCGGGAATGTTTTGCAGTGCGGCTCTACTCTTCTTTTTCCAACAAGAGGGAAGATTTCTTGGTTTTACTTTGAGTATTTCTGCACTTGCGATTGTTATTTTTCTCAGAACACACTATCCACGCGCAATTTTTGATAATCTCATTGCTCATGCAATCCGGTTTGAAAGAAAAGCTGTGGATTGGTTGAACCAGTTTTCTCGAAAAGAGAGAAAAAATATGGAATTCACCCTTCTTTTTAATCTTAAAAATTCCGATGAAAAGCAGCAGCTTTTAGCCTTTGAATATCTCATTAAAATAGGAAGCCCCCATTTGCTACCCCGTTTACTGAACCATATGGGACGGTTGAGCTTACAAGGGAAGCTAAAAGCTATTGAATTGCTTGGAGAAAGTGGCTGGGCAAAAGAGAGTATTGTGCTGGATCGCTTAGAACGCTGGAGGGTGATTCTCCCTCATCCTGCTATCAAAAATGTGATCCATTTTTATTTTGCACGTCATGGGCTATTACGCCCTGAAAAAATCATACACGATGTCCATAGCGAACATTTAGGAATAAAGGCAGCTGCGATTTTAACGCTTAAAACAACCTCTCAATTTCCTGCTTTTTACTCACTGGCCGAAGAGAAACTCTCCTCTCTTTTACAGTCCAAAATGGATGTAGAGGTATGTACGGGGCTCAAAATCTTAGGATTAGAGAAGAAATCTGCCAATATAGAATCGATTCTTCCCTTTTTAAAGCACTCCTCTCCTACCATCCATCGAGCAGCGGCGGCAGCTCTTGCGGAGATGGCACATGTCGATTCCAAAGAATATGCGCGTCCTTTAATTGAACATATTTCAGCGACACGAGATGGGGAGGTCAGATTAAGCTGCTTGAAAGCGCTTCAGAAATTTGCGGACGTCCATTCTGTAAAGGAGTTGATTCTGGCTGCTGTCCATTTCAAGACATCCGAACGCAAAGCCATTGAGCAGATTCTTGTGCAAGCAGGTAAACAAATAGCCCCTCTGCTTTTGGAACTTCTGCAAGATTATACGATTCATAATCGTTGCCGTTTACTTGCGGGAACTATTTTGGGTAAGCTGGACCGTCCTCTTTTGCAAAAACAGCTTTTAGATCTTTCTCGAAAAGAGATTGAAAGAGCCTATTTTTATCTTTATCATGCCTCGACCCTATCTAAGCTTAAAGAGGAGACAGAGCTCCTTGTGGACTGGGACCTTTTAAAAAATTCCCTCTCCTCTAGATACCGTTCTATTTTAGATTTTATTATTCAAATTTTAGCTGTTGCAGGCAATATAGAGGAGGCAGAAGTTCTTGCGCATATGCTTCACAGTAAAAATCAGAAAATGCGTGCGCAAGCGATGGAATCTTTAGAAAAGACCTGTGGATCTACTATTTTTCAGCTTTTGGAACCCCTACTGGATGAAAAAAAGGGGGAGGCAAAAAGTATACGTTTTATAAAATTGGGTGGTATTTCGTTAAATCTGCACCAACTGCTTGATTTTATGGAACGATCCCCCTCATTAGCCGAACAAATTGTAGCGATTGGATTAAAGAAACAGTTGCATATTTCACCGCTTAATATAGGATAAGAGACGAAAATGAAGCAGATCAGCCTGATTGACAAAGCCTTTATTTTGAAAAAGACCCCCCTTTTTGAGACGCTTGATCTAGATTTACTTTTAACGATTTCTGATAAGATGGATCTTCTCTCTTTTAAAGAGGGGGAGAAAATTTTTTCCATTAACCAAGAGGCGCAGAAGATGTATATTTTGGTGGAGGGGAGAGTCGGGATCTATAATAAAGCAAAGGAGCTCATTGCAGAGGTGATACCGGAAGATTTTTTTGGGGAGGAGGCGATTTTCAATGAACGCCCGCGCGCCTATGAGGCGTGCTGTTTAGCTGAGAGCCGGCTCTTGTCTCTCTCGCGCACCTATCTTTTGAGCATTCTTTCGGAATGCCCTGCAGTGGCCATCTCGCTTTTAGAGATTTATGCCGCTCACACCGATTTTCGTACAAGAGGCTCTCAAAAATAACTTACCTGTTATTTTGAAAGCAGAGCGTATTTTTAGTCTTGGCAACAAGTTGATAACCCTTGTCATATAAAAACAGGGCAAGATCAGAGCGCATCGCCTCTTCAATAGAATGGGTCATCAAAGATTCTATAAGAATAAAGCTGGGAGAAAAACCATCCCAATCATTGCTCTTTAAAACTTCTAGATCAAGCCCCTCAACATCAACACTTAAGAAATCAATTTGTTGACCATCTGGTACATTTTCTCTTAAAATAGCTCCCAGAGGACGCATGGGCACTTGTTGAACATGAGAGTGTCCCTCTGCTTGGTTGGGATTGCATGTGTTGAAAGCAGGCTCATCAAAGAGGTAGAAATTAACCTCCCCCTCTTGCTCTCCAATAGCAACTTCCAGATTGATATCCTCTGGTCTTAAGCGTTGAAAGAGCTGCATACTACCTGGCATGGCATCAATATTAATCCCTCTCCAGCCTCTTCTATAAAAATGGTAGGTATTAGAAAGTTTGATGGGATGATGAGCTCCCACATCCACAAAGAACCCTGTTTTTTTCTTCCCAATAAAGCGTCGGATTAACATGTCCTCCCCCTCTTGAGAGTAACAGTCTAAAAAGTGGCGTGGGTGTAATGTGCGTTCTATGAGGTGGAACCCCACAATAGAAAAAACTGAAACGCAACAGGAAAAGAGACCTATTTTAAGAAATTTAAGCAGCACGCTCTCAGCCTCTAAAATTAAAAAACTCACCTCATACACTTCCAGGAAGCGCATAAGGTGAGTTCAATTACTCTCCCTTCTTCTGAGAGATATAAGTAATGACATCCCCTACTGTCTTCAGCTTTTCAGCCTCCTCTTCGGAAATCTCAAAACCAAAACGCTCCTCAAATGTCATGATGAGCTCTGTAAGGTCGAGACTATCCGCATTTAAATCCTCTACAAAGGATTTGTCTGCAGAGACATCCTGCTTGTCTACACCAAGCTGCTCAACAACGATGTCAATCACTTCTTGTTCTAAGGTCATAGTCGTCCCTTTTAATTGTTCTTTAGACATAATTTCTCCTTAAACTTGAGAGGAATCCAATTATATAGGTTGTATACCCTTTTTTGGCAACCCTAAATTGCCATTCCACCATCAACTGTTAAAACTTGCCCCGTAATATAGTCAGCATGAGAGCTGGCTAAAAAAAGAGCCGCATGCGCAATATCCTCAGGGTTTCCCAGCTTTTGTAAAGGAATCTCTGCTAAAAGTTTTTCTTTTATCCCCTCACTTAAGCCCTCTGTCATATCTGTCTGAATATATCCTGGCGCTATACAGTTTACGCAAATATTCCTTGAACCCACCTCTTTCGCCAAAGACTTGGTAAACCCAATCATCCCAGCTTTAGAGGCTGCATAGTTTGTCTGCCCCGCATTTCCTATCAAGCCTACAACAGAACTTATATTAATAATTTTTCCCTGACGCGCTTTAATCATAGATCTTACAAGAGCTCGGCAGATGTAATAGACAGAACGGAGGTTGGTATTCAAAACAACATCCCAATCCTCCGGGGAGAGCTTAAGAAGTAAATTATCTCTAGTAATCCCTGCATTATTTACTAAAATATCAATCGTTCCAAAGTCAGCTAAAACTTTTCCTATAGCCTCTTCTATCTGCTTGCCCTCTGCAATATCGACCGTATAAAAGATAACCTTTCCCTTCTCTCCAACGATCTCTTGTAATTCTCGAACCGCCTCCTCACCTTTGGCGGCGTTCGTTCCAAAAAGAGCAAGAGAGGCCCCCTCTTCCGCATACTTTTTGGCAATCGCCTTGCCAATTCCCCGGGCCCCACCCGTCACAAGCGCGTGTTTTCCTAATAGTAATTTTTTCATTGCAACAACTCGTTTAATAATTCCAAATCTTCTCGCTTATTAATGGTTAACGTGGGAGCCACCATTCCCATTTGTCTATTCATTCCCGCAAGCGTTTTTCCCGGTCCTATCTCTATAAATAGGTCTACCCCCTCTCGAGCCATTGCTTGAATCCCCTGCTGCCAACGCACAGAAGAGGTCACCTGTTTAATGAGATTTTTCCTCATCATCTCAAAATCCTTCACAAAATCCCCTGGAACATTCATCACAACTTGAATGGGACTCTCTTGAATAGTGAGAGAGGTCATCTCTTTTTCTAATTTTTTCTCAGCAAGAGCCATTAAACCACTATGAAAAGCGCCATGCACTTTAAGAGGGATGGCTCGTTTAGCACCTCTTGCTTTGGCCTCTTCAATGCCCCTCTGCACTCCTAAAAGCGTTCCAGAAATAACCGTCTGACCTGGACAGTTAAAATTGGCAACCCAAAGATCTGAGGGAAGAGAGAGCTCTTGAACCATCTTTTCCACCTCTTCTGCAGAAAGTCCAAAGAGGGCTGCCATCGTTCCTTGAGTCTTGTGACAGGCCTCCTGCATCGCCTCCCCTCTAAACTGCACGAGAGCAAGAGCTGTCTCAAAGGGAATTTTCGATGAGGCTGTCAATGCTGTATACTCTCCTAAACTCAGACCAGAACAGACAGCTGGTCTAAGCCCAGGAAACTCATGTTCGATCGCTTTCAAAATAGCATACGAGGTGAGATAAATCGCAGGTTGGCAATGTCCTGTTTCTACAAGCCTCTCCTCTGGCCCCTCAAAAATCATCTTAGAAAGAGAGCGTTTTAGTATCTCATCCCCATATTGAAAAACCTCTCGCGCACATGTGTATTTTTCATAAAAATCTCTCCCCATTCCAACTGCTTGTGCCCCTTGTCCTGGGAAAAGAAGGGCAATTTTTTGATATTTCATAACCCCCCCTCACTTTTTGTTAAAATAGAGGCTCCCCAGGCAAAACCTGCTCCAAAAGCAAGGAGCATCATATTCTCCCCTGGTTTAATCTCTCTCTCGCAAATGAGCTCATCAAGGGCAATGGGAAGAGAGGAGGCTGAAGTATTTCCATATTTTGCTACCGTTTTGAATACTTTTTCCTCTGCAATCCCAAAACGCTTAGCAAGCGCATCAATGATTCTCTCATTTGCCTGATGAGGAACCAACCAATCGATCTCCTCCTCTTTCATAGAGGCTTTCTCTAAACACTCCTTGGCTGCATTCTCCATACGACGCACCGCATGTTTAAACACCTCCTTTCCACTCATAGAAATGTAATGGAGCCCCTGCTCCACTGTTTCGTGAGAGGCAGGTCGTCTACATCCTCCAGCAGGCAGCATGAGAAACTCAGCCAACTCCCCGTCAGCCCCTAGACAAATTTCTTTAATCAGGTACCCCTTCGCTTCACCACTCACCACGCAGGCAGCAGCCCCATCTCCAAATAAAACACAGGTGCCTCTATCTCGATAATTGACAATAGAGGAGAGCTTTTCAGAGGCAATCACAAGTACATTTTTGTACATGCCCGATTCAATATACCCCTTTGCTATAGACAGACCATACAGAAAGCCTGTACATGCCGCTTGGACATCAAATGCTGCTGCCTGCTGAGCGCCCAAAGCACACTGAATAAGAGCTGCGGTGCTCGGAAAGAGATAATCGGGGGTCAAAGTGGTGACGATGATGACGTCGATCTCTGAGGCCATTTTACCAGCTGACTTAAGCGCTTTTTTGGCAGCGGCCAACCCCATATCAGAGGTAAATTCATCTTCCCTAGCAAGACGACGTTCGCGCATCCCCGTGCGGCTTACAATCCACTCATCGGATGTTTCTACCATTTTTTCTAAATCTTGATTCGTTAGAACACGCTCTGGTAAATAGGAGCCCATTCCAATGATGTAAGCTTTTTTTTTCAAACCTGATCCTTCAAAAACATAAGAAAGAACGACTTTAGCAAAACTTAGTTTGATACTCAAACAAATTTCGTTTATTCTGAGGAGCGTGAACTATCCAGACCATCTACTCAAATTAATGGCCGTCCTCAGAAAACTTCCTGGCGTGGGGAGTAAAACAGCAGAACGGTTCGCCTTCCACCTGCTGAATTGGCCGGAGGGAAAATTGCAGGAAATGGGGCTCATTCTTCAAGATGTAAAAAAAAATCTAGCCTTCTGTGAAGAATGTGGAGCTCTTATTGAAAAAAATAGATGTATCTTCTGCAACTGTAATAAGAGAGATTCTAAAATCTTATGCATTATTGCCACTCCTCGCGACCTCTTTTTAGTAGAGGAAACTCGAGAATACAAGGGGCTTTATCATGTTTTAGGAGCCCTTCTTTCTCCCATTCATGATCATGGGTTTTCGACTCTCGCATTAGAAAAGCTTAAAAACAGGATCGAACGACTCTCCATTAAAGAGGTGATTATAGCTCTTGATTCGACCTTAGAGGGGGATGCAACTGCTCTTTTTTTAAAAAGAGAATTACAACCTCTTTCGATCTCTGTCTCTAGACTTGCTTTTGGCCTTCCTATGGGAAGCTCTTTAGACCTTATTGACGGGGGAACTCTTGCGAGAGCTCTTTCTGGGCGTCGCATCCTCTAAAATTGATCTTTTCTTGCAAATATGCTCCCCTTCGCATACCATCTCCCTTCTTTTATAAACTGAAGATCATCTCGCCTTTATGAAATATGCCCTTTTGTTCTGCTTTCTTTCTTTTTTTCTATTATCTTCCCATTTGAAAGCTGACTCTTATGAGAGTATGCGTATTGCACGCATTGAAATCACTCCACAAAATGTCCCCGCCGATTCCTCATTTAACGCTCAGGCAGTTCGCGCGCGTATGAACACAAAAGTAGGAAGCCTCTTTTCACAAAATGATCTTGATTGCGATCTAAAAATGTTAACAGATGAATATGAACAGGTAGAACCTGATATCGAAGTCATCAATAATGAAATTCACATTACTTTGTCCATTTGGCTAAAAGCAACCATTCGCAAGATTGAATTCTGTGGTAACCAACTGGTCTCCTCTAAAAAATTAAAGAAAACTCTTGAAATTGAAGCTGGAGCTACTTTCGACCGGGAAAAATTCATCGAACAGTTCAATAAACTAAAAATCGTCTATTTCAAAAAGGGATTTTTCGAAGCACATTTAGATTATCATATTCAACCCATTGAAGGTTGCAATCAGGTCGATATCACCATCTCTATTCTTGAGGGGCGCTCAGGAAGAATCCGCAAAATTTGCTTCCAAGGGCTAGATCCTTGTGATGAGGAGGCCCTTTTAGAATGTATGATCACTCAAAACTACCATTTTTTATTTAGCTGGTTCAATGGGAAAGGGATTTATCATCCTGACATGATTGAGCATGATAGAATTCAGATTGTCAATTATTTACAAAATAAGGGATTTGCTGATGCAGTTGTAGACCTTTGTATCGAAGAGATTTCTTGCGATTGCATCCAGCTTGTCATCTCCGTGGATAAGGGGATCTGCTATCAAATTGGTCAGATCTGTTTTTCTGGCAATACTCTGTTTTCTGATGAGCAGATCTGGAATGCATTCACCTTTAAGGAGAGATGGGTCTATTCTCCCGAACGTATCCGTAGCACAGCAAAAGCTATCAATGATCTCTATGGAAGTTGCGGCTATATCGATGCAGGGATCGATATCCAACTCTCTTTAAGAGAAAATTGTCCCATCTATGACGTTCAAGTGATCATTGATGAGGGAAAGCAGTACTATGTGGGACTCATCAAAGTTTTTGGAAATCAATGCACGAAAGTAGGCACGGTCCTCCATGAAAGTCTTTTATGTCCTGGGGATGTCTTTAATAGTAAAAGACTAGAAGGTACTGAAAAAAGGCTCGTTCATACAGGTCTTTTTGACACTGTCAATGTCTATGCTGTTCAATCGCAGCTTGAGGAAGAAGCAGAAAATTGCATGTTCCGAGATATTTTTATTGAGGTTCAGGAGGGGGATACAGGAAATGTAGGCCTTTTCTTTGGTTTTAGCTCCATTGATCAGTTATTCGGCGGGGTGGAGGTCACCGAGAGAAATTTTAATATTGCGGGGGTCACTCAGCTCTTTCAAAAAGGGCCCAGGGTCTTACGAGGAGGGGGAGAGTATGCCCACGCCAAAGTGAATATTGGGGATCGCGTAACCTCCTATATCTTCCAATGGACAAAGCCCTACTTCCTAGATACCCCCTGGATAGTGGGTTTTGATCTAGAAAAAGCAGATAATAGAGCCCTTTCTCGTGCCTACGAACTCAAAACTTATGGGGGTAACATCCATGCTACCTACATTTGTAACGAGTATTTAAAACATGCTTTAACCTATCGACTGTTACATACCAATGTGAGTGTTTCTGGCCAGCAAACGGCAGCTTTAGATCAAGCAGCTCAAAAAACAGGGTGCATCTCAGCTGCGGGGACCTCCTTCAACTATGATTCCACAGATCACCCAAGACGACCCACTAATGGATTCCGCTCCCGTCTTCTCTACGAACTTGCAGGTTTAGGGGGTAACTATCAGTTCATGAAGTTTGCATATCTCAATACCTATTATTATCCGGTGAGTAAAAAAAGCGTCCTCAAATTCCGCGCTGATATCCAATTTATCAAAACCTATGGAACAACAACCGCTAATGACCTCCCCTTGAGTGAACGGCTCTATTTAGGGGGGGAAACCACTGTCAGAGGTTACCGAAATTACATCATAGGACCCAAATTTGCGAATAATGAGCCTGCAGGGGGGCTTTCTTCCCTTTTACTTTCTGAAGAATATCAGTATAATCTGCTCAAAAACCCCTGTTTGGATGCCTTTGCCTTCGTCGATGCAGGAGCCGTCTCTAAACGTGAGTTCTATATTTCCTCGCTGGCTGCTACTGTCGGGTTTGGAATTAGAATAGAGATTATGCGTAATATGCCTATTATGTTAGGCTTAGGTTGGCCCATACATCCTGTAGAGTATGTCAATGGGAATAGAGTAGATAATACCCAGCGCTTCTTCTTTGCAATGGGGGGAAATTTTTAATTGAATAGGGAGAAATCATGAAAAAAAACTTTTTATACATAAGTCTATTAACAGTCGGAGCTCTTACGCTCAGCACTCTTTCTGCAGCTGAAGAGAGTTTAGGATTTGTTAATTTTAAAAAATGTGTTGAACATTCTAAAGCTGGGCAGCAGGAAAAGAATAGTTTTGAAGCGATGAAAAAGCAGATGACAGAGGTATTAGAAAAGAGTGATAAGGAGCTTTCTGATATTGCGAAGAAATTAGAAGATCAGGAATACATGGATGGGCTTTCTCCTACAGCGGAGGAGGAACTCAAGCAGAAGTTTCAAGTATTGAGTCAAGAGATGAGCCGCTATCAAACACAATATTATCAACTTTTGAATCAAGCCAATTACAGAATGTTACAGACTTTGCACGATAAAGTAAGTTCAGCTGCTGAAACAGTACGTGAGAAAAATCACTTAGCACTGATTATCAGCGAGGACTCCACATTTGCCTATGCTCCTACTCTTGATTTCACACAAGAGGTGATTAAGGCATTGGATGGAGCTTTTGAAGCTGAAAAAGGGGCGAAAGAAAATGGCTGAAAAGAAGCTCTATTCTCTGGGAGAACTTGCGACACTCACCGCATCTCAGCTAATGGGGGATCCCCAATATCTGATTCATGGGGTGGAGGATTTAGAGCAAGCGGGACCGGAGGAGATTGCTTTTTTAGACAATCCTCGTTACGAGAAGCAGCTTTTTTCATCTAAAGCAGGAGCTGTGATTGTTCCTTCCAACCAAACGCCCCTTCCAACGGGGCGTTTTTTGCTTTTGAATAAATTCCCCTCTTTTGCTTTTCAGCAGATTCTCTCCCTGTTTATAACAGCTCCCCCTTCCGGTTTTTTAGGGATTCATCCGACTGCCATTATTCATCCAGAAGCAGTCCTGGATCAAAATGTAGAGGTCGGCCCCTATTCTGTCATTGACCGGGGAGCGAAAATTAGAGAAGGAACCCGCATAGGTGCCTCTGTATTTATAGGAGCGGAGGCTCTTTTAGGGAAAGGGTGTGTTATCCATGCTCATGTCACGATTCGAGAGGGATGTGAACTTGGGAATCGTGTCATTATTCAACCGGGAGCTGTCATCGGTTCCTGTGGATTTGGATATTTCACTGATGATAAGGGAATCCATCACCCTCTGAAGCAACTTGGAAAAGTTGTGCTGGAAGATGATGTAGAAATAGGTGCTAATACAACCATCGATCGTGCCCGTTTTAAAACGACCTACATTGGAGCTGGAACGAAAATTGATAATCTCGTGCAAATCGCCCATCAGGTCTCTCTTGGGGAGCATAATCTCATCGTCTCTCAAGTGGGCATAGCTGGATCCACTAAGACAGGCCACCATGTGATTATGGGGGGACAAGTAGGAGTTGTGGGCCATCTCCACATTACAGACCAGGTCATGCTAGCTGCTAGAAGTGCGGTCAGTAAATCCATTGAAAAGAGTGGTATTTATAGTGGCGCCCCCGCCATTCCCATCAAAGAATTTAACGAACAGTTCGTTAAACTCAAAAATATTAGTAAATGGATGGACAGGCTAAAAGCGCTCGAAGAGCGCCTCTCCTCTCTTGAAAAAACGGCTCTTAAAGATCAAAAAAGTGCGCCTTCAGAGAAAGAAGCTTTTTGACGCGTCGATCAATGGAGTCTATAGAAATTTTCCCAGAACGCACCCTTTGTGCAAGCTGCAAAATCGTCTCACTCACATGGGATTTAACAATAAAAGCCTCTCCCTGAAAATCTAAATGCTCTATCTGACACTCTGAAAAATAAAGTGACCCCATTCCAATCGTAGCATGATTCACCCCCTTTCTACCGACAATCCCTCCTGCTGCTCGAATCCCCTTGCGAAAAGATTTAGCCTCCTGACTCTCCTCATTCTCGCTAAATTGTATATGGACACCAGCTCGGCGATTGACCTCCATAACCCCCATTCCCTGTGAATCAAAATTAAAATCCTCATCCCCTCTAACAAAGGAATTAAGCCCATACTCATAGCTCCTGGCGATTAATAGGGGCGTTTTTGAAACAGCTTGAAATCTCTCAATCAAATATTTTTCACGCAGAGGATCCCCTCCTCGTATGATAATACCCCCGATGCGCCATGTCTGAATCAGAAGCTCTATTTCTAACTGCGCCTGTGCATCATAAATAGCCTCTATTTCTAAGAAGATCAGCTGACCAATTTTTTCCTCTAAAGTCGTGAGCTCTAAGAATTTTTTTAAAACCTGACTTGAATGTCCATGATCTTCAAAAATGGTCTTTCTTTCGATAGTTGCTGAGGAGGCTTTAGGCTCTATAGGAATTTTTTCATTGGATTCTCTCCACATGCGCCCAAATTTCTTCTTTTTTTCATCTCGAGGATCTCTGGGGTCTTTTTGTACAGGATCTAACCTATTAATATTTTGTCCGAAGTGCGGCCCGTAAACCATATATTTTCCTTTTCTTCCATTTTACCATATAAAAATTAAGATAATATTAAGGCGCAAAATGATGGTAAAGTTATTGTTAAGCTATTATGGCTTATGTATTTAAAAATGTACTTTATATAAATTGTTTGTTAAGAAATACTTTAGGTGCTATTAACAAAATTTAAAGGGTAGGTCATGAGTATTTTTCTAAGAACAGAGCAGAGATTACCTCAGATGGTATGGGGAGCAGGAAAAGTGGTACGTAGCCACTCCACTGCTCTGACTAAAACGCAACAAGTTGTTTCTGCACACAGACCTTGGTCTGGTAATATTTCTAGCTGTCGTTATGCGAGTGGAAGGGCTCTCAGTGCGCTCGCTGCTTGGATGGATAGACGTCAAGCACAATTAAAAGTAGCAAAAACGACGACGACGCCTCGCGGTCAGGTTGTGGACTGGGTTCCGATAGAATCCCAAACAAGCGGTGAGATCGCCTCTCCTCCTTCTGATAGCAAGAAAACTGATACATCTGATCCTAAAAGAGCCTCCAAGCGCGCCCGTTTTGATATTGGCGAGCCCGGTCCAAAAGGGCATGTTCCCGTTTTACGTCCAGATCTATCTACTCTTTCTATTGCCCATGTAAAGAGCGCAAAAGAGGGGGGTCGTCTCGTCAATATACATCGATCCACAAGAAGGGAGGGAAGGATTGACTCCGCTCCTCCTAATCCCCAAGGCTATTTTCATGCGACCAGCTCACAAACGGTACAAGCCTATGGTTGCGAAGGTCTGTTAAACCTATGGAATCCTCAAATCAATACCCCTTCAGGGAATGGTAGTGATCACTCGATTTCACAAACCTGGCTGCAAAATTATCAAACAACGAAAACCCATTCTGTCGAAGCGGGATTGACCGTTGATAAGAGCCTGAACGGGGACGATTCTGCTCACCTCTTTATCTATTTTACCACGAATGGTTATGGGGGAGATGGAGATAACATCGGGGGTTATAACCAATTACACAAGGGGTGGGTGCAGACACATCCGACTATTTTCCCTGGTACCGGCTTTAACGGCATCAGTAGTGATGGTAGTACACAACATGAG
Organism: Chlamydiota bacterium; assembly: GCA_013288105.1. GTDB lineage: Bacteria > Chlamydiota > Chlamydiia > Chlamydiales > JAAKFR01 > JABDCM01. Next base: position 36,785 of record JABDCM010000004.1, read on the forward strand.
ATAGGAATTAAGTTTCAGCTTTATCAAAGCAATTGGTGGTTCGGTATCGAAGATGCTGATTCGGGACCCTCTTGGAGTTGGCTGGGCTACTATCCAGGTACTTTATTTAAGAAGGGTCTTGACACCGTTGCTCAATGGGTAAGTTTTGGGGGTGAGGTTTTCTCTGCCCTTGCCAATCCCTGCTCTACAAAGGATCAGATGGGTAGCGGACGTCAAGCGGCCAGCGGATGGACTCATGCAGCTTACCAAAGAAATTTGCGGATACAAACAAATACGACAACTACACTGGAGGAAACAGTTACATTAGTAAACTTTAATGGCGTCGCAGGAGTAGATGCAGCAGCGACAACATGCACATCCAACCCCTATACTATTCAAACTACAATGAATAATACCGGAAGCTGGGGTAGCTTCCAATATTTTGGCGGACCTACAAAATAAGAACACACCACCCATATTAAAAGATACGCCTGGTCTCAGGCGTATCCTACTTGAATTTTTCTGTGGATAATCGTTAGAGTAAATTCACGGTTTACAAAATGACAAATCCCTATTTTTCTCCACATTCTACCCCCTCACCTGAAAGAGAATCCCTTTTTATTAAACGGGAGGGCAAAGAAAAACTGCTCACAGCTCTCCGACAGATGTTACTGATTCGCCATTTCGAAATACGAGGTGAATCTGCCTATCAACATGGGCTTGTAGGGGGGTTTTACCACTCCTATATAGGTCAGGAGGCAATCGCCGTCTCCGCAATTCAAGCTTTTGGTACAGAAAATTGGTATAGCACTACCTACAGATGTCATGCACATGCTCTCCTTTTAGGGGCAACCGCTGAAGAGTTGATGGCGGAACTTTATGGCAAAGCAACAGGTAATGCTAAAGGACGTGGAGGGTCTATGCACCTCTACACAGACCATCTTCTAGGCGGATTTGGAATTGTAGGCGGTCATCTTCCTATCGCTTTAGGTGCTGCATTTTCTCTAAAATACCTCAAGAAAAGGGGGGCCTCCATCTGTTTTCTCGGAGAGGGGGCGTGTGCTCAAGGCGCCTACCATGAAACTTTGAATCTCGCCTCCCTATGGAAACTTCCTCTTATTATCATCATCGAGAATAATCAATGGGGAATGGGAACCCATGTCAGCCGCGCTCTTGCTACAGATAAAATAGCAGAAAAACAGGCTCCTGCTTATGGTATCAAGGGATATACTCTCGACGGAATGGATTATTTCAACTGTTTCGAAGGCTTCTCTCATATCTATAAGGAGGTTCTAGAAACAGGTAAGCCTATCCTTGTGGAATGTGTGTGCGAAAGATTTAAAGGGCACTCTATTTCTGATCCCGCCTCCTATCGAGGGAAAGAGGCCCTTCAGGCCCTTCTACAAAGAGATCCCCTTCTCCATTTAAAAGAGGTGTTAGAAAAAAATAACCTCCTCAATGAGGCTGAGTTCAAAAAAATAGATCAGCACATCAAACAGGAAATACTGGATGCTATGAAAACTGCAGAAAATAGTCCATGGCCCTCGCTTGCCACTTTGGAAGAGGGGGTCTATGCCCCCTGAGATGCAGTTGGTAGAAATGCGAGAGGCGCTCAAACAAGCAATTGATGAGGAGATGGAACGAGATCCTACGGTCTTCGTTTTAGGAGAAGAGGTCGCTGAATACCAGGGGGCCTATAAGGTCACCAAAGGACTTCTTGAAAAGTGGGGCCCCTCACGTATTTTAGATACCCCTATTTCTGAACTGGGCTTTACGGGACTGGGGATTGGTGCGGCCATGACAGGGCTTCGTCCCATTGTTGAGTTCATGAGCTGGAATTTCTCTTTTGTAGCAGCAGATCAGATCATCTCCAATGCTGCTAAAATCCATTATATGTCGGGCGGTCGTTTCCATGTCCCCATCGTTTTCAGAGGTCCCAATGGAGCTGCAGCGCAAGTTTCCTGTCAACACTCCCACTCTGTAGAAGCTCTCTACAGCAATCTTCCAGGACTCCTCATCGTGGCCCCTAGTAATCCCTATGATGCTAAAGGACTGCTTAAATCAGCGATCCGTAATAATAACCCTGTTCTTTTCCTCGAAAATGAACTGAGCTATGGAATGAAAATGGAGATTCCTAAAGAGGAATATCTGATTCCTATAGGAAAAGCGCGCGTCGTCCATGAGGGAAAAGAGCTCACCCTGATTTCCCATAGTCGTATGGTCACGGTTTGTCAACAGGCGGTTGAAGAGGCAAAAAAAGAGGGGCTCTCCATAGAACTTGTAGACTTACGCACCATTAAGCCACTAGATATTGCCACTATTTTGAAATCGATTCAAAAAACACACCATGTGGTCATTGTTGAGGAGGGGCACCAGTTTGCCGGCATTGCAGCTGAAATCTGCTTTCAAATTAACCAGTTTGCTTTTGATTATCTCGATGCGCCCATTGCGCGCATCTGTCAAAGAGAAACTCCCCTGCCCTATTCTAAACCCCTAGAAGCAGAAACGCTTCCAAATGTTTCACGCATTTTACAAGCGATTAAAACAACACTAAATTGAGAGGGACACTATGCTTTTCAAACTTACTCTTCCGAAACTCTCCCCAACGATGGAGGAGGGAACAGTTGCAAAATGGCATAAAAAGGAGGGGGAGTTTGTCACAGCTGGAGAGGTCATTTTCGAAGTCACCACAGATAAAGCGACTGTCGAACATCAAGCATTAGATGAGGGGTGGTTACGCAAAATCCTCATTAAGGAGGGGCAGTTTGCCAAAGTTAATCAACCGATTGCCCTTTTTTCCACAGAAAAGGATGAAAATATAGAGCAGGTGGAGAGTGAGGAAAAAAAACCCTCTCCAGTCAGTAAAAAGCCTGCTCAAAAAAAGGAGCTCTCCTCTGCCCCTGCTCCCCTTTCTTTTTCTCAACCAGCTTTTGTTCCTGAGCCCCCTCTTCCCCTCTCTTTGCAAGAAGAGACAACGAGCCACTTTGCCAGCCCTCTTGCTCGTAAAAAAGCCCGTGAACAGGGTTTAGATCTTACCTCTGTGAAAGGAAGTGGTCCTGGTGGACGTGTGAAAAGTCAGGACCTTGAAAAAGCGCAGCCTCAAGCTCTCCTCTCCTTTGGACACAAAGAATCCCCCTCAACTCCTCCTGGAACGTATGAGGAAATCCCTCTAACACCTATGCGTAAAGCGATCGGAAAACGGTTGCAAGAGGCAAAGAGCTTTATCCCCCATTTTTATGTGAAACAAAGAGTCGATGCGCTTGCTCTCATGGAACTGAGAAAACAGCTTAACTTTCACAAGATACAGATCAGTGTGAATGATCTTCTTATTCGAGCCTGTGCTCTTGCTTTGCGTAAACATCCAGAGGTAAATAGCGGGTTTAACAGTGTCAATCAGACCCTTATTCAGTTCAAAACCATTGATATTTCTGTCGCAGTCAGTATCGAGGGGGGATTAATCACTCCTATTATTAGACATGCTGATTTCAAAGATTTAGGTCAGATTTCTGCTGAAGTAAAAGAGCTTGCAGAGAGAGCTCGTTCTGGTAAACTGAAAGAATATGAATATAAGGGGGGCTCTTTTACCCTCTCCAATTTGGGAATGTTTGGTCTTTCAGAATTTTGTGCTGTTTTGAATCCCCCGCAAGCTGCCATTTTGGCAGTAGGAGCCATTGAGGAGCAGCCCTCGATTAAAGAGGGGAAAGTGGTTGCGGGTCAATCGTTAATCCTGACTCTATCTGCAGATCATCGGGTGATTGATGGAGCAACTGCCGCCCAGTTTATCAAATCGGTCCAACAATTTCTGGAGAATCCCGCTCTTCTTGTTATGTAACGTTAGCATCAGTTAATAAGGAAGGGTGACCATGGGCTATATACCCTGAATCTGTTTGTAGAATAATCGATCGAAAAGAGACACCATACTTACCCCCTGTCTGGTCGTAACCCCATGTACTAGCACTCTTTCTATCCTTTACAACCGCTATAGGTTGCCAACAACCAGCCATATAAGATCCATTTCTTCCAAGCTTTTCAGGAGAGCCACCCCCCTCCCACTTGAATCCAGGAGCAGGAATAGTTATCCAAAACCCCTGACAAAGAGGGACATCACCTGCCCACTCTCTTTCTAAGAGAGAAAGCAATTTTCCCCCATTTAGCCAATCGATCTTCTGATAAAGCGCAGCGTACATACATGCCAATCCATAAAAAGGTGACATCACCACCACACGTAGAGAGTATTTCATCTGCCTAGAGATATCTTTCCACTTAAATTGTCCCTCTCCCTTAAACTCAGTTTTTCGAGCTATATGATAGAGAATATAGAAAGGAACTATGAGAGTACGCAATAGATGATACCCCATCGTTAACACAATCTCTAAAGGTTTAAAGGCAAAGACCCCTAAAGATACCCATGAATGGTGCACGCAGTGTTTGTTCTGGTAAACCAACGCTATGCCTTTTTCGTCTACCTGTGTAGATGTATCTAAGTATCCAACCTTTTTGTAATCTTCTTTTTTTAAAACAATCGGAACCCAATGTTTTTCCCCGTAGAAGCTACCCTTCCCCTTTTTGACCTCACGAATCAAGAGGAAAGCGCCTGCAGAAAAGAGCACCGTGACCCCTATCCCTATTCCAAAGGAGAGCCACTTAATATTTTTAAACAGTGAAAGCAGATCTTGACGGAGAGCTGGAAGTCTATCAAAATTAAAAAGAATAACAAATGCTAGGACAGTCAAAACAAAACAGGTGATATGAAAAGCAGAGCGCATCTGATAAGGAGGAGGCATCTCCTTATCAGGTCTTACCTTTTCTTGATGATAAGAAGCTATCCTACTTCCAAAACAAGTTTGACAATCCATACGTACTATTGTACAAAGACCTCTGATTAAAAACAAGAAAGCGTTGACGACTTAAACTAAAAATTTTACCATCTATATTATGTCTGAATTAGATCTCTTTAAAGAAAAAATTCTCCAAGGAGATGCCACCTCTCTTCAAACTCAAATCATCGATCATATCCATTTTACTCTTGGAAAAGATCGTTATACAGCCACTAAAAGAGATCTTTTTTTTGCGGTTGCCTATACGATTCGCGATCATCTTGTAGATGGATGGATCAAGACCCAACAGCAATATTATGAAAAAGATGTGAAACGGGTCTACTATCTTTCCATGGAGTTTCTCATGGGACGCACTCTTCAAAATAGTTTAGTCAATTTAAATCTTTGGGAAAATTGTAAAAAAGCTGTCCGTGATCTGGGGTATGATATCGATTTTTTAGTAGAGATTGAGGCAGATGCGGGATTAGGAAATGGGGGGTTGGGAAGGCTTGCTGCCTGCTTTTTAGATTCGATGGCTACGTTGGGAATTCCAGGTTATGGCTATGGCATTCGGTATGATTATGGGATCTTTACACAGAAAATTATCCATGGAAACCAGTTTGAAACTCCAGATAACTGGCTTCGCTATGGCAACCCCTGGGAAATCTGTCGTGCAGAATATCTCTATCCTGTTCAATTTTATGGACGGGTAGTTAAATATACCGATTCTTCCGGAAAGCTGCGTTGTGAGTGGGTGGATACACAAGAGGTCATGGCTATGGCCTATGATAATCCTATTCCCGGTTACAACAATAATACTGTCAATACGCTTCGACTCTGGCAAGCGCGCTCACCTAGAGGCTTTGATTTAAGCTATTTTAATCATGGTGACTATATCCGAGCGGTTGAGGAGGTCACCCTAAAAGAAAATATCTCGAAGATTCTTTATCCAAATGATAATGTTTTCGAGGGTAAAGAATTGAGATTGAAGCAGGAATACTTTCTAGTCTCTGCGACTATTCAGGATATCATCCGAAGATACACGAAGGGTCATATTCATCTAGATGCTCTTCCAGATAAGGTTGCGATCCAGTTAAATGATACACATCCTGCCCTTGCGATTGCTGAGATGATGCGTCTTCTGATGGATCGAGAGGAGCTCAGTTGGGAAAAGGCGTGGCAGTTAACGCGAGATACCTTCGCCTATACCAACCATACTCTTCTTCCTGAAGCGCTCGAAAGATGGTCGGTCCCTCTCCTTGAGAATCTACTGCCTCGCCATCTAGAAATCATCTATGAGATTAATGCGCGCTGGCTACAAGAGGTCAATAGACACTATCCTGGGGATTTAGAAAAACAGCGAGCCCTCTCTATTGTTGAGGAGAGTGAGCCCAAAAAAATCAACATGGCCCATTTAGCTATTGTAGGCTCGCACAAAGTCAATGGGGTCTCTGCTCTCCATTCAGACCTTTTGAAACAGCACCTCTTTAAACCCTTCTGGGAGATGGAGAATGCAAAATTTACAAATAAAACCAATGGAATTACCCCCCGGCGCTGGTTAAAAGTCTGTAACCCACCTCTTGCACGTTTAATTACAGATAAATTGACCGATAAATGGGCAACAGATCTCTATGATCTCAAACGACTCAACTCTTATGCAGATGATGCCAGTTTTCGCCAAGAGTGGGACCTCATTAAGAGGGAGAATAAGGTCCATCTGGCCAAAATCATTTTCTCTGAACATGAGATCTCTGTAGATCCTGACTCCCTATTTGATTGCCATGTTAAACGCATTCATGAATATAAACGACAACTGCTCAATATCATGCGCGTTATTCACACCTATTTTCAAATCAAAGATAACCCGAATAAAGAATGGATTCCCCGCACGGTAATTTTTAGTGGAAAAGCGGCTCCGGGTTATTTTATAGCAAAAAAAATCATTAAATTAATTACCTCAGTTGCCAATGTTATTAACCATGATGCTCTGGTTTCTCAGTATTTAAAGATCGTGTTTTTAGAAAACTATCGAGTCTCTTTAGCGGAGCGCATTATTCCAGCGGCAGATCTTTCGGAACAAATTTCTACAGCTGGTACGGAGGCATCTGGTACAGGCAATATGAAATTTACTTTAAATGGAGCTTTGACGATTGGAACTTTAGATGGGGCTAATATTGAAATATTGGAAGAGGTGGGAGCGGACAATATTTTTATTTTCGGTTTAAAGATTGAAGAGGTGGAAAAGCTGAGGAAGGAGGGGTACCAGCCCTGGGATTATTATTCAAAAGATCCTGCTTTGAAAAGGGTTGTAGATGCGATTCGAGATGGACTTTTTAGTGCAGGCGATCATGATTTATTTAAGCCGATTGTGTCGAGTTTATTGGAGTGGGGGGATCACTATCTTCTCTTTGCAGACTTTCACTCTTATGTAAATAGTCAAGAGCAGGTGAGTGCACTTTATAAAAACCGGGAAACATGGATTCGAAAATCGATTTATAATGTGGCCTCTGTGGGTAAGTTTTCCAGTGACCGCACCATTCAAGAGTATGCGAAAGAGATCTGGCGATTATAACTTGAGTTTTGGGTTTTTCTCCCTTAAACTCAGGAAGTTTGCTTGCATCTCTTGTGCTTTTCCGATTAGTAACTATTCAGGCTATCTTTCACAAGAATCGGGCACGGTAACGTTCACGAAAGAAGGCCCTTGAATCATTTTTTTAAAAACCAGCTTAGATGTTCTCTTTCGTGAACGTTACCGCTCCCGTTACCGTGCCCGATTTTCTTCTAATAAACTGAATTTGAGGGAGAAAAACACAAAACTCAGGTTAATATATTGGGAAGTTCCATAGAGCGCAAGCGATACCACAGCAGTTGCGATTGTCACCCAATTGGTTGAAGAAGACATCGAGGCCATCGGGGGCAAAGTCCCCAACAACGACAGGATATTTCCCCTCTATTATTTCCCTGCAATGAGTATAAGTCCCCTCTCCATATACTCGTTCTTGAGTAAAGGCAAAGACCATCAGATTAAGCACGACAGCATCCAGCATACTCGGGATAGAACAACCTTTGTCTTGTACCCTCTTGTTCTGGACTTCATAAGCTTGTCCCTGGCTATCAGGAAGTACCTTTCTATCAATAAGAACCCATCCTCCTGGAGCGATGTTATCGCCTAATTTTCTTTCAACGTATTCATTGAGACGCTTGAATGGACCACCGCTAATTTCTTTCAGCACTTTCAGAGTCAAAAGTTGTTCTGTGCCATTAACTCGAATGCTGTTCGGGATATATAGAAGAACCTTATCTCCTTCTTTCAGATCAATTTGTGGACGTTGTGAAACAGTATCCAAAACCTCTACATCCCAAATTCTCCATGCTTGCGGTCCATATACCAAGCCACCCTCTGTATCAATGGATCTGATAATTTCTGTACGTCTTGCCGAATCCGCATGAGTTGCACCACTACGTTTAGAATCCACCTGTTGCTGACTACTGCTCTGTTGATTGTGCACAATACCCACAATGCCCATAATCAATAGAATCGTTCCGCCTCCACCGCCAGCTGCCATCATGATAATTGCATTGACTTGAGCCCTATTGCTAAGCACACCAGCAAGTCCAACTGCTCCTACAGCAACTCCACCCATGCCCACAATGATGGCAATAGCGAAAACATACGGTTTCCATTTTAAGAGAGGAGGGGATGTGGGTACATGATGACCGATTCCTTCCGGCCCAACTCCAGAAGTTGAACTACCCATGATAAATGCCTATGTTTATAAAAACTATCTTAACCAAGATAGATGATACAGGAATAAGATTAAATTTTTATTAAGGCTGAGATATTAAAATTATCTTTTGATAAAAAATTGAAGAAATTGCTTTTTTAATGCAAATACCAAGTAATCTAGCACTAATAGAACCGCCGCCGGACACGAGCGACGCCACAGGATCTTTTGTCACGGGCGTTGTCTAAGAAAGAGAGGCCTTTCTGGCCAAAGCCCCCAACCATGACAGGATATTGATCACGCGTTTTTTCAATACAATGAGTGTAAGTCAAAGGCTTTTGTCCATACAATCGTTCTTCAGTGCGGGCAAAGACCATCAGGTTAAGCACGACAGCCTCCAGTACAGTCGGCATGCTGCAATCTTGTTCCTCTACCATTATTTGCTGGAGAGCATAACTTTTTCCCATGCTATCAGGAAGCACCATTCTATCAATAAGAACCCATCCTCCTGGAGCAGGTTTATTGCCGAATACTTCTGTAACGGATTGACTGGGATACTCGAATGGACCCTTACTAATTTCTTTCAGAACGTTCAAAGTAAGCTCTGTTTCTCGTCCATCAACCAGAATCCTTGCGGGGATATATAGAAGAATCTGATCTCCTTTGCTCAGGTCAACTTGTGGACGTTTTGGAACAATATCCAAAACCTTTACCTTCCAAAGAGTTTCCCATTCTTCAGGTCTATATACCGAGTCGTTTTGCGCATCGATGGCTCTAGTAGTTCCTGTAGATTCTGTTGAATCCGATTCATGAGTCGCACTGCTACGTTTAGGATCCACCCGTTGATGACTGCCGCTCTGTTGATTTTTCACAATACCCACAATGCCGATAATCAATAGAATTATTCCGCTTCCACCGCCAGCTGCCATCATGATAATTGCACCGACTTGAGCCCTATTGCTAAGCGCACCAGCAAGTCCAACTGCTCCTACAGCAAGTCCACCTATGCCCACAATTATGGCAATAGCGAAACCCCATGGTTTCCCTTTTGAGGGGGAAGGGGATGTGGGTACATGATGACCGATTCCTCCCAACTTAACTTTAGCAGCTGAACTACCCATGATAAATGCCTATGTTCAAATTTGAACCAAGGCAGATGGTACATGAGTCCGATTAAATTTTCATTAAAATTGTATTAAAGTAACTGCTCAGGAAGTGGAGGCGTAACCGTTCAGAGGGCCGCCCCTTTGAGCCTCTTTGCTACACTCGGAGCGCGACTGCGGCCCCTCTGAACAGTTACAATGGAGACGAAGTGATTCTAATCAGAGAGACGGGTCAGAAATCTTTCAAGAAGAAGTTGTTTCCAGCAGGCATTGAAATGAATATTCTTCTCTTTTGCGATGGTGTGTAGGCGATCTTTCAACGCTTGTTCATTGGAGGTATGAACGCCATTGCGAAGCTTTAGCGCCCCCCTCCCCTCCCCAGGCCAAAGACCGAGGCGTCTAGCCGAGGGCCTTTGCCTGGGAAAAGCCTCGGCCGATTATAATTTATTCAGAGCTGCAATTACCTTTTCTTTCTGACGCCTGAGCTCCCTGAGCTCCTTCTCAATCTCCTCCTTATTTTCAACCGTTAATGTATCCATCAAATCTCTCTCGTGCAGAGCAATGATCTCAACCTCATTTCTCAAATACTCCTGCTCAAAGGACCAGCCAAACCACCTTCTTATCCAGCGCACAAGACGATTGAGGGGTCGATAGAGCCTTGGGAAAAAATGCAGATAATCAAATCTCGCTGTTCTCTCCTGATTTTCCTTGGCAATTTCAGCCTCAGTAAGCTCTACAGAGACCCAATTTTCATATAATGCGATAATATGTTGATGCGCAGGAAATGCCCGTCTAACATTAACAATAAACTTGCCAAGCGCAACAAATAAGAGAAGATAATCTTTATAAGTAATAGGAAAATATCTCCAACGGCTCTTTCCTAAAAATAGGGTGACCTTTCCCACCACTTTTGCTCCAATCCTCCAAAATGCAAAATCATCAAGGTTGACGTGGATAAGAATTTTGTCTTTGATTGCAGCAGATAAATGGTGGTAAAACTCATGATCTCTCTCATTGGGCATAGGGGGGTTAAAAGCATAAATATTCTCAATCAAATTGTGAGAATAGAGCCCAATCTGAATCGCAAGAGATCCCCCCATACTATGTCCCGCAACCAGAGGCAACTTCCCCTCTTTTCCTTGTAACTCTCGTAAATGTTGGTGAATTCTTCTCCAAGAATGGGCGTACGCAGCTGTGGCCGATCCGTGAATTGCAAAATTTGCCAGAATCGAACCCAGCACAGAGGGCTGAGAGGGCCATAATTCTGTCCCTTGACAGAGATAAATTCCTGAAGCTCCCTCCTGTAAAGGGCGGAGACTCACCGTCTTTATCCCTTCCGCAATAAAATGTTGTGCACAGCTGTAAGAAATCCATTTTCCCTTTTCATGAAAAGAGGGAATTTCAATAACAAGACGATCCAATTCACGATAGACAGCACCATGACTTAATATTGCTAATGTTAACCATTTGCGCTCTTCATTTTTTTCTATATTAGCAATCAGTTTTAAGTCAGAGGCAATGTGTTGCAACAGCTCCTCATCTTTTTTCAAACGAGAACGGGTAAAAAACTTAGGAGCAAAACCTGGGGGGGAGGCATCTACGTCATAAAAGGGATGAGAAAGCTCTTGACATTCTACTCGAAGAGGAGAGGGCAAGAGAAGCTTTATGAGCTCCTCTTTTTCTTGTAACCTCTCCCAAATTCTTCTAAAAAGTCCGACTTTTAAGGGGGATCCCATTGCATACATGCGTAAAAAGCCATCTTCTCCAATGATCCGAGGAATTCCAAGGGGTGGTTTGGGATCGACTACTTGCGTCCACAGATAGCGAAGGAAGGGATTTGCTTGAGGATCTGCCCGCTCTTTTACACAATCGAGGTAGAGATGGGCAAGAGTTTCTCGGTTAGCCATTGCCTGTTTTGGTTTAATCAGAGAGGTTTGGTAGGAGCCCTTTTCCCAGAACATCCAGTGCGAGGGTTTAATTTTGGGATCATTATAAATGTCAGTGAGTTTCATGAAAAAATCGCCTCTCCTAAACGTATAAGAGTCGCCCCCTCCTCTATAGCTAGAGGATAATCATGACTCATTCCCATAGACAAAGTCGCTAAAGGAACACCATACACCTTCTGCAGCTTTTCTTGTAATCTTTTGAGTAAACAAAAGGTGTTTCTGATAACTCTCTCATCCTCGGTGTAGGGAGCCATTGTCATCAAACCTGCCACCTCTATTCCCGTTAGCTCAAGCACTTTTGGAAATAGCTCCTCCCACTTTTCTGGAGAAAGCCCCCCCTTACTGAGTTCTCCTGAAGTATTTGTCTGTAGAAGGATGGCTGTTTTCACTCCCCTCTTTTCACTTAATGTGGAGATATATTCTGCAAGCTCATAGCAGTCCACAGAATGGATAAGAGCAAACTTTCCTATGGCCTTACCTACCTTATTTTTCTGTAATTTTCCAATAAAATGCCATCGAATATCTGAGGGGGTGCACTCCATTTTTTGCAAAGCTTCAGGAATTCTACTCTCTCCAAAATCCCGGCACCCCTCTTTATATACCTCTTGAATTTCTTCTACTGTTCTATTTTTGGAAACGACTATTAATTGAATCTCTTCATATGCGCGCTGTGCACGTAAAGCAACTGCACGGATCTCTTTCTGAATGCATCTTATGTTACTCATCTAGATGAGCTAAAAGGGCATTACGCGTAACAAGAAGATGGTCCCACGTATGGGCAGATGAGATAAAATTCACCTCAAATTGAGAGGGGGAAAAATAAATACCCTCTCCCAATAAAAAGTGCCATAATTGCTTAAATCGAGAGGAATCACACGCCTTTACATCCGCTAACCTTTTCACCTCTCGCCTTCCGCTAAAAAGAGTAAACATAGAACCCACCCTGTTTAAACAGAAATCAAGCCCCCTCTCTTTGATTTTTTCCTCAACCGGTTTGAGTAAAAAAAGCGCTTTTTCCTCAAGAGAGGCATAAAAATGGGGCCGCTCACAAAGAAGCAGTGCCTGAAGACCTGCCTCCATCGCAACCGGATTGCCTGATAGGGTCCCCGCTTGATAGACAGCACCTACAGGTGCCAAAAGCTCCATAATCTCCGCTCTCCCTCCAAATGCAGCCGCAGGAAAGCCCCCTCCGATAATCTTCCCTAAACAGGTCATATCAGGGGTAATCTTAAACAGTCCTTGCGCCCCTTGAAGCCCTACCCGAAAACCTGTAATCACCTCATCGAAAATTAAAAGAGCTCCCGCTTTGCGCGTCTCCTCTCTTAATAACTCTAAAAAACCCCTCTCAGGCAATACAAGCCCCATATTGGCAGCAATAGGCTCTACAATAAGAGCTGCAATTTCATGCCCCCGTTCTCTAAAAAGTGTGCGCACAGCCTCTTTATCATTAAAGGGAATCGAAAGAGTATGTTTCACAAAATCTTGAGGAACGCCTTGCGAAAAGGAGGGATTATCAAAATGTAAGACACCCGAACCTGCCTGAACAAGAAGAGAATCGGAATGGCCATGGTAGTGACCATCAAACTTCACTAAAAGAGCTCTTTTTGTAAAAGCTCTCGCTAAACGCACAGCACTCATCGTCGCCTCTGTTCCCGACGAGACAAAACGGATCTTCTCAATCGAAGGAAGATGCATGCAAATTCTTGCTGCCAACCTGCTCTCAACGGGAGTTGAAAGACCAAAGGTAGTTCCACTTGCCACTCTTTTTTGCACAGCTTGAACGATTAAAGCGTGTGCATGTCCATGAATAAGCGCTCCCCAAGAACCACAATAATCGATATGAGAAAATCCATCTGCATCTACAAATGAATCCCCCTGCCCAGACTCAACAATTAAGGGGGTACAGTCAAGCCCTGAAAAAGCCCTTACAGGAGAGTTCACCCCCCCTGGCAACTGTTGGCATAATTCTTGATAAATAAGAGCACTTTTAGGGCGCAGGAAGTTCATGAGGAAGCTCCGGATATTTGCTCTTATCAGGAAGATAGGAGTTATGTTTTTTAACGATCTGAGAAAATTCAGAAAGGCCCTGTTGCAAAGAGAGAGTGGTGCCTATCTTTTCCCACAGCTGCAAAGCATCATTAAATAAGGGCTTCTCCTGCTGCACAGTCAAATAGTTGGCCTTCAGTTCTTGATGGAGATAGTATTCAAAGGCAAGAATCTCCCCTTTCACAAAGTTCTCCGGACTATCTAAAAGAAGAGTTGGGTAGGGCGTTTTGAGAAAAGAGTTCATCCGCTCGACAAGAGCATTAAACTTAGAAAGCGCTTCCGATATATCCACTTCTTTTAGCTGAAGGTGTGTTGAAATAGTTATTGCCTCTTCTCGAAACTTTTCCATCTCCTCATGCGAGATGCTTTTATTCTCTTGAGCAACATTCAGAAATAAGAGAAAGACTTGAATGGCATATGAAACTTTCTCCTCATTCAAAGAATACATAATCCCCTCTTATTTTAGAGAGGGTTCGACCCAACGCCCCTCTTTTTTTATTAAACTCACCAAACGGTCGACCGCCTCTGACATCTCAATATCCCTCTCTACACAATTTTTTCCAATATAAAGATCGATTTTTCCAGGTTTAGAACCCACATACCCGAAATCAGCATCCGCCATCTCCCCTGGACCATTCACAATACAACCCATGATGGCAATCTTCACTCCAGGAAGATGGGCTGTCTGCTCTCGAATCCCCTTGGCAACCTTTTGAAGATCAAAAAGAGTGCGGCCACAACCTGGACAGGAGATAAACTCTGTCTTAAAGCTACGCAAACGCGCCCCTTGCAGAATAGAAAAGGCAACCATCCGTCGCTCTTTGAGAGCAATATCCGCATTCAAAGAAATACCCTCTCCAAAACCATCACATAAAAGAGAGCCATATTCAGCCGCAGCTGGGATCAGAAAATCCTCCAAACTCCCCTGGTAGGAAAAATCCAAAATCAGAGGAATGGCAAGCTTATTCTCCCCCATCCATGCACAAAACCTGCGTGTATGGGTCACATAATCCCCTGTAGGAGAAAAGAGAATATAGGCAGGAGCTGCCCTTTTTAACCTCTCCCACCCCGCCTCATCTTCCGTCACAAGAGCCTCTTTCTCTAAAATCGCAATCCCTGCCCTTTCTAAAAGCTGCAGCTTTTCATTCTTAGTTTCTATAACCAGCGCATCCACAGAATCTTGCATTTTAACTAGACGCCCCTCTTGCATTTCACATCCGATATCTTGAAAAAAGGTAGGTGAATCAAGCTCCTCTTCACGGATCCGCAATACCACAGATCCATTGCGATGCAAGAAAGAGGCTAAAGGGAGCCTTTTTTTCTCCCGCTTTTTAGGGGGAGTCTGGTAGGGGCGCACAAGAGTGGCAAGCTTTTTACAAGGAGCAATTTCACACCAGGGATCTTCCGTAAGAGAGACCCGAATCGTATCCCCAATCCCATCCAAAAGAAGAGAGCCGATACCAATTGCCGATTTAATTCTCCCATCCTCCCCCTCTCCCGCCTCTGTAACCCCCAAATGCAGAGGATAATCCCATCCCAATTGAAGCATCGCCTCTACCAAAAGACGATAGGCCAAAATCATCACCTGCGTATGGCTGGCCTTCATAGAAAAAATCAGATCATGAAAATCCAGCAGACGAGCCACACGACCAAATTCCAGAGCAGATTCCACCATCCCAGCCGCCGTATCCCCATACCGGTTCATAATCCGATCGGAAAGCGAACCATGATTCGTCCCAATCCTAATGGCTCTTTTCAATCGTTTACATTTCTCCACAAGCGGGGTGAATTTTTCTGCAATTTTCTCCAGTTCAGATGCGTAGGTCTGATCATCATATTCCATGATCTTAAAAGAGGCCCGTTTATCTACAAAATTGCCCGGGTTAATTCTGACCTTATCTGCAAAATCTGCAACCCGAAGAGCTGCAGGTGGATAAAAGTGAATATCTGCAACTAAAGGAATCAGATACCCCTTTTTAAGAAGCGCATTTTTAATGAGTTCACACGCATCCGCCTCTCGCATTCCCTGCACGGTGACGCGTGCGATCTCGCAACCTGCGTCTGATAAACGCATAATTTGCTCTACCGTTGCCTGCACATCCCGTGTATCTGAGGTGGTCATCGATTGAATACGGATAGGGTTTCCCCCCCCTACTTTTATATTTCCAACGAGAACTTCACGCGTTTTCCATTGATAGGGAGGCTGTTGGGGATTTTTCATATAAAACCTTTAAAAAAAAGAATTGACGAACTTAATCAGCAATGAGCATAATAGATTGGGGGGATTAAGACAATGGCAACAAGAGGAATAGGGCCAGGACAGGAGGGGGGTCAACCACCTCCTCAGCAAGAGCCAGAAGGTGTCTTAGGTCGGATATTTGCTGCTGTAAGCGCTCCTTTTCGAGCACTCTCTCTCTATTTAAAAAAGAGGGAGGCTCTTCATCGCTTGGCTGACTTAACAGATACGGATTATGGTGCAGTCGAGAGAGGACATGGTCGATTACCGCTTGCAAAGATTCAAGAAATGATATTGGGCCCTGCAGTTAAAGAGAGGGCGATTCAGAAAATTCTCGGTATGACGTATGCATCTGAAGCTAAAGAAGCGGAATTAAGAGAGGCACTAGAAGAAGCCTCTTCAGCACAGGTCCTAGAAATCCTCTCTCTCTGCAAAAATTCAATGTTTGCAGATTTCTTATCACGCATGGAAGCAGATCAATATGCAGAGGTGATACCCGATTTTAAAAGAGCCTTTTTAAAAGAACAGGACATTATAGATATTTCTAGCGCTGTAGAGCAAGCATACTATGCACCCTTTCTTCTGGCCACTACCACTATCCCTTCTGAAAGAGATAATATAGCTAAAGATCTAAGGAAATTACGCCAAGAGCTTCAAGAGCTTGATGCGGATACTGTGCGAGAAATTCACCAGATTTGCCAACATAATCCCTATGCACCAAAGTACTTAGCAGAAATAATAGATGTGCGTCAATATGCAGCTGTTTTACAAAACTTTGGGGAGAATGTTGAAAAAGGTGAATATAGCTCAAAGATTACTGCCCTTCTTCCCACCTTATCTGCCGAAAAAAAAGGGGCTTTAAAAGAGGTTCTTCAAAAAGCTTCTCCTGAACAGATCCGGGTTATCCACTCTTCTTGCCAAAACCACCCCCTAGCTCGAGAATATTTAACAAACATGCGCTCCTCTGACTATCTCAGAATACTCACTAGTCCATATCTTAACTTTACAGAGCTAAGAGGTGAGCAGAAGGTAGAACAAAAGCGGTTAACAGAAAGTATTTTACAATTCCTACCAGATGAACAAGCAAAGAAGAGCTTCGGTGATCTGCTCCTCTCTTATCCTCTAGATGCACTTGATACGCTTCTAGAAAAAATAGACCACGAGGAGGTACGCATCTATTTCTCCCTGCTGCCTCCTTCGCAATACAAAACTGGAATGGATACTATCTTAGACCCCTCAACACCCCTTAATGCGGAGCTCTACCTCTCACGTCTATTAGAACCCTTTAAAACCTTAGAGCCAGAGAATTTTGAGGCATTAAAAAAAGCGCTCTCAGAAGCTACTCTTCCACAGCTGCAAAACTTCCAAAAAGATACCTATAGACAGGCTTATCTTTTTCTCGCACCTGTAACAGAATATAATGAGATTATATATAGCACTTCTGAAGAATACAGAAGTTGTAAAGCTAAGATCCATGACATTCTCCAATACATTTTTAAACCCCATACTCTAAAAAATCTTCCCCATTCAGCTTTTATCCATTTATGCTCCGCTCTTCATGGATTTGACATAAATGATCGCAAATTCCTCAAAGAGACCTTCGGGAAATTGATCGATCCTCTTGTAGCAAGCAGTCTGTCTCCTCAACAGCTCAACCAGTTTCTCATCCGTTTAGCAGAAATGCCCTTGGAAAAAAGAGAGGAAATCGCTGAAAGAGAAGATCTTTTGGATGCTCTTAAGGCGTTAGTAAAAACAAAATCGATTGAAACCTTTTTTTCAGACTCTACAAAAGAGCAGGCTATTGCAAAAATTATTGCCCTCCTTCCCTCCTTATCCGGTGAAAAAAAAAGGGCATTAGAAGCAGCTCTTGGATTAGCTACCTTGAAGAATGTTCAGTTAATTTATGCTCTTTGCAAACACGAGCCTTATGCACGACAGTACTTAGCAGAAGTGGAAATAATGCAATATTTAGCAGTTCTGCCAAAGTTTGAGGAGAATGTTACAAAAAGTAAGCGTATTTTAGAAATTACTACTTTTCTTCCCACTCTATCTGCTGACAAAAAAGAGGCTTTAAAAGAGGTTCTTCAAAAAGCTTCTCCTGAACAGATCCGGGTTATCCACTCTTCTTGCCAAAACCACCCCCTAGCTCGAGAATATTTAACAAACATGCGCTCCTCTGACTATCTCAGAATACTCACTAGTCCATATCTTAACTTTACAGAGCTAAGAGGTGAGCAGAAGGTAGAACAAAAGCGGTTAACAGAAAGTATTTTACAATTCCTACCAGATGAACAAGCAAAGAAGAGCTTCGGTGATCTGCTCCTCTCTTATCCTCTAGATGCACTTGATACGCTTCTAGAAAAAATAGACCACGAGGAGGTACGCATCTATTTCTCCCTGCTGCCTCCTTCGCAATACAAAACTGGAATGGATACTATCTTAGACCCCTCAACACCCCTTAATGCGGAGCTCTACCTCTCACGTCTATTAGAACCCTTTAAAACCTTAGAGCCAGAGAATTTTGAGGCATTAAAAAAAGCGCTCTCAGAAGCTACTCTTCCACAGCTGCA